>NZ_JADPJC010000122.1:0-1757 GCF_023073215.1 Bradyrhizobium sp. 35
TCCTTCCGTCGATTTCGAAGAACAGCGGGGTTTCAGGCAAGGCGCCGAGGCTACGGAAGTGGTCGACTATTTCTCGGTGAACCTCGATCGCAGCCCACGGACCCACCCGTAAATTTCCCAAGTGTTCGAAACGAGGCGCGCTGGTTAACTGGTACGGGTGAGCACCGCACCATGAAAACGCCGAAGCCAAAGCAATGGACCGACCGCGAGGTCCAGCAATTGTCGAAGCTGGCACGGACGGGCGCTGGCGTATCGAAGATTGCAGCCGAGCTGGGCCGTCACGCAGGATCAGTGAGGCGAATGGCGCGAACGATAGGGGTATTGTTGAAGAAGTAGCCGTCGAGGAAGCTCGCGCATGCCCCGCCCGAAGGAGCGCAGCACGGCTGACCTACAGGCCGGAACCACGACTAATGTCCCGCACAAGCCTGAGCGCGGCGCCAGTATTTCGACCATAGAAGAGCGTCTGATCGAGCTGCGAAAGAATGGTCAGCCCAAATCCCAAATAGCGTGATGGCAATGCCTCTAAACATTGTCGTGGACCGGGTTGAACGGTGCAGTGCAAGTTCAAACGGCCCCGGCCGCAGGTTGGGAGGAACAGCCGGGGCCGGTATTCCCATTCCATGTGCCGCAATCGGCGGTAATCGGCACGCACCTAGCAAGCCAGATAAAAGCTAACGAATTGTTTCGTAAGTCCCGAATTCGGAGCGAAGCGCTGCTTTGGTGTTGCAACGGCAACGCGCTTCGCAACGCAACATAGCGCGAGCGCCGCCCGTACTTGTACGGAGGTTGAACCAAACTTCTTGCCGTTGCTTGTCGTCCATATTCAACGTCTACTTCAGATTGATTTTGTGACGATCCGATTTTTCAGACGAGGCCGGTCCATGAGCGTCAAAGCCATGATGGCGACTATCCTCAAGAACCAACTGACATCGCGCGGAGTGCATTCGCTGACGCATTCGGACTGCGCGGAGATCGTGGAGCACTTGATCGAAAAGCTCACTGAGCTTGAGCTTAGTTTAGCGCGAGAAGTAGCCAACAACCAGAAACTGCAGTAGCACGAAGCATGATGAGCAATCGAGACTGACAGCGGCGTGATTGCTGATCCGTTCCGCTGCCCGATGGCCGCAGTCTGAACACGCTGCACGTCGCCACGACCGACGACGCTCTCGGCGCGCGAGCATGATGCGCCGGAATGGTGCCCCTAACGACATTGATGCTGTTTGTGGCACTATCGGCGCAGGTCGCGCCCATGGGCGAGAGACCGTCTCGATTAACCCGACCGAGATGTGTAGAGCGCCGACAGCGACCCAACTCACGACTAGGTGAGTAGGCCATGTGCTTACAAGGCAGAGGCCCCGGAGTGCCTGAGGCGGACCTCTTCCCTCATCAACTAATCGTCGTCCCGGTCGTGAGGATGGTGTTCGAGGTGGTGCTCATGGTGATGGTGCTCTGCCCCACCTCCGTTCACACCTTTTGCCCCAGACGCAGCGATGGCGTTTGACGTGAGTGAGGTCGATAGAAGCAAGGTCATGGCGGGCGGCGTTACGGCCGCAAATCTACTGCAGGTCTTCAAAAATTCACGTCGATCGTCATCTTCTGTCGAGGTATGACATCCACTTCACGAACGTCTTCGGACCGACAAAGGTACCACATTATTTGTAAGCGCGAAGCCGATACCCTTGCTTCAGAATTCGAATGAACGTGCGAAAGAAGCCTCCGGCTTGGACGGAGGTTTCGGATGGGATTGGACAGCAAAA
>NZ_JADPJC010000125.1:0-1701 GCF_023073215.1 Bradyrhizobium sp. 35
ACCGTGACGCGCTTGAGGTCCTGGCTGCGTAAGGCGCCGGCTTCGTGCGCCACCCGCAGGCTCTCGGCCAGCAGCAGCTCCAGCTTGTCGCCGAGCCGCTTGCGCCAATGGCTCAGGTCCGAGCGTTCGTGCGGGAAAGCGTGCTGGAAAAACTCTTCGCCGGTGAAGAACTGGAAATAAGGGTCGTGGACCCAGCGCTCGCACACCCCCTCATCGGACAGCCCGTAGATATGCTTGAGCAACAACAGCCCGATCATGAAGCGGGTCTCGATCCCGGGCCGGCCGTTCTCGCTGTAGAGCGGCGCGATCTCGCCGTCGATCCAGTCCCAATCGATCTTGCCGGCAAGCAGAACCAACTCGTGCTTCAGATTGATGATCTGGTCCAGCCGCGCCCGGAACAGATCGTTCGATCCCGTCGTCCTGTGCTTCTTCGGTCGCATCGGCCCCTCCGATGCACCACAGAATCATGGTCCGCAGCGAAAGGGAATCCACAAACGAAAATTGCAAGGTTTGGGGGCCTCAAGCCCCCAATCCCTGCAATCTCAAATGCCGCCGCAACCGGAAAACTGACTCCTGCTCAATCGCTTAGTGCCTTGTTCACGGACGACTTACTAGTTTCCTCTGCCGGATTTAGCCGGGCCTTTTTCATGAAGTTCTTTTTGATCGCGGTCGCCATCTGGCTGCTGCTCAACGTGCTCTATGTTCTGGTCGTCATTCCAGCGCGAAAGGGGCGCTTGCCGCCGCCTGTTGTTCGGGCAGTAGCCGCCATCAGACGGCTCATCAACGCAAGACGTCGACCCCCCTAAAGGGGGTGGACGGTTACGTCCACCATTGGGCCTTGGCCGACTACCTAAGGCGAACTGGCATGCCCGGTCTTGAAGACCCGAAGCCGCGATCATCGCGCCAGACCGTTCGCAGCGAAAGTCCGCTGGGTCACAAGCCGCCGAACTGGCGCCGGGCTGCAAACTTCCGGTCTGCACTTGTGAGCTGACATGCAGCGACACCCGCCAACGGAAGCACCCTGAGCGGAAGATGCTTGCGGGCGAAGAAAGAGGCCGCACGGTGCGGCGGCCTTAGGGTCTGTACCTAATTAGCGAGTTCTGATTCCCTGGTGCTAAGTTGATTCGGCACGGGGGACTTCGATGCGCAAAGGACTGTTCTGGCTCAACGACAAGCAGTGGGCTCAGATAGAGCCGCATCTGCCAACGAACCAGACCGGCCCGGCGCGCCAAGACGATCGACGCATTATCAGCGGTATCATTCACATGCTCCAGTGCGGCGCACGCTGGCGCGATTGCCCGTCCGACTATGGCCCTTACACGACGATCTACAATCGGTTCAATCGCTGGGCTAAGCGCGGACATTGGCAGGCGATCTTTGAAGCGCTCGCCCGCTGCGGCAAGGACCGAGTGGCTTTGTCGATCGACTCCACCTCGATCAAAGCGCATCGCTCGGCGAGCGGCGGAAAAGGGGGGAGTGTGAACAGGCGATCGGCCGCTCGCGCGGTGGGCGGACCACGAAAATCCACGCGCTGAGCGACCCTGATTGCAAACCTTGCGCATTTCATCTCACTCCGGGACAAGCCGCAGACATTGCCGCAGGGCCGGCCCTTTTGAAGCTCGCGCCGCCCATGTCTTCCCTCATTGGGGACAAAGGCTACGATGGCGACGGCTTTCGCGCCGAAATCGTCAATCGCGGCGC
>NZ_JADPJC010000075.1:0-534 GCF_023073215.1 Bradyrhizobium sp. 35
ATCGACGGCCATCCCCATAGCCGCATCGAAGACCTCATGCCGTGGCGATTCCGCAAAACGTCAAGCCAGCCTCAATAGGGTTGCGGCTAAGCGCTTACGATCGATCGCCGCGCGCTCATCGTCCGGCAACGGTTGGGCGGCCAACCACGCCCGGCCGCGGCCGTTGAAAAGATCGGCATGCGGGCACTTCGGGATCAGGTGCGCGTGCAGGATCGAATGCACCTCGTTCTTGAGCCGCGTGCGATGGCGCACGACCTGGTAGCGCCGCGCCACCAGCCGACGCTTGCGTTCCGTCTCCGCGTCAGGCGTCCAGATCTGCGGCAGGTACCCAGCCGCCTGCAGACTGGCGAGCGTGCCGGCATCGATCTTGTCGGTCTTGACGTGAGCCTGGGCGATCGCCTTCACCTGCAGCGGATTGGCGATAATCACCCGTGCCACGAACGGTGCGAGAACCCGCGATACCGCCATGCTGTTGCCGGTCGCCTCGACCACCACCTCATCACTGGCCAGCAGGGTCTTGCCAAATCCCTCCAA
>NZ_JADPJC010000120.1:0-173883 GCF_023073215.1 Bradyrhizobium sp. 35
TTTTGCTGTCCAATCCCATCCGAAACCTCCGTCCAAGCCGGAGGCTTCTTTCGCACGTTCATTCGAATTCTGAAGCAAGGGTATCGGCTTCGCGCTTACTTTCCGTCGCGTTGCGACATACTTTAGCTATTCCGCCGTACAATCAATTTTCAGGTCAAGCCCCATGGTTAGAGGTGCTTCCCGCAGTTTGGTTGTGTTGTCAGTCAGACTGCTTACTCAAATGACGAAAATCAAGCGGTTACTCCTCCGCTTTTGTTCTCACGATTTTGCAACGAGTATCCGAAGATTGTCAGCTCCACAAAGATCGTCGGATTCGAGACTTCCCTTCGTCAGTCCAACGATGGCAAGAACTCGCCTACATTAATTCGACGGTGAACTTCGGCATAGTTCCAAAAGGTCCGCCCGCAAGCCAACACGACCTGGAATGGGAGATATTTCCTTATGACGGCAACTGCGGCGACTATGCCGTTACCAAACGCCATCTGTTGCTTCGGGCCGGTTGGCCCAGCTCAGCTTTGCTCCTAGCGGAGGTCGTCATCCGATTGACCGCAGAGCACCACCTTGTATTACTGGTGCGCGAGGCAAGAGGTGTCCTCGTACTTGATAACCTCAGCCCGGTAGTCCTATCGCTGATGGACGCCTTAGACCGATACATTGCGCGCAGTCAGGAGCAGATTTGCAGCGTTGGACGCGAACGTTACCGTCTTCTAAAAAGGCCCCGCCGCGAACGAATCGAAGTCGGCAAAAGTTCGAACGACATCAAACCGGACGGCTGACGATCGCACAGCTGCGATCCTCGGGATGTTCTCCTCGCAGAGTCTCGATTAGAAAGCGTTCAATGCTGACACCCATCGATGGCGGACCAAGGGGGCACAGCGGATTACAGTCAGGACAGAATGCTGACACGCTGATCATCCATTGACTTAATTTTCCATTAACCAATTTCCGTCAAGTTCCATTCGCGGAACCGTGTGCCTCTTGCCGCTTTGCATTGGGCCCAAATGTATAGCCGATTTTTCATGACAGCCACCAGCGTCTCCTTCCTGCTCGCAGGCTGCGCAACCGCACCATTGACGCCAGGCCGTGCAATTGGATGGGATGGATTAGGCCGCAACTCCAATCCACCTTACACCGCGAGGCGCGCAAGAAGTCCTTCCATTGCACGCCAGCCGAACAAAGAACGTGAGAGAGTATTACTCGCCCTCCGTCCTTATTCAGAAGCCTGGTGGGTCGTGCACGATGAGATTGAAGCCGAGAACGATCGGCAACTCAGGACAAGGTTGGTGATCTGTCATGGCTGCCTTACTCCTTCATTATCTCAAGACGCAACTGGCTCTCTCTCCGGACAGCAGCCGACGGAGTGAGGCGAGTTACAATTCGTCTTGCTCGCGAGCCGTTCTCAGCTATGAGGCAGCCAACTTAGAACCGACCATTCCGTGCTTCCGACAAAGTCTTCTCGCCCTTCGGAGCCTCATGCTTATGACATCGAGCTCAAATTTGGAGGTCAAACAAAGCTATGCAATAAATGAATAATCCAGAGCACTTAGATGCGTCACCCCCACAATCGTAAGCTTATCGACTCCGCCCGCATACTGAACGGCCCACTCGTCCCCCTCGACAGTCAGATAGGCGCTTGCGTCATAACCCTTGAAAACTAGTTTGTCGTGCTCGGCCGTTGAGCTTGTATAGACATGGAAGTCGGCGATCGTATCGTGCCCGCTTCCTTTGCCATACACAAAGCTGTCGTTACCTCCACCTCCAAACAGCCAATCATCGCCAGCTGCTCCAGCAAGAATATCATTGCCACTTGAGCCCACCATTCGATTTGCGAGATCGTTACCAGTTCCGGTCAAGCCCCCTTGCATCAGATTTAGATTTTCGACGTTTGGCGCGAGCGTATACGAAACGCCCCACACCTGAACTGTATCGATGCCCTCGCCCGGTTTCTCAACAATAGTGGTATTTGCCGAACCGACAACATAGGTGTCGTCGCCCGCACCGCCAACAAGGGTGTTGCCTGTCCCACCCGCTTTGAGATTGTCGTTCATGGCGGTGCCATAGACGTACTGATTAGCGGCAGTACCGCTCCAATAGCTCAGAGCCGCACCGCTGGTCGCCAGAGTCCCCGGAAGCTGGAAGTTGTCACTCACGAAATCGGAAATCGTTGTCCCGCGAAAGACCAGCGTCTCATAGTCTGTCAACGTCAGGTAAACATCTGATCCGACCTGATTCATTGCAGCCGTGATGTCATCGAACGAGGTGAAACTAAAGCCCGTCAGCGTGACGACGTCATGGTCGCTGGCAGCGCCTGGATGGAAATCGGTGATGACGTCCGACCCATCCCCCAAATTGATCACAAATTCATCACTCCCACCGCCTCCTGTAAGGATATCGTTGCCTTGCCCTCCAGTGATGATGTTTGCAGCGGAATTACCGACAATGATATTAGCTTGGCTGTTTCCGGTCCCATTGATAGCGGCGGATCCGGTCAGAGTGAGGTTCTCGACGTAATTGGCAAGGGCGTACGAGACCGATGCCTGCGCGGTATCCACCCCACCCCCGGCGACCTCAACGATTCGCGCGCCTGTATCCGCCACGATATAGGTGTCATCGCCGAGACCGCCGGTCATGACGTCGGCACCACCGTAGCCTGCGATCAGATCGTTACCGTCTGTTCCTGTGAGAGTGTCGGCATTGCTTGTCCCAGCAATCGTCTTGGTTGGAGTACCGCTCGCCAGAAGCGTATAATTAGCCAGCGTGTATTCAGGCAGCTGATAGGCTTCAATCGAATCAATAGTCAGCGTCGCGGTAGATCCATCGGCGGCTCCGGCCCAACCGCCCATGGCGAGATTGGCGATCATGTACATTGCCGTGTTCATGTCTGCAGGCGTGGGAGCCTTGGCAATCTCGGCGCCATCGACAAAGAACGTCAGATCATAGGGTGTCCATTGAACCGCGAAAGTATGCATTCCCGACGTAAGATCGGCCGTATTTGCCCAAGCGCCGGGAGCAGCCGTCGATCCGGTCGACGAGTGGACCTGCCAATGAGCCTGGTCCGGATTCTGCCCGAATGCCTCAAGCACGTCGAGCTCGCCGCTGTACTGCCCGTTAATCGGCAACAGCCAGAAGGCAGGCCAGGCTCCGGTTGTGCTCGGCAACGTGGCCGTCATCTCGAAGTACCCGTAAGTCTGGACGAAGCTGTTTTCGCTCGAGATCATGCCGGTGTAGAATTGAGCTCCTCCGACATATGAACTGACGGTCGAAGGGATGGGCTTAGCTGTAATGACCAACTCGCCATTCTCAATGGAGAACGGGTTGAGACCAAGCGAACTCGATGCTTGCGTCCCCGGCAAGCCGGAGAAGCTGCTATCGACGTAAACGCCCTGCTCCCCGCTGCCGCTCAACAGGTAGCTGGCCGGGCCGCTCCACGCGTAGCTCGTCCGCCAAGTCAAACTGGGATCCTGACCGGCCGACAGCGAATCGAAATCATCGCCAAACGTCTTGAGCAAGCCTGAGGACGGCGTCACGACATTGACGTTAGCTGCCACGATATTTTGAATGTTGGCGTGTTCAAGGGTAATCCTCTCGCCATTTCCGAGGGCAAGGTAGACGTCCGTGCCTGCTTGCGTCATCGCAGCCTGAACATCGGCAAACGTCTTGAAATTCGTGCCACTAACCTGAAGGATGTCCCCTCCCGCCCCGGCGGTGAAATCGGTGATGACATCATTTCCATTTCCGGCCTTGATCACGAAGGTGTCTATGCCGCCACCACCTACAAGGACGTCGTTGCCGAGCCCTCCATCGATCATGTTGTTGCCGGCGTTACCAGTAATGATGTTGTCAAGCGCGTTACCGGTAGCAGGTGCTGCAGCACTCCCTGTCAGCGTCAGATTTTCGACGTTTGGTGCATTGACGAGGCTATAGCCGTCATACTTCCCGGCCAGGATCGTATCGACGCCTTGGCCAGCCTGTTCGAGAACCTTCGTGGTGCGATCGTAGACGACATAGGTATCATCGGCGGCGCCACCGACGAGAGTTACCGCCGCGCCACTTGCCTGCAGCTTGTCATTTCCGGAAGTTCCATACGCTGTGCCGGTCGTTACAGCGGCCGGCACATAGGTCGCAGTCGCGCTAAGGGGCAGAGGATTATCGAGCTGGACATTCGCGGCAACCAGCGACGTAACTGCGACATTTTTTAACGTCACAGTCTCAGCACTGGACAGTGCTATCACCGTATCAGAACCAACCTGCTTGGCAGCGGCCAGGAGACTTGCAAAAGTCCCGAACCCGTAGTTCTGGAACCGCAGCACATCGCCGCCGGCGCCGACTTGGAAATCACTGACAACGTCCGAGCCGAATCCCTTGGAAACCACGAATAGGTCGGGGGCTCCGCCTCCGGTCAACACGTCATTGCCGGAGCTTCCGAACAAGATATTGCTTGCCGCGAGCGGAACCGGCGGTTGTGTCGCCAAAATGGTCAGACTAGCAGTCGAGGTCGCCATCAACGATCCGTCGGACGCAGTGTAGCTGAAGCTGACCAGTCCGCTGTAGTTCGCCGACGGCGTGTATGTCCAGATGCCGTTGCTGTTATTGACAACGTTACCGGCGCCACTGGCCAAGCTGACTGAGGTGATCGACAGCGAAGAACTGTCGACGTCGACAACTCCGGCTAACAGACTCGCCGCAGTGATTGTATAAGCGACATTCTCCGTGCCCGCAGCCAGAGTCACCGACGTGGCTATCGGCGCGTCGTTGACCGCCGCAAGGGTCGCGTTGGCGGCTGAGGTTGCCATCAGCGATCCGTCGGATGCCGTGAAGTTGAAGCTAACAGGGCCGTTGTAATTCGCTGCCGGACTGTACGTCCAGGTGCCGTTGCCGTTGTCGACGATGGTGCCGCCGCCGCTGGCTACACTGACCGAGGTGATCAACAGTGAGGAGTTGTCGACATCCGTAGCTCCGGCCAACAGGGTCGCCGCATTGATCGTATAGGTGACATCCTCCGTGCCCGCAGCGAGCGTCACCGGCCTTGCCACCGGCGCGTCGTTGACCGCCGCAAGGGTCAAGCTGGCCGTCGCGGTTGCGGTCAGCGATCCATCGGACGCCGTGTAGTTGAAGCTGACCTGTCCGTTGTAGTTCGCTTCCGGCGTGTAGGTCCAAGTGCCACTGCCATTGTTGACAATGTTGCCACCGCCACTTGCCACGCTGATTGAAGTAATTGACAATGAGGAGCTGTCGACGTCCGTAACTCCAGCCAACAGAGTCGCCGCACTGATCGTACAGGCGACATCCTCCGTGCCTGGAGCGAGCGTCATCGACTTGGCCACTGGAGCGTCGTTGACTGCCGCCAATGTCAAGCTGGCAGTCGAGGTTGCGGTTACCGATCCATCGGACGCCGTATAGTTGAAACTGACCAATCCATTGTAGTTCGCTGCTGGACTATATGTCCAAGTGCCGTTGCCGTTGTTGACAATATTGCCACCACCGGTTGCCACACTGATCGAGGTAATCGACAGCGAAGAGCTGTCGACGTCCACAACGCCAGCTAACAATGTCGTCGCACTAATCGTGTAGACAGTGTCCTCGATCCCTGCGGTCAAGGTTACGGGGCTCGCCACTGGCGCATGATTGACCGCCTCATTAACGAGAAGGACATTCGCGGCAGTCAGTGAACCCAACTTTACGTTGCTTAGCGTGAGAGATTCGCTAGTCGACAGAGTGACAACGACGTCAGATCCGACCTGCTTCGCTGCAGCCTTGAAGGCAGCGAAACTTGTGAACCCATAGTCTACGACGCGCAGTATGTCACCACCTGCACCACCCGTGAAATCGCTAATCGTGTCGGAGCCAAATCCTTTGGAAATTACAAACGTGTCGCTTCCGGCTCCTCCGGTCAACAAATCGTTTCCGGTGCCACCAGAAAGAACATCGTTGCCGGAGGTACCGATTACAACGCTCGCGTAGTTCTGGGTCTTCGCAGATGTTGCCGATTTTGACATGAACGCCCCGCCTGTTGTTGCGGCAACGATCCATGCTCCCTTTCAAGATCAGCTTACCCGGATCCCAACAAATTGAAGTAGAACGGTCCGGGGCCTTCGCGAACTTAATGTTTGCCTAAACTCGGCTTCATAGACCACCCATTAACTGTTCAGAGGAGGAGCCTGTGCATTGCTGCAGGAGTGCAAGTCGATCCATGAGGGCATCTCAGTGCAGCAGTGGGTGCCAAGGAAGTGCAAACACGACAGCAAAAGGCGATGACAAAATCATCCTTTGTCAGGCCTGAACAGTGGGTTGGAAGTCGCGAAAATCATCGCTAGTGCGTCCCGCAGGGGCTTAAGGTGTCGGCCGCAATATCTTGGACGAGCCTCGCTGGACTCTAGTCAATGACCTTGCCTAACGGACCGAAGGCGCGCTCTCAACATTGTGCGGCGGAACGAATCGTTTGCTCGTCTGGAAACCAGGTCGGTCGTACGGGCACTATCTCTCCAGATCACGCCGTCAGCTCGCGGAGCTGTCCCGACTTTACACTCCACGATGACGACTGAGCTGCTGCCGGTTTGATGGACGCGGAGATTAGGTGTTTCATGAAGCCCGGAGGCGGGCGAAGAAGAGACGGAAGTTCAGTCGCGAGCTCTAGGTCGAGTTGGTCAAGCTGGGCCGGGAACGTGCGATGTCGGTTGCGCAAGCCGGTCGTGACCTAGACGTTCGCGAGAACGTTCTCCGCAAATGGGTGAAGGAGGTCGGCTCCGATCCGGCGCAACCTTTACCGACCACGGGCAGATGAAGCCGGAGCAGCTGGAGATCGAGCGGCTGCGCCGTGAGGTCGCCAAGCTGAAGGCCGAGGGGACTAATTCGCGAAGGAAGTGTCATGAGGTTCGCCTTCGTCGCGAAACGCCGGACCCGCTCTCTCGGCGCCAGACCCCGCGGCGACGAGGAACCCGGCCGCGAGGTCAAGACCAGCATCGCCGCCGGCGACCGGACCTATGGCGCACGCCGGTGTGGCGTGATCTGCTCGCCGACGGGGCAGATGTCGTGGCCTGCACCGAATTGAGCGGCTGATGCGGCCAAGGCTTGCGGGGCGCGCCTGAGACGTCGGCGCGTGGCAAGCCGAATGCTCTATTGCATCACTCCGACCCAGGCACCCAGACGACATCCCCTGCCTTAGTAGAGCCTTAAGAGCCGTTAATCTAAGCTTGATTTTACGGCCCGACCTCTCCCTATTGGCCCAGTTTTCGAGTACGAACAGAGTATATCGAACTTAGAGATTTCCATGACAAAGAAACGTGCACTCATTACCGGCGTAACTGGTCAAGATGGCGCCTATCTGGCCGAATTGCTCTTGGAAAAGGGGTATGAGGTCCACGGCATCAAACGTCGGACTTCGCTTTTCAATACTGATCGCATCGACCACCTCTACCTGGATCCTCATGAGCCCAATCCAGCATTCCGTCTGCATTACGGCGACCTGACAGACTCTTCGAGCCTTATACGCATTGTTGGTCAGATTCAGCCGCACGAGATCTACAACCTCGCTGCGCAAAGTCACGTGGCCGTTTCGTTCGAGGAGCCAGAATACACGGCGAACTCCGACGCACTTGGTACGCTCCGAATTCTCGAGGCGATGCGGATCGTCGGATTGGAAAGAACCGCTCGGTTCTACCAAGCGTCAACGTCCGAACTTTACGGCATGGTCCAGGAGATCCCGCAAAAGGAGACCACTCCCTTTTACCCACGTTCGCCGTATGCTGTTGCCAAGCTCTATGCCTATTGGATCACGGTTAATTACCGTGAGGCCTACGGAATGTACGCATGCAACGGCATCCTTTTTAATCATGAATCTCCGGTCCGCGGTGAAACCTTTGTCACTCGCAAAATCACTCGAGCGGTAGCGCGCATTCATTTGGGTCTGCAGGAACGGCTGTACCTCGGCAATCTGGACGCCCTGCGCGATTGGGGACACGCACGTGACTATGTCGAGATGCAATGGCTGATGCTGCAACAGGAGAAGCCGGAGGATTTCGTGATCGCTACCGGCGTGCAGCACTCGGTCAGGGACTTCGTCGACGTCGCCGCGAGCGAAGTGGGCATGACAATTGGCTGGGAAGGAAGCGGCGCCGAAGAAAAAGGATACGATGCCGCTACAGGAAAGTGCGTTGTTTCGGTCGATCCTCGCTATTTCCGTCCCACCGAGGTCGCCACGCTTCTTGGTGATCCATCAAAGGCCAAGCAGAAACTCGGCTGGGAGCCCAAGACATCGTTCGAAAGCCTGGTTCGAGAAATGATGAAGGAAGATCTCGAATCCGCAAAGCGCGACGAACTGATCAAGCAACACGGCTTCAGATATTTTCCGCGCCATGAGTGAGCGGCGGCAGATGTAAAACGGAAAGGGCGGGAGCTTGAATCACTCCCGCCCTTTTCGATTTCAAGACTTGGTATGCCAACCCGTTATCATCAAGGCAGAGAAACGCCATCATTCACCGGAATCGGGACGTCCCTAACTCCAAGAGTGGGCTTTGGCGCTCGAGCGAATGGAGCCTTCATGGCTGCCATGTCCTCGACCCAGCGTCGAACGATTGTCCGGCGATCCCAACGCTCGATGGAACGCCTCCGCCCCTCAGCGCCCAACTCTTCGCAAAGCGCGTGATCGTCGCTCAGTTTTACAATCGCGGCGGCAAGCGCTCGCGAGTCGCCCGGAGGAATGACCAGTCCAGCGCCATCAACTTCCGCAGCGAGTCCTGTCCCTCGACTTGCCATTGCAATAACCGGCCGTCCGGATGCCAGGATTGCGCCAAGCTTTGAAGGCAGGACTAGGTCGGCCGCTTCAGCCTTCTGAGGAATGAGATGAAAGTCGGCGGTCGCCATCAACTCATTGAAGCTCTCATTGGGCTGCAAGTCCAAAAAGTGAACTCTCGAATGGCCATCCGCCATTTCGACCAACTTGGCCTTGTGAGGTCCTTCACCAGCGAGAATGAGATGCGTATTGGGACGACTATCTCCCAAAGCTGCAGCTGCATCTATTGCAAGATCTAGACCCTGCTTGTTCGACATCGTGCCTGAATAGAGCCCAACGGTCGCTGTGTCGGGAATGCCCAGCTGTCGACGATATCTAGTCTGCCTGGATGCGGGAAAGATAGCACTCGTATCGATCCAATTCCTGACCTCGCTCGTGCGTCCCATCTCCAAACCCTTGCCATGAAGACGAGCGACCATCTGCGGAGAGATCGATGAAACCCTGTCAAACGAGCGGATGATGGCAGCTTCCGTCTTGAGCATCACCCTTCGCAGATTGTCATTCTGAAGCAATCCTAGATCGAAAGCCGCGTCGACCTCGAAATCCTGCACATGAAGCCAAGACTTGGCGCGAACCCGGGGAGCGATGAAGGAAACGAATGCAGCTGACATCAATGAGGGCGCCACCGAGAGCATGATATCAGGGCGCCAGCTGAATGCCTCTTTCGCAACGGGCAGCACACTGCTCAACGCGAAGGATGCATGATGAATCAAACGCTTCCCGCCCGATGGTTGCGCAGGGACGTAAATCGGCGTGCGCGTGACGCGGACACCGTTGATATCCGTTGCCCTGAAATATGACGCGCTGAAGTCCGTCGGGATCTTCCAGGCGGGATAGTAGGGTGGCGCGGTAATCACCCTGACTTCGTGACCTTCGTCGACGAGGCTTTCGCACAACTCCGTGTTGTACTTCGCCACCCCAATTAGATTGGGCGCGTAATTGATGCCGACCAGCAGAAAGCGCATTGATACAATCCAACAAAAAAAGATTCAAAAAACTTGGCAATCGAAGTATGGAGCTGCTCAACCCGCGCGGCTAACCTCCAGGTGACGGCCGTGGCCTTGAAGGAAGTCTTCAAAGGCCAAAGCAATTCCCGCACGAAGCGAAGTGGTGGCGCGCCATCCAAGCGCCTGGATCCGTGAGCTATCCAGGAGCTTGCGGGGGGTACCATCAGGCTTGGAGGTATCGAAAATCAACCTGCCTTCGTAACCGACGACCTCGGCTACAGCCACCGCGAATTCGGCGATCGATAGCTCGTCGCCGCTACCGACGTTAATTGGCAGGTCGCTTGAATAGTTCTTCAACAGGAAGACGCAGGCGTCTGCAAAGTCGTCGACGTTGAGAAATTCGCGGAGCGGCGTGCCGGTCCCCCACACGGAGACGCTGGGCGCATTGGCCATCTTGGCCTCGTGGAAGCGCCGGATCAACGCTGCGGGGACGTGGCTGTGATCCGGGTGGTAGTTGTCGCCGCGGCCGTAGAGATTGGTCGGCATCACCGAGATGAAGTCATCGCCATATTGCCGACGATACGCCTGGCACATCTTTAGGCCGGCAATCTTGGCAATCGCATACCACTCATTGGTCGGCTCAAGGGGTCCCGTCAACAATTCACCTTCGGCGATCGGCTGCTTGGCGTGCTTGGGATAGATACAGGATGAGCCCAGAAACAGCAGGCGCTGCACACCAACCGTATGGCTTGCACGGATGACGTTCAATTCCAGCGCAAGATTGTCGCAGAGAAAGTCAACCGGGAAATTGCTGTTGGCCGCGATACCGCCGACCTTTGCAGCGGCGTGAACTACGATCTCGGGACGGTTGGCCTCCAGCCATCGCAGCGTGGGCTCCTCTTTCGTGAGGTCCAACTCGCGTCGATCGGCAACCAGCATTGTGCAATTCTCTGATGCAAGCCTTCGGACGACAGCTGATCCGACCATGCCGCGGTGACCCGCGACAAAGACACGTTTGCCCGTGAGATCGTAGGCTGAAACCCCTGTCATCGTATCCTCTATGTACGTCCGGTTTGCCGGGTCACCACTCCGAGGAGATCCCGTCACCGCCGCCTTACGCAATCACGCTGCCGATGCAGCCCCGCCAGTCTGGTAACACAATCTTCACCATGGGACATCCTATCCCGGTCCGACAAAGATATTCATGGTGAACCCGTGCTGGCTGCACAAGAGAGCAGCACTCAGCGAAGCAAAATGAGAAAGGCAGCCGCATGTTAGGTATGCGGCTGCCTTTGAAAAGATTCTTCGAAAAAACGGCAGCCGCCGCTCGTTTAGCCCAACCTCAGTACGCCCGACGCAGGACAGGACCGACAGACGCGCAAACGCGGTCCATATACCAGCCATAGGGTGTCTCGACCCGCACCAGGGGGCAACGGCGCCACGGCACATACCGATATGGGTACGGCTGAGCCCAGAATGTAACAGGCGTTACCTGGCTCTCTCCTGTGAGCAGGGCCGCCGGTGCAGGCATCTGCATTGCCGCGTTTGCTCCGCTCGCTACGCTGAGGGCAACGATGGCAGCCAAAAAACCTGCTCGCATCAACGTCTTGAACATCCCAAAAAAGCTCCTGCCCCTGCGGATTTGAAGGTCGGCTTGCACCGTCAGACCCCGGCATGCCAACGGTCCGCAAACCGCCCCGCGGCTAGAACCCAAGCTTACCAAGGCCGCCGGCAGAAAAGCAACCGATGCCGCGGCGGCCAAAGGTCCTTTGCATCAATATGGCGCACAAGTGTGGCTTCTAGGTCCTATTTTTCCGCGCTCCACGCTGCCGGGGCAGCCAGATCCGGTGAACGGCGGTACAGATCCCGAAGGAACTGGTAGTTGACCGTTTGGGCCAACGGCACCTCCTCCTCGCCGAGCTTGGCGAACAGGAGAATATCCCGAAGCGTCCGCCAACGACTCTCATCGTAATCTGCGATACGGCTGCCGGTAGGCAGGACCAAGCTGCGCTGCTGCTGGAGCTCGAATCTCAGACGTTCGGGTTTCAATCTTGAGGGGTCAAAGCCGGAAAGAACAGGCTCGCTACGTGCATAGTCGGCATACACGAACTGCCAGCCTCGGATGATGCCCTGGAGCACGTCGGCAATGACGGATGGGCGGTGACGTATGAGGTCATTGCCGGCAAAATAGACCAGCCCTGGAACGTGAATGCCGTAGTCTTGCGGCTTGATAATGCTAAGTCGTACGTAGCTGGCGGCGGACGGATCGGGCTGTTCGTCGATCGGAGCGATGATGGCATCGACCTCGCGAGTGTAGAGAAATTCGAAGCTGTAGCGATCGGGCACCTTCGTGATCCGGCTGCGGGGCAGTCCGAGTTGGGCAATCATGGCGTCGAAGACGACCTCGCCCTCGCTGCCCTTGCGGTAGCCGACTTGCCTGCCAACCAAATCCTGGGGTCGGCGCAGGCCGGAGCTTTCCAAGGCAAATATCGCAAGTGAAGTATCGAGGAAACTTGCGGCGAAAGCCGTCACAGGGACGCCGCGCCAAGCCGCCAACAGGAATTTCTGGCCGCTTGTTACGCCAATGGCATGGTCCCGTGCGACGGTCTCGACGAAGCTGGGGTCGTCCGAGCTGGGGCGAAGCGTGACCGCGGTCGCGAAGAAGCCCTGCTTCGTCGCAGCCAACTCGCCGGCAAACCGCGCGTCATATCGTCCGTCAATATAGAGGTTCGCCGTGGCCCCAAAGCTCGATGGCTGTTGCGGCGGCGCCCGATCCGAACGAAGCGCAAGCGCCGCCACGCCCAGCAGAGCGCCCGCGGCGAGGCCGATCGATACAAGCCGGCGAAGTCGCCGTCTGAGCCGGCGTCCGGATTCGCTTCGAACCACTGGAGCATCCTAACGAACTAGAAAATTGACATATCTTCAAAGATACCTTGTAAGCTACAATCCTCCTTAGGGGTAAGGTTACTTTCCCCTTCTCCTTGTTTTAATTGCGGTTTCGCCTGATAGCTCGGCACGTTCGGATATCTGATTCATTTTTAAGTGAGTTTTGGATGACGGTTTTGCGGACTCAACGGGCGCCCTCTCGTCATTCGTCAGAGGACACTCGCAACCCAGAACAAGCTTCTCCTTCGCCCTCTGGGTTAGGGTACAGCTGGCTTCGCCCCCCGGTTGTGGAGCGGCTGGTGATGCTGATTGATGCGGCCCTAGTGTTAACCGTCGGGATCGGCTGCGCGATAGCTTACCACCTTTATGTGCACGCCGAGGTTGCTAAGATCAATCAATATGCCGCCGGGAGCCTCTTGGTCGCAGTCAATTTCGTCCTCCTTACTACCGTCCAGCACGGCTACCGGATCAAGACAATCACCAATTTGTTGCGTAGCTTCCGCATGACAGTGTCCACCTGGACGGGCTTGTTCGGCGCTCTGCTCGCCATCGCCTTCACCATGAAAGTGAGCGAGGAATTTTCCCGCGCGACCACGATCTCGTTCTATTTGCTCGGTCTTGCCATGCTCTTGACTTGGAAAACCATCGCCGCACGGGCGATCGCGCGTGGCTTACGCAGCGGAGCTTTCGCCAACAGTCCCGCAGTGATGATTGCTGAGTTCGGCCTGCCGGCCTCGTCCAACGCAATCCAAGACCTCGCCCAGCACGGCTATCGCCTGAGGCGCATCATGGAGATTCGCTCCAACGAGCTTGCATCGCCCCTTCTGCTTTCCGCGATCGCGCCCCGACTCGACGAACTGGTTGGTTATGTGAGAGAGAATCGGATCGAGCACGTCTTCCTGCTGATGAGTTGGAGCCGTCAGCACGCGATCGATAGCATTCTAGACGCACTAAAAATCCTGCCCGTTCCCGTGCACCTGGTGCCCGACGCGCATACCGCGCGCTTTTTACGCCATCCGCTGCAAAGCACCGGCAACACCTTTACGGCCGAACTGCGCCGCGCACCGCTATCCTGGAAGGAACGAACGGTTAAGCGCACCCTCGACCTCTTGGGTGCTGGCGTCGCACTGATTGTCTTCACTCCCGTGATGCTGATGACCGCCATCGTAATCAAGCTGACATCGACAGGATCGGTATTCTTTCGACAGACCCGCAACGGTTTCAACGGACGCGCCTTCAAGATCATCAAATTCCGCACTATGTGCGTCCTGGAGGACGGCCCGACCGTTCGCCAGGCGGAGAAGGACGATCCGCGCGTAACCCGTGTCGGCAGGTGGCTGCGCAAGACCTCGATCGACGAGCTGCCGCAGCTCTTCAACGTGCTCAAGGGCGACATGTCGCTGGTCGGCCCCCGCCCGCACGCGGCCGCCCACAACACCGAATATGAGCAGATCATCGGCAACTACGCCTACCGCCACCACGTCAAGCCCGGCATCACCGGCTGGGCCCAGGTTAATGGTTACCGCGGAGAAACCCGCGCCATCGAGCTGATGCAGAAGCGTGTGGAGCACGATTTGTGGTATGTCAACAATTGGAGCTTTAGGTTGGATGTCTTGATTCTAGCACGGACTGCCATCCTCACTCTGTTCAAGCCGAGTGCCTATTAAAGGGTTCGCGGAAACCCGTTCACTGAGTGAAACGTCACACGCTGGATTTGTCATGCGATGGATGCAAGATTTGAGGGCGGCACCGCTAGCACTGACTGGTGTGCGCCATAGCCTGATAGACACTTGAGCGCTCCAGCTTTGTCGCTCGCACGCATCGCAATTGGTTCTATCTGGTGGAGCATAGTCGAAAACGGCAGCTTGACCGCGGTTTCCTTTGCGGCCCTGATCATCTTTGCCAAACTTCTCGAACCCAATGACTTCGGCTCTTACGCAGTAGCTGTGTCGGTGATCGAGGTCGCCGGCATCTTCACCAACATGCTGTTCCATGACGCCTTGGTGCGAGAGCCCAAGGCAAGCGACGCCCACTTCAACGCGGCATTCACAGTATCGCTTCTCGTCAGTGTGGTAGTCTTTGTCATCTTGCTGACCATATTCCCGCTTCTGGCGACCCTTGTTGGTGATCCGAGAATTGGCGACATCGGCCGCGTGCTCGGAGTTGGACTGCTATTCGAAGCTCCAGCGAGCATCTTGAATGCGCGGCTGAGGAAAGAGTTCGGCTTCCGACTTCTCGCAATACGTACGCTGATTGGCCGTACAGCTGGAGCAGCAATCGGAATACTGGCAGCCCTGCAAGGATTTGGTATCTGGTCTCTGGTTATCCAATCGCTTTCGATGACGATCTTAGGCTCCACCACCTTGGTTGTATTATCCGCGTGGCGTCCTCGTCTGACAAGAGAACTGCGCCCTCTAGCCGATGTGCTCAACTACAGCGTTGGAGCAGTCACGTCACTCGCAACCAACTTTGCTACCAAACGCGCTTTCATCTTCTTTGCAGGAGTATTTCTCGGGGTCGAAACAGTTGGCTTTCTTAACATCGCTTTTCGGCTTGTCGATACGGTCTGGGCAATCACTGCAACTGCCATTTCGCAAGTAATGCTTCCGTTGATGGCGCGGATGCAACATGACCGAGAACGACTCCTTCGGTCATATAGAACGGCCCTCGCGATGGGTTGCATTTTGATGTTCCCGATCTTCGTAGGGATCGGTTGCGAAGCATCTGAACTCATCACCGTCATCTTTGGAACGAAATGGTTGCCCGCCGCCGAGCCGGCGTTCTGGCTAAGCCTACTGGTTTTTGTTCAAGCTCCTCGCCTGTTCATGACATCTCTGCTGAGCGCCGTCGGTGAAATCGAAAGCATTCGCTCCGTAAACCTCGCAGTCCTCGCGTACATGGCAATCGCTATCACACTTACCCGACTCCCCGACTCCGGCTACGCGCTGGCGGTCTGGTCAGGTAGCGAATGCTTGGCACTTGTACTGTTGACGATCTTGGCTAATCGCAAGTGCGCCATCTCATCGTATGAACATCTTCGTATCCTGACCGGTCCGGTGATCGCATCGGGTCTGATGGCCATTGTGATCGGCCTTACGCGCCAATTCCTGCCCCACTCACAGCCAGGCTTGAGTATCGCACTCCTTTCAGCTGTTGGCTTCGTCACCTATGCAGGACTGTCATTGCTCCACGCCAAGGACCCTCTGATGCTCGCAGTTGGGCTTTGGCGGACACATAGATATCGCCCGCCTACAACGGATTCATAAGGCCTCGCGCCATGGCATCTCTCAGCAACGCTCACCTTCAGGTGGCAGCAGATCCCTCGGAACTGGCTTCCGTGATAATCTGTAACTACAACTATGAGAAATTTGTCGGAGAAGCCATTTCGAGTGCTCTCAACCTCGATTGGCCTCGCGTGGAAGTGATCGTCGTCGATGACGGTTCAACGGATCGGTCCCGAACCATCATCGAATCATTTGCATCTCGCGGCGTCAAAATGATTTTTCGAGCTAATCGAGGCCAAGCGAGCGCTGCCGAAGAAGGCTATCGCAATAGCCAAGGCAAGTGGATTGTCTTTCTCGATGCGGACGATACGGTCCATCCGTCCCTGATCCGCGAAGCTCGGGCTGTGATGAGACCCGGCTGGTCGATGATCCAGTTTCAGATGAAACTGGTTGACGAGACCGGCCGGTTTCTCGGAAGCGTCTTCCCAAAGTACAACAAGCATACCACACCTGAGAAGATCAGGAGGTCGTTGGCCACCACAGCCAGCTATCCGACCCCCCCTGCGTCGGGAAACCTGCTTTCAAGACAGTTCCTTGATAAGATTATGCCGTTGCAACAAGATATGGATAGGTTCATCGATAGCTATTTTTTGGCAACAGCCCCCTTGCTGGGCGATGTAATAACCGTCCGCAAACCGTTGATTTCATACCGAATGCACGGCAAAAACGATGGAGCTCAACTGACTCTGGATGTCGCCCGCATAACACGCGACTTGCGAAAACACATTACGCGCACTGGTTACGGTGCCGAGCTCGCGCGCAACTTTGGCATCGAAGTCGCCCCCGACCGATGGCGTTACGGATTCTATAATCTTGCAATGCGCATCGCGTCTCTGCGGCTCGCCCGTGAAAACCATCCGATCCAAAACGATACAATCTTGAGATGCCTGAGAGATGGTGTAGTTGCTACCTGCAGCCTGCAGGGGCTCACCCCGTCGAGACATGTGGCAATGTCACTTTGGCTCGTATGTGTTGCCTTGGCGCCGAAAAGGATTGCCCACGTTCTCGTTTCTTGGCGCTTCGCCCCCATGTCTCGTCCTCGATTTGTGCAGCGAACGGTTCAGTCGGCCTGAGCAATCAGAAGCTGAATTCAGGACCTATGTCTGGATTGATCCCGCATATTCGCGGGAACCAACTACCGTCGGTCCTTATGCACTAGGCTCAACATCCAAACCAACAGCACGAAGTCAGGTTTCAAGATATTTCCAGCACTGATCCAAGCATATAGAACAGCGTTGCAAATCTCGGGGCGAAGCCGACTTGAATACAGCCGGCAGGCAAAGAGAGCTAGGACGACGCAAAAGCCGGCCACACCATACTCGTAGATCAGCTTTGCCCAGGTTGGATCGTTGATCTCATATTTCAGTTGAAGCGCGGCAACCGTACGAAGATAACTTCCGCTCCCGTTTCCAAGCCAGATCGCAGCGCTGCCCTTCTCAACGCTCCGCTCCAGCATCTGGAGCGGAGCCACAAATCGCGCATAGCCGCTCGAGCCCCGGCTGTCGAGTTCGGATAAACGATCAAGCCACAAGCCCAGTCCAGGAATCTCGGATCCGTACGCGAGTAAGCCAAAAAGAACCACGAGCGCGGCCACGAAAAGCGGCACTTTTCTGAGAGAGGTCGGAACGAGAAAGGCCACAATGACAATCAGGATACCCGAGCCGGAGATCGACGATAGCAGACCCGCGAGCAGGAGAACGATCAGGAACAACCTTCGCTTGGAATGATATTCAAGCAAGAAGCCGATCGCGGTCAGAATCGAAAGCGTCGCCGATTCTCTTAGGAAGAAGCCATTGGCTTTAACGACGCCGCCACTCTCTCTAAAAAATGAGTAAGTGCCAGCTCCACGGATTTCGTCGGGCAAGATGAAAGCAATATTGATAAAGCCCGAGGCCTTGAAGACATTCACAGCCAGCAGCTGAAGAACGGCTATTGCGGCTATGACCGCTACTAGAAGAATGAATGTGGATTGAACGTATTCGCTGACACGATCCATTTTCTCGCGGTGAGCGAGTCTGACAGAAAACGGAGCATAGAGGCAAAGGAGCAAAAAGAGCGAGCTCCACGAGGTCGGCTCTGCCGAATAGACTATACGACCGGAGCCGACCGTCGCGATAGCCACCCAAAGTACGCCAATCGAAACATCCAGCGCCGCAAAACCAGAACCCAGAAGATAGACACTTAACGCCAGATAGCAAAATAGATCGGTCGAGGCGGGAAAGTCGCCAATATTGATGGCAATCTGCGAGAGGAATAGCAGCGAAACAACGGAGCACCAGATAGCTAATTTCGCGAGCCGAGTCAGTTCCGCCCGGGCTTGACCTTGCACGGATTGATATTGGCTCTCCCAAGATGCCGAAGAGGCCTGAACTCTTGCTATCATTTCACGGCGCCAAGTTCGACAAGCGATGTCCTAGCGTACTGAAAATCCACCAGCGGTCTCAATTCCGTTACCTCAAAAAGACGCGACTCATCCGCTCTATTCCCGCGGCCAATCCAAACCGCTGCGCCGCCAGGCTTTGAAGTTCAATTTGACTGGCGTTGAGCGCCCCAAGATCATCGATGTTGCGCACTAAGAGGTCGCCAAGCCCACTGAGGTTCTCGGCCTCAAACATTGCAGAGTGCTCCTCTGGCGCCATGCCCGTCAGCGCGGGCCGCAGGCCAAAGATTGGCAGGCCGGCAAAGGCATAGTCAAGAATCTTCAATTTGAAGCCTCCTCCCAAGACTTCGGGGACCAGCCCACCTCTACACGTGTCAAAAAGCGGCCGCACATCGGGCAAGCGTCCATGGAAAGTCACAGAAGAATCGCCTTCATGCCTCGCCCGAATGGCTTTCGGCACCACACCAACAACTTGGAGGTTGATTCCATTCCGTCGGAGAGTTGGGACAAGCCCGTCCAGTATCTGTTGCAGGTTTCGCTGCTTTGCGGCCCATTCGAAGGACCCCACCAGCACCAGAGCCCTCGGACAGGCATCAACAATAGTGCGACGAGGGCTCACCGGACCGAGATAGACGGGGGGAATGACGTGGACATTGCCAGAGAACCGACGAAAGTACGAAGCATCGTCGCTCGTGATGCAGATCACTGCATCGGCAAGCCCTACGATTTGCCGTTCGAGCCGTCGATACTTCTCAGCATCCAGTCTCATGACGGCCCGTCGAGCGAGGCCCTCGAACTCTCGCGCGATCATCGGACGAACCAAGCCCTCCGCGTTGTGCGCTATATAACAGATCGGTACACGGCGATCCTTGAGCATATCAAGAACGCCGGCCGAATTAGCGTGATCAATGACGATCCAGTCCCACTTCTTGTCCAGGATATCGCTCAGGTCTTTCCGAAATGACGCAGAGGCGAGCTTGTATGCGTCTCTCGGCAATGAAGAGAGCAAGCTTCCAAGACCGATCCCGGACGCAGGTCGAACCATGCTGCTCGTCACCCCGGGCAAGTCAAACAGCTTGTCGTCGCTTCTATGGCCATCTCGTTGAGTGCCGAAGACATGAACAGCTACTTGTCGAGTAGTGACGAGAGCCTCAAGTAGTCCGGCCGAGTAGAGCGCATCGCCACTGTACAGTGGCGACGGAATGCGTCCAGAAATCCAAAGAATTTGCTTCAAAGAACAGCCCCTAACGAACTCCGGTCCCGCCCGGTCGCCGCATACGCAACGATGCGCGCTGCCGTTCGTGAAAGCGAGTCAAGCTGAGTCAACCACAAGATAGACCTCCGAGACGGCCCCGAACATTCGACCACCATTGCGTCCTCGAGAAACGTATCTCGATTAATCTCCGCACCAACCAAGCAGGCAATAGTGTCATACTGGATATCCAGATCACGTGTTTGAGGGCGACGCTCCATCGAAAGCGGCCACGACCTATCGCGATTATGCCCTTGGCCCCCAAATCGAAGAGAGATCTGTTTCGATCGCTCTCATCCTCGCGCGATAACTTACGCGCCATAATCCGATAGTTCACAAACACCAATTCGTTGTCGAGCAAATCCCCGCTCGGCAGTTCATGCCCAAGACGAGCTGCATGCTCCCGCAAAATGTCAAACTCCTGCTTGCGATACCTAATTCTAGATGCAAAATCCGGAATGAAAGCAACCTTGCCGCTGCTATTCATTCGACTGTTGTTACGTTGGTGCACGCGATATTGACCTTGTGGGTCTGAGATAGTGGCGATACCTCCATAGAGTGGAGCGATGGTATTGAGAACTCCGTCCAAGGAAACCGGCGAATTGATAGGCATCACTTGTTTCAGAAAACCGCGGGAGTACGCGTTTCCTGAAGTCACTGGCCAACGATACGTGCCCGTTTCGTTGAACTCGCGAGCCACCTCTGCCTCTGTTACGGTCCGGTGGGAAAAGTCTGGCATACGCCTACCGAGGCGACGACCGCGCTCATCGACGACATCCAGGTCGAATTGAACCTTTACAATGCCAGGGCCGAACGCTTTCTCCACACGCTCCACAGCCATCGGATAAAACGAATCGTCGGAGTCCAGGTACATAACAATTTCGCCAGTGGTCCTGCCATAAGCGGTGTTCGTGACGCTCTTAATACCTTGGTTCGATTGAAACACGGCCTGGACGCGCTCTCCGTAAGAGCGAATGATGTCACGGGAGGAATCGGTAGATCCGTCATCGACCACGATAATCTCGTCCGGCAACCGGGTCTGTGACAGCACGCTTTCAATGGCATGCCCGACGTATTCCTCGTAATTGTAGTTCGTTATAATAACGCTGATTTTTGGTCGAAGAATCATTCGAATCCCTGGTCTCGCTGACAGCGCTGGAAGGAAAATCAGGAAATGGCCTCTGAGGGCTACTGTTCTATTGCTTCATTCAACGGCGCGGTCAGAATTCTGTCGTCAATCTTAATTCTCATGTCGGTCGCGACGGGGTCAGCGACCGCGGGCGGCTGGAAGCTGATATTTTCGGATGAGTTCAGCACCGACATCCTGGACAGGGACAAATGGGCTACTCGTTATATCTACGAAAATGAAACGTTGGATCACTTCAAGGACGAAGTTCAGCGCTATCGCGATAGTCACCTTCTCTCGGATGGCGTTCTAAGCTTGATCGCCAAGAAAGGAAGCTCGAGCCACTTCGATTCTGGTATGATCCGGACATATCAAACCTTCTACTATGGCTACTTCGAAGCTCGCGTTTTCCTGCCCAAGGGAAAGGGCATCTGGCCAGCCTTTTGGCTGCTAGGCGACTATGATCGGGACGGACGAACCTGGCACCCACCGGAAATCGATATCTTTGAATATGTCATAAACGACCATGACGACAAAGATACGATGTTGCACTCAGGAGCTCAAGATAAGGCTCCAGCGAGCGTGTACACGTTCGTTGCCCCCTCCTTTGATGCCCGCCGTAATCAGATGCGTGTTAACGCTCCTCTGAACGCAGGATGGCACACCGCTGGCTTGGTTTGGGCCCCTGAGAGGATTTCGTTCTTTTGGGACGGACGACTGATTTATTCTCGCCCCTACCGTTGGCTGCGTCCGGACGGCGCACTGGGTCCGCCAGCCCAGGTCATCTTGAATTTTGCAATAGGTGGTGCCGGATGGGCCGGCCGGCACGGGATCGACGAGCCCGCGTTCCCCCAGTCGTTCAAAATAGATTACGTTCACGTTTGCCAATTCACTGCGTCCAACGAAGGCTCGCGACTTTGTGGTGAAAGTGCAGCCACTCCTGATCCAGTCCAGTTTTCGTACGAAACTGAGCATAGCGATATGCCAAAGCCAACGTTCTTGCCTCCCCGAGCCACTCTTGCACGCGATTCGTTGGGGGCTACTCTCTTGCCAAATGAGGGCCGCACCGAGCTAGAAGTCCCCATTAGACTGCCGGACGATACATGGCGAGATGAGACGATTAACATCTTCTTGCTTGATGAGACCACCAATGCTCGCAGTACATTGTATGCGAAACAAGCGAAGCATCTTGGAGAGCGTGGAGCGGATGGCACCAACACAATTCGCTTGTCACTTCCGACACTTCCTCAACGGGGGGATTTCACACTGTTGGCGGAAATATCGTCGAGCGGAAGGGAAACGCAAGGTTGGCACGTTCCACTGGCTTGTGACACCGGGGTTAAGCAACCGGTCAAGTCCAAAGCCTGCCGCCTGCTAACCTTGCAACGGCGATAGCAAGCGCTATCGTTGCCTCATTGAATACTTAAACAGCTTCACGCCTGTCATTGTCCCCAGAATCACGTCGGACCTGGCATAGCTGGCAAGGGTTGTATCCAAACATCTGTCAGAATTGACGTAGCATACAGTCACCTTCGTCAGCCGAGGGCAGTTGTTCTTGATACTGATGACGTGATCAAAGACGCTCGGTTGGGTTACATGTGCCCTCGCTGCTGCTTCAACATCCAAACAGGGTCTACCAAGCGCATCCCGTATTACTGTCGATCCTGCTTGCTCAGCAGGTCCTTGAAAAGTCAACCTCGGCGGATTGTGTGAGAGCGTTTGCGCATACCCAACAGATGGAAACGACAGCAGCAGACCGACTGCAGCGGCCGTCCATGATAGGTCCATCGTCATCGACGCCATGTCCTCTCCTCGAGTTCAACCCCCGGGACACGAACCATCAGTCCCTCTCTGGCCAACCGTCTTGCAAAGGACTCGCGTGGAACAATGTTCACAACTGCAATGCTGGCTAGCAGGCGCTCACTTTGCATCCAACCGACGCCCATCAGATTCAGTGCGGCGGCATCGGTAAATTCGCTATCCACCATGCCAGTAAACTCCGAGACAACTCTTTGTTGCGTGGCCCCGATCAAATCCGCAAATGTGGCGAGAGCCAGCTTGTTTCGTCTTAGCGCAATCCAACCTTCGATAGGACCGGTTGTGTAGGATTGGGAGAGATAACCGAGGGTCTTCTCATCGAAACCGCGATGAGCGGTCTCCATGGAGTACAGCATCAGCCACAGAAAGGAATCGGCTGGGTTGAACTCGAGCGACGACTTGATCTTCGTATCTGCCATGGCTGCTTCGTGATCCGCCTCCTCCGCGCTCATTCGCCCTGTTGTTTCTTCTGCAATCCGCAGCCAGATCAGTGCTTCCGCCCGTGCGACATCATTGCGCGCGATCGGTGGCCTAGCTTGGGCTTGCAGCGTGGCCCCAATCCCATTCAACGCAGCCAGCTTGAACCTGTCACCAGCAAGGATGCGTCCTACTGGCTCCTTGAGTGGTACCGCCGACCAAAACGCGGGCAGCGCTCTGAGGGGCCAGATGACCCCAAGAATGCCGAACAACAACAGTATGGATCTCAGACAGGCAAAAAAAGGCATTCTCGCAGGACGTTTATCGAGGCACCAACGCAGCTCTTAGACCAGGGCAGCACGACCGCACGGGCTCGCTATTCCACATATCCGTAGCGGGCATAGTATTTTTGGTAGTAGTAGCGCCCATGATAGGACTCATAGCGTGAGAGGAGCTTGGTGTCGGCCTTGTTCAGCACTACGCCCAGAAGCTTGTCCTGGATCTCCGGCGCTCCACGCAAATTGTGCCGTACGACGTCGATCTTGGTCTTGCCCCACTCCACGACGAATATGTATGAATCGACGAAGTGGGTAGTGACACGCACATCCACCACGGGCGCCATTGGCGGCATGTCGAGCACCACGTAATCATACTTCGTACGCAGCGCCGCGATGAGATCGCGCATCGGCTTGGATGCCAAAATCTCGTTGGTGTGCAGGAGCTTCGAAGTTGCGCCGGCGGGCAAGATCGCTAGCTGGGTTTGAGGATCGACGGCGATGACATCCTCGAGTTGGGCCTTGTGCGCAATCACGTCGACGAGACCGACCTGCGCGTCCGGGATCAACGCTCGGGACAAAGAGGGGTTGCGCAGATCTGCATCGATCAGAATCACCCTCGCTCCACCATGAGCAATGAGCTGCGCGAGGTTGGTCGAAAGGGTGCTCTTGCCCTCGTTAGGCAGGGTCGAGGTCACCGCCAGCACGCGGTTTTCGCGCACGATGGAGTTTAGGTCTACGGCAACTTTCAGCGATCGCACCGCCTCCGAGAAGCGTGATAGAGGATTGTCGACGACAAAGCGCAGGAGATCCCGCTGCGGATTGCTATTCCTCCGGTTGAGCTTGCCGCTCAATACTGACGTCGATACGGCACCGCCGAGCGCCGGAACGATCGCTACGCAGTTGGCTCCTAGCTGCTCCTCGACTTGCGCAGTCGTACGGAACACGCTGTCAGCGTACTCGCGCGCCACGGCGACCCCGAAGCTCAGCATCAGGCCGGCAAGCAGGCTCGCCGCGAGAATGACCGATGTCTTCGGAGCGCTCTTGACCAGCGGTGTGGTCGCCGCGCTGATCACACGGGCCTCCGTGATCGGAAACGACTGCTGTTGTACACTCTCCATATAACGCTGGAGAAAATTGTCATACATCGCCTGGTAGCTCTGCGCGCTGCTCTCGAGCTCGCGGAGTTGCACCTGCGCTTGGTTGGTAAGCTGCGACTCCGAGACGACATTGGCGAGGCTAGACTTGATTGCTTCCTCGCGGGTCATCGCGATGTCGTAATCGCTCTTGTAGGATTCCTGGATACGCTTCAGCTCGTCGATGACGTTCTTCTTGATCTCGGCCATCTGCCGACGCAGGTTGACCGCAGCAAGATGCTCGGAGCCGTATTTCATCGACCAGATCGACTCCTTGGAGGCCATGTCGACATATTGCCCCCGCAGCTTGACGATGGTGTCGTTTTTCAGTGCGTCGGCTACGTTGGCGTCCGGGATCTCCTGCTTGAGAATGTCATTTATGCGGTCAAGCCGGGCCTTGGCCTCAGCAGTGGAGGCATGCGCCATCACCAGCTGGCTGTTGACCTCCGCGAGTTGCTGTTCATTCATCAGCCGCCCGCCCGTGTCGACGATATTGTTCGCAGTCTTGAAATCCACCACCGCCCTCTGCGCGGCTGAGGCTTGGGTGCGCAACTCCTTGATGCGGTCCTGTAACCAGATGCTTGCGCGACGAGTCGCCTGATACTTAGCTTCGAGCTGGTCGACAATGTACGCATCCGCGATCGCATTGGTAATCCGGGCGGCCTTTTGCGGATCGCGTGAGGTGAAGCCGATTTCCATCACATAGGTAACACCTATGCGCTTGATATATCGGTTGCTCTCGAAACGCTGAAGGGCTTTGCGCGTGAGTTCGAACTCAGAGGGGGCGAAGCCGGAGGAGAACAGGCTGGTCACCGAGCCGAGGATAGCGCCGAGCAGGCCCGCACCGCTGCCCGCGAATTCGGGATCCTCCGTGAGATGAAGATCGCGGATCACACTCAGGCTGATGTTTTCGGACTTCAGTATTTCGACTTGGGTTTCCACCGTAGCCGAGTCGATAGCCACATCGCCGAGCACCGATTGTTGTTGAAAGAGCTGGACCTTTCGGGTGTCAATCACCATCGAAGCGGTTGAGGTGAACAACGGTGCGGCGGTGAAGAGATAAAGCAGCGCCAGGATCACGCAGGCCGACACGATCGCAAGCATCGTCGGAAATTGACGGCGAACAATGTCGAGGTATGAGGTCAGCGTGTGGGAAGACCCGCTCAACTCGGCGAAATCCCGGTTGATCTCCGAGCCCGGCCTATTTACCTGCAGCATCAAACAAATTCCTGAAGAAAAATCGATGGTCTCAAGGGCCAAAAAGTCTGCCGACTACACGAAGGCGGCGGAAAGAACCAGATCCCAAAGCCAACAAGTCGAGACTATCACAATGTCGCGTGCAGGTGAACGTGGTTGAATCGCGCGACGCGCGACCGAAGCAGCATCTGTCGTGAACCTTAATAGCGCAAAAGCAAAGCGGCGCCGAATGGGCGCCGCTGCCGTGAAGTCTCAAAGGGCAGGCCGTAGAACCAGACCGGTCAGCGCGGGCTCACGCTGTTCGCGGAGCTGCCAACGCCGCCATTGCCGGGGTTGGGCGCGTTGTTCGCGGTCGTGTTGTTGCCGAACGTAGTAACGCCGCCGCCGTTGCCACCGGTAGCGACGCCGCTGGTCCCGGTTGGGCCGCCGGCGCCGGTGCCGCCGCCGGCACCGCCACCGGTCGCAGCGATCGCAGCGTCGCCGGTCGCGGTCTGATAGGCGGCGATCACGTCGGGATTGCCCGTTCCGGCGATCGCGGCTTGGATCTCATTGCCATAGGCTTGGTCCTGCTGTGCCGCCATGCGGGCGACCAGGGCGAGGCCGCCAACGATCGCGCGCATCTGGTCCTTAGTGGTCGCGGGATCCTTTAGAAGTGCGATCAGGCCCGGCAGCGTGGCCGGATCGGAGGCCCCGAGGTCGCGCACGCGCGAGATCAGCTGCGGGCCACCAGCCGGATATTGCTGCAACAGGCTGTTGGGGGAAGCCTTGAAGTCGGAAATGACAGTTGCCGGCAGCTGGCGCTGCGGCGGGTAAATGGCGGCGTTTGCCGCCGACGTAATCGTCACAGCGAGCGCCGCAGTCGCAGCCATGCGAAGCGCAATCTTGATAACGCTCATAAATAAACCTCCAAACAAAATCAGTTGCCCCGATGTGCTTTCTCGGCCCGGGCAAATGGCGGTGCAGTGCAGGAACCTAGCCGAAGAAAAAAGCGCTGTCCATTTATTCTAAAGACTTCGTAAACGGCATAACTGGTTCAAAACTGGACAGTTTTGTGAAGCTCAGGGGTCCGGCGCGCGGCGCCCGCGGTTGTCAGACGTCCCTCGCCTCGCCCGCTGCTGGCGCCCGCCTCCGCAATGGGGCGGACCTCTTTGGTGCGGAAGGATTGCGCCAGACCCGCGCCGAAAACCGCAAAGAACGGAATGCTGTAGCCGGGCACCTGCAGCGTGAAGTCGAGGCACGAATGCAGCAGCGACAACGTCGCGGTCGCCACCGCCGCCAGCGGAATGATGGCATCGCGCCGGCGCCCGAACACCCCCCTCGCCAGAACCACCAGCATGATGGCCCAGGCAGCAGCTATGAGGAGCGCCATGGGGATACCCACTTCGGAGGCAAGCTCCAGCGGCGTCGAATGCGCAGCGTCCCAGATGCCGCGAATCGAAATGTTGGGGCTTCGGTAGGGTGGAAAGGCCCATTGGAAAGTGCCCATCCCGGTCCCGAACCAGGGGTTGTCGGCGATGATCTTCAGCGTCGATTTCCAGGCCTCGATGCGGCCCTCGTCGACCAGCCCCTGGCTGTCGAAGCGGGAGGAGACGCGGCCGCCGAGCAGCTGCATCAGGCCGAGCGCGACCGCGATGCCCGAGCCGAGCGAGATCCAGATGCCGGAGCGCGGGGGCACGTCCTTTCGCAGAAACAGCGTGAACGAGACGATCATCGCCAGCAGCGACAGGCCGACGCCGGCGCGCGAGCCGGTCATGAACATCGCCATCAGGCAGACCAGCAAGCTCGCAAGATGCGGCAGGATCTGTTTCGGCGGGATTGTGCGCAGATCGACTGACAAACGCCGCCATTCGACGTGCCGCTCGGGAAGCCGCCGGCGGACATCCTCCAGGATCAAGAGCATCCAGATCACCGCGCAAGAACCGAAATAGGCGGCGGCCGTGTTGCGATTGATGAAGGTGCCGGTGACGCTGCCCATATAGGCCGTCTTGTCCCGCCACAGGATCATGGTGGGCTCGATCAGGAACGAAGCGACGCCATAAAGCGCGTAAAGGCTGCCAGAGACGGCGATGACCCAAAGCAGACGTCGGGCGCGCTCACGCTCCGCGCCGACGGTGATGCCGAGGAGGATCGCCAGAATGTTGGCGAGCGGCGCGCCCAACGCGAAGAACGCCTCGTTCTTGACGATCGACGCCGACGGCGCAATCGGCACGCCCAGGAGGTCGGACGCCTGCTTCCAGATCGGATTGAACGGCGCGATCCAGGGATGGTCGGACAGCTGCTCATGCAGCACGAAGGCGTATCCGGCCACCATCACCCCGATGCCCGCGATCATCCAGAAATGGGGTCGGCGCAACTCGCGCGTCGGCGCCACTATCAGGGCGAGGCCCAGGCACAGGCACCAGAACGCGATCGAGAGGTCGTTGGTCGAACCGAACGGGAACGGCGCGCCGGCAGCGACGAAGAACAGGATGAAGGTCGCAGGCCAGCTCCACGACCAACTTATACGGGGAAGCGGAAAGCGCATCGTCGGTTAGCCGGCCTTTGGCTCTAGCTCTAGAGGAAGCAATCGATCGGATAGATCTTCAGATCCACGTTCAAGCGGCTGATCCGGGTCTGCGCCCGAAAGCCGTAAAACAGCCCAAGATTATCACTCCCCTGATCGAGCTTTATTCCAGGGGTTAATTCGTCGGGTGGCACCAGATTGCCTATGTGGCGGTTAATTCCGGATATCTCGATCCGCCCTACCCCCTCGCCGAAATTCCCGGCGAGTTGAGTGACCGTCACCTTGGGCAAGCCCCGCCGCTGATGGCAGACCTCCTCCTCCCATAGCTTTGTTTGTGGGACGAGAGGTTTGCCCGCTCCTTCCGGCACAACGATATCCGGAAAGGACGGGTGCAGCATCCCGAAGAACCGGCTCTCCTTGGAATTCGCCGACAGGCGGACTGCGAATGAAACTTCGCCCTTGGCACCTCGAAGGCGCTGAAAGATCGGCGCGTCGGGCTCGGCAGAGACCACGACATCGATCCGGTGGCGTACTCCGAACTCCCCCGCCGCACCGGCAGCCTGCTCGAGCAAAACAGGGCCCCCGATGATAAGGGTCAGAAAACACCAGAATGCTCGTCGTCGAAAGCGCATGCCGCCCCTTGCAACACTGCGGGATGACCGATGATCGGCACGCCTTGCTCAGTGGCGCCTTAATCCACCCCGAACAGAACCGCTGTGATTGCTAAACGAAAATGGCACCGGGACAAAGCCCGGTGCCATCGTTTTCGTGGATCAGGTTGGCTCCGGTCTTACGGCGCCAACTTGATGTTGTTGCGGAAGATCAGCGCATTGTTCGACAGATTCACCGCGTCGCTTCCGGTCGCCATGATCACACGCAGGTACTGCAGGAACTTGGCAGTTTCGACGTTGCGCGAGTTCGAAACGTAGATGATGTCGCCGTTCTTCATCATGACCTTGGTGCCGAGGAAGAATCCACCCGGATCGCGGAAGTTCACGTTGAAGATGACCGGGATGGTCTCGGTCGTGTATTTGCTGACGTCAATGCCGAGCTGGGCTGCGACGTCACGCGGCTCGCGGCGATACAGGTACACGGCTGCCGGATCCGCCTGACCGTCCAAAAGACCACCGGCCTTGCCGACGGCTTCGCCCAGGTTGATACGCCAGGCATCGAAGTTGAACTCGCCGCTCTGACCGCTCGCACCAAACGCCAGGAACTTCTGCTGCTCGCGATAGACGTAGATGCTATCGTCAGGCCGGACGTAGATGTTGTTCTCCGGGCTCATGACCAAGTTTTCGAACGGTACCGTTGCCCGCTTTCCGGCACGCTCCAGCATAACCCAAGTCTCGAAACCCTGACCCCGGATGCCGCCAGCGCGGGTGATCGCGTCGAGCACCTTGTCCTTTGCACCCGCGGCGCTGGCGGGATAACGTGCCGGCGCATTGACTTCGCCGAGAACGCTGATGAGCTGCGTCCGCTGCGACGACATCGCGACCACGACCTGCGGCTCGATGGCACGGTTGGAAATTTTCTCGACGATCGCGCGCTGGATTTGGACCGCTGTGAGGCCCCCCGCCTTAACCTGGCCGGCATAGGGCACAGTGATGAAGCCGTCATTGTCGACCGCCTGGTCCGGAATTGTCACGAAATTGCCCGGACGGACGCCGGCTTCCGCCGGAATGAACAGACCACCCGCAGCCGCTTCGAAGATGGTGACGCTAACGACATCGCCAATGCCGAACACGATGCTTGCCGGCGGGCGACGGTCGGTAAATACGCCAGCGAGCCCTTTCGGCTCGTGGGTGTGCAGGATATTCACCGTAGCTGGGTTGAGAGGGACCAGCTCGTAAGCTGGCGCGCTGTCCGTCTGGATGTGGTTGTTGACGTCGTCCGTTAACGGTCCCGAGCCTGGATTTGTCGAACATCCCCCAAGCACCAAGCCCGCGGCCAAAAGCGCCAGCGTCAAAACACGAGTCGTCGCAAATGCATGCATGAAGGCGCCCGGTGGTTCCCCAATTGACTCAATTGGTACGGTGCGCGGCGAACTGCGACAAGCCTTCGCAGCCCAAATGGCAGCTTGACAGTGCGATCTGACCGGGAGTGTTGCGTTTCAGCAACGGGATGGAACCCGCATTAACCCTTTGTGACCATTTGTTATATTCTGTGTGCGGCTTAATCAGGCAGCCGTCTACGGAACCGCCGCTCCTCACCTGTCCACGCATCTGCTAAAACTGAGCGCGTAACGATGGATGGATATCTAAAGTGGCGCCTTTCGCAATTGCAGCATTGTTCTTGGTGGGCTCGCAGGCCGCATGTACCGGCAGGTCGGCTTTAGAGCAGGCTTGCCTCAACCAACCTTTGATCCGGGTAGCCGCACCGGCCTCGACCTGGAAATTCTCCCGCACCCAAGGCTCCAAAGAGAGCGAGAGCTTCGCTTCCATCTCCAAGACAGCCGAGACGATGCAGTCTGACCCGGAGTTCGCCGGCCTGATCGTCCGCTGCGCTCCCAAGGGCAAGATCGACGTGTTGGTCGCCTTGATCCGGCCGTTCCCGCCACGGAGCCACCCGCGAGTGACGATCTCCTCAACTGGCGGCGGTACCCAGACGTTCGAGGCCAGCATGGCGGCGGCCGGCGCTGCCGTCCTATTACCCGACGAAGTTTCTGCGTTCGCGGCCGGTAAGTGGCAGACGACGCCCTCGCTTTCCGTGGTGGTGAAGGAAAGTGACACCGAAATCAAAGGCGTGGTGACCCTGAGCGGGCTTCGTGAAGCCTATAATTCTCTGGCGGCAAGTTGCGGCCAATAGACAAAATTTAGCCATACGACTTAAGGGTCTTTTTAGGGTGGGGAACCTAAGGTCCGGAGCACGGAGTGTTTCGGATGACCGAGCTTTTGATCTTCAGCTTTCTGGTGGGCGCAGTTCTGGGCCAACGCTTTCGCGTCCTGGTGCTCCTGCCGCTGACATTCGTCATGCTGCTCGCCGCGATCCCGGTCGGCTGGATGGCCAATCTGGGCTTCCTTGACGGCCTGAAGGGCGTGGCGTTCGCGGCTATCGCGCTCCAGGCCGGCTATCTCTTCGGCTCGGCCGCCCGCTTTGCTCTCGCCGCCGGTCGTGCCGCCCGCGTGTTTGCCCGTCCGCTCAAGACCGCCCGCTGACCTCTTTGGCGCATCAAGAGTCCGTCTGATCCCCCGCAGGCGACGCTGCCTTAATGTGGGGTTGGGTTGGGGTTGGGAGCTGCGTTGGCTGCAGAGCTCTGTTTGAAAACTTGCCTCCGGCTTGTATGGTGGCCTGACCCTTTCAGGATTCCTTCCAGGCGCACGTTTGTCCTTCGCTTATTTTGCCCTCATCGTTTGCCTTGTTTCTGCATCCGCTCTCGACATTGCCGGCGCCAAATTCGGCGTACAGCTCGGGATGACGGCTACGGCCCTGGGGCTATTTGCAGCGGTCTTCAGCGCACGAAAGGCCGACTACGAGCACTATCTGCGTGCCACGGTCTGGGGCCGTTGGATCCTGATCGGCATTCCCCTTTGTATCGCGGCTCAGCTGGTGCCGCTGTGGCTGAGTTGGGCGCATCCGATCTGGGCGAGCAGCCACGATGCTCTGGCTGGCCTGTCGCTTGGGCCAGTGACGGCGGATCTCGGCCTCACCCTGAATGCGCTGTTTCAAGCCCTCGCAGCGATCTCGTTGCTCAGCGTGACCATCGTCGTGGTCCGTGACCGCAGCCGTGCCGAACTGGTGCTGTTCGTGCTGAGCGGGGTAACAGCGGTGTCGGCTCTGACCTTGGATTTGCGTCCGTTCTCATCCGCCCTTGCAACCGCCGTTCCTTCCGACCTGGCGACAACGATGGCCGGTCTTGGCGTCATGCTTAATCTAGCCGTCATGCAGCTGGCCGCCGAGCGGGCCGAAACGCGCCACTCGGTCGTTCGATCGGTCGCCATCGGCCTTTGCGGCCTTGTGGGCGCGCTGGCCAGCGCGGTCGCGGTTTTTGGCTTGTCGGGGACGAACAGCGCGATCGCCGCGGCCTTTGGCCTCGTGTTGATGTTGCTGATCCTTGTCATTCGAAGGATCGACCTATCGCCGTTGGCCGCAGGCGCGCTGTCCTTCGCCGCGCTGGTCGGAGCGATGATTGTCCTGAGCTTCCTGTTCGAAAAGAATGCAGGGCCGATTCTTTTGCGGCTTGTCCCGGATGCGGGAGCCGAAACCAGAGCCGCGCTGGAGCGAATGTTGGCCGACACCAGGTGGTTCGGTGCGGGGGCAGGCACCTTTTCTGCCGTTGGCAGGATCTACCAAAGCGATTCCGGCGCGGCTTTGATGGCGCCCTCGACGGCTTTTGCCATCTTCGCGGATACCGGATGGATCGGTTTTTCCGCCGCGCTGCTGGCGGGCATGTTGGCTTTGGGCCGCTTGTTTTTGGGGGCTTTGCAGCGCGGCCGCGACTCGTTCTTCCCGGCGGCGGCCGCGGCCTGCCTTGTCTTCGCGCTGGTTGAGGGCTTCGCCGGTTCAGGACTGCTGCATCCGGCAGCAATCCTTTGCCTGTCAACGATCATGGGACTCGGCTTGTCCCAAAGCATCACCCAGTCCCCACGCGGCACGGGTCATTAGTCGTTCGTCGTTAGACGTCGCGATCAGCCAGTGACGCCCAGTAGGTCGGGTTCTTGGGCATTTGGATGCGGACCCACCGATAGGACTTTTTCGACCAGGGCAGGATGTGCCCGGTGAGGTTATCCAGCACGAGATCGCCGGCGAACGTGCGCACCACGACCACAAGATGATGCTCACCCCAGGTCGTCACGACCTCGCTGAGCAACACCGATCGCGCCGGGAAGCCCTTGGCAATCAGATCGTGGCGTTTTGTCACGGCGTAGTCGTTGCAGTCGCCGCTGGTGGGATGCAGCAGCCACTTCTCGCCGCGCAGCCCCTCCAAATTAGGCTCGGGTCGGATCGCGCTGTTGACCCGCCGATTGACCTCCTGAAGCTGGGCCATGCGCTCGGCCGTGAGCTTGAGACGTCCGCCCCTGAACACGATTTGCTGCGGTCGCGGCTTACACTCGCCCTCGTACTTCAGGCAAAAGAGCGTGAAAGCCATCGGCGCCAGGGTCGGCTGGTCGAACTTGATGTACTGGATGGCGCCGCGCAACGCCGACGGCGCACCGACAAAGGCGGCCTCGGCCTTGTGTTGAGCCGCCCCAGCCAACAGAGCGGCGGCAATCGCCAGGAACTTTAAAGTCTTGCGCATGTCGCGCTCCCCATTTCTTGTTGGGGAAACGCTACGGGACACGTCTTGAAATCCGGCTCAAAAGCCGAGCGATCCTTTAATCAAAACCGCTGCGACTCCGTCAGAAACAATTAAGAATACCGATGCGTAACTTGTTCTGCTATGAGCGACCATGCCCTCCATTCATGACGCCAGACCCGATTCGACCAGCTGATGGGCCTTTCCAAGCGTTTTCGTAAGAACGTCAAGCCGCGGCTCCCCGACGGCGTGAGGATCTATGCCATCGGCGATGTGCATGGACGCGCCGACCTGCTTCAGTCGCTCTTAACTGTCATCGACGCCGACCTTGCCCGCTCCGCTCCCGAACGAGCGATTCAGGTCTTTCTTGGCGACTACGTCGACAGGGGCCCGGACTCGCGCGCTGTGATTGATCTCCTGATCGAGCGCTCGAAGTCGCATGAGACAGTGTGCCTCAAGGGCAATCACGAGGTGTTCCTGCTCGAGGTCCTCAAGGACCCGGCGCGCCTGGAGGAATGGCGTCGCTACGGAGGCCTGCTGACCCTTGTTTCATACGGCATCAACCCGACGATGAATCCGACGCCGGAGCAGCAGATTGAATTGATCGAAGGGTTGAGGCAGGCGCTTCCGCGGGAGCATCTTTCGTTTCTTCAGCAGCTCCGCCCGTCCTTCGCGTGTGGCGACTTCTTCTTTGTGCACGCCGGCGTCAAGCCGGGCGTAGCCCTGGAACGTCAGAAGGAGGAGGATCTGCTCTGGATCCGCGAGGAATTCCTCGAGTCCGAAAGACGCTTCGGCAAATATATCGTCCACGGCCATACCCCGGTCAGCGTCCCGGATATCCGCTCAAACCGGATCAATATCGACACCGGCGCTTACGCGACCGGCAACTTGACCTTGCTCACGATCCAGGGCGATAGTCTGCTCGCAATTTAGGACTTTTGCAGAGTTGCTGGCCAACTCCTGCGCCCTTCCACACGGGCATCGAAATTCATCATGAGCCGCATGACCTTGCTTCGCATCATTGGCGCCTGCATCGCAGTGATGTTGCTGCTTTACGCAGCATTGGGGTTTTACGGCGATCTCACGCGGTCGAACTTTCGGGCGAGCGATTTGTTCTTGGGCGAGTTTCCGCCCGAGAAGGTCAACGTAGCCGCTTCGGGCGTTCTGGCGCCCCTTTCATTCGACGGCGACTTGCTGGCGAATTATGCGGCGGCCAAAGCCGCGGATTTTCTTCACCGTCCTGCAGCCGATGTGAACAGCAGGGCCGCCGAGAACAAGGCTGCCCAGGATGCCGTTGTTGCGGCTCTGAAAGTATCGCCCATCCGGCCCGCGCTTTGGCTGACGCTCGGCACGCTGAAGACGCAGGCGGGTGAGCTGGCGACGCCTGCAGTGAAAATGTCTTACCTGGCCGGCGCGGTGCCGATCGCCGTCGCCTTCGCACGGCTCCAAACCGTCACATCGAACGCGGCAGCAGCCGACGAAGAGATCAAGCTGCTGGCGCAATCGGACGTCCGCGCGGCGCTTGCCAACCGCTCTCGCTACGAGCAGCTCCTGATCGCTGCCTACCTGCAGGCCACGCCGCAAGGCAAGTCGCTGCTTCTGGAGACCACGCAGGGGACCGATCCCAAGTTCAATCAGATTTTGCGGCGGTACTGAAGTTCGAGCGCGAGTTAGCCTGCTGGCTTGCAGTCAATTTTTCAGCGCGTCGCTTTTGGTGCGATCGGCACGAAATCCCGCTCACGGCGCGGTTGATCCGGTCGCCCCTGGTAGACGAACATGCCCTTCTTGGTCGAGACGATGTCGCCGCGCTGCAGGCTGTCGTCGTTGAGGAGGCGTTCGGTCGCGACAAGGTCCGGATCCTCCGGGACCGGTTTATAGAGCTCTGGATGGTCCCGCCGCTCGCGCGAGAGCTCCTTGGCTCGTCGCCGCGCATCTTCGATACGCTGACGCCACTCGTCACGGCTGACTTCCGGCTCGCTTGGTGGAAGATAGTCGCTGACCGAGGGCTCCGGTTCGGTCTGCGCAAAACACGAGGGCGGATTGGCGAGACCGAAGTCGATTGCACCGGCAACGGTCAGGACCACTCCGGCCAGCTGCCCAAGCCGCCTGGCATGAGCTAGAAAGGTGTGAGGTCGCGCGGTTGGCACGCTGTAACTCCAGGGCAGAGCGAGAAGAACGAGCAAGGGCCGGAAACTTCTCGTCCATTCCCTTCAATCTATACGTTTGCCGATTGCACGAAAGCCAAATCGCGGGCAAGCTTCGTGCTTTAGCTCGCGAGGATATTGACCAGTGGTCCGCAACGTTACTTTCCTGGTTCTGGTGATCTTTTTAGGCACTCACTTTGCGACAGCAGGCCAGATCGAATACCCGCAAGTGATCCATACGCAATACGAAGCCGTCGATCAGAAGACCGGGGGTCACTTCGTGCTGTGGTCGGAGCGGGAAAAGATCTTCTATGGCCTGGACCAGAAGCTTTTCCCGGGAGCTCGGTTTGTCGACATCACCCAGGTAACCCCAAGCGTGGGTTCGATCACACTGACCTATGTCGAGGTGCGGACCGTCAGCAGCACGACGTCGGACTATCTGTATCTGGCAGGAAATGTCCGCTTTCGCGTCAGTGGGATGGCGCTCAAATCCAGCAACTTCCCCGCCGGCGGCGGAATGACACCCAACGTACAGTAGCCAGACTAACGCCTGCTCGACCCACTAGTCCGCGTTCTGTTGCCGTAATAGGGGCGCGCGCGCCCTCCACTGACCAGAGGCGGCTGAATCTGGCTCGGAATATTCCGCGTAGCCGTGCTCGGCGCGGGCTGCGAGGGATTGACGATAATTACATTTCGATCGGGGGTCGATGGATCATTGACCCCCTGGGCCCGAGCGCTGAGGGCCCACGTGCTTGCCGTCACAAGAAGCGTAAACGCGGTCAGGACTAATCGTTTCATAAGATGTCTCCCAAGCGAGAACATCGGGAGGCGATCACCGTTCCTTCACGGTTGCTTGGGTCGTCATTGCCGAGGCACGGCGATCAACTTGCCGTCTCTCCAGACCCCCTGAGCCGCCATCCCGCTCGGCAGCTTGCCCGGCGCCAGGTTTCGGGTGGCTGTGGGTCGTGAGGCGCTCTGGGCCGTTTGGGTTTTCTTCGTAGGGGTGGTCACGATGCTGGTGCTCGTCAAATTGGCTTTGTCCTTGGTCCCTTGTGCAAAAGAAGGTTGCACCAGGAGAGCCACAAACGTGAGTGCTATGAAACCGTCGCGCATGATCAAAATACCGGAAAGAGGAGCTCGTCGAACTGTCACAGCTTTCTGCCCAAAAGCAAGCCCCCGAAGCTGTTCGACCATGGGCTCTTGCAAGGCTGGCGATCAGAGCGGCTTTCGCCGAGATAGGATTTTGACGCGGAAAAGCCTAGCGAAAGAGCCTGTTCCGGGTTACTTGATCGGCCTTGATGACCGACCCCAGCGACACCGCCGCCGGCGCGCCAAATATGCACGCGATCAAGGCCGGGTTTGTGCGTCTCCTGTCCGGGCGGATTCGCGACATATCCAGCGACCCCCGGCAGATCCGCGAAATCGTATACGAGCTGGCTCGCATCAAGCTTCTGGAACAATTAACGCATGGCGACGCACGGGAGTCCCGCGAGCTCCAGCAAGTGCTTGAGCGCGCCATCCGGGAGGTTGAGCTTTCATTTGACCGTAGCGAGCGCGACGCGCTGTCCAAAGCGCCGGAGTTGGCGCTAGACGTCGCTTCGCATCAGTCGCCACCCAGTCCCCCGGCTCCTCAGCCCGTTCCGCATCTGGCGCCCGTTCCGCCCTCGCCGCCCGTCCCGAAGCCTGCGGAAACAGGGCGCGGTTCTGTCGCACCGCCAAGCCCGCCCGACCAATCTCGGCGAAGCGGCATCCTCAACTCCCTCATCCGATTAGCCGCCATCCTGGTCGTCATTGCCGGTGCCAGCGCGGCGGTTACTTATTGGCCGCGGTTGAGGACACAATCCCTCGCATTGTGGCAGTCCGCGACGCTGTCCAAGCGCACCTCCACAAGCCCCGAGCCTCACCCCACCGGGGCTGTGACTCCATCGAGCGGTGAGAGCGTCGAACGGACACCGGATCAACCGAAGGAGCCGGTGACGCCTGCGCAACCCTCGATGCCGTTGCCAACGACCTTCGGCGTCTACGCCCTGAGCCAGGGCCAGCTCCAGGAGCTCAAGCCGGTCCCCGGGAAGATTCCGGATCGTCGTGTCGCGATCTCAGCAGCAATCACCACACCGAGCGCGACGACCCTGACAAGCGGAGATGTCAGCTTCATTGTTTTCGGGCCCGACGGTGGTGTCGATGCAACCGGGACCGAGGTTCGAGTAGTCGCAAAAGTCTCCCGAGCGATGGGCGTCGATGCAACCGGGAAAGCGGCCATGGTCTCTGCCGGCGACACCTGGGTCATCCGCAGCATGTCCTTCCCTTACAAAGTAGGTCCGGTCGAGGATCAGCCGAGAATGCTATCGCTGCAGCCGGAGCAGGACGGCTTTACGCTTTCGCCGGGTCGCTACGTCGTGGTCGTCAAAGGTATGGGCTATGACTTCACGGTGGCCGGGACGCCGACTGATCCCAACCAATGCGTCGAACGCATCAATGCAACGAACGGCGCATTCTACTCCCCCTGCCCGCCGCGACGCTAAAGTGGCGCGACGCGTTCCGTTTATTTCTTGGCCTTGGCGTCTTTAGGCGCATCCGCGGGCGCATCATCGACCTTGCCGTTGTTCGTGACGCATTTGCTGAAATAATCGCGCCGCTCCTTGGCTGTCCCTGCGCTGCCGGCAGCGGGATTGCCGATTTGCTTTGGAGGAAAGGCCTTGGCCAAAGCTGCGTCGCATGCACGCGCTACTTCTACAGTGACGGCCGACGCCGTTACTGGCGCGCCAATAGCCAAAACAAATGCCAATCCCATAGACCTTTGCAAATTTCTGGAGATCACCTGGCTCGCTCCTTCAATCCGTCCGAGAACGCTGGACGGGACCATATCAAAACCGGCAGAAGAGCCAAACGGCAAAGCGGCGCCCGAATTGTCCCGTGGCAAAGCTGTTCAGCGAGAGATTATGCTTTTCGGACCGAGATATCCATCGTGCCCAAACCTGCTGCGTTTAGCAGACGGAAGGGTGCCGAGCCAAACCCTCGATCCTAGCTATTGAGCTGCGGCGGCTTCAGGTTCGGAAAGCGCGTGAGCATCGCGGTCCTGATAAACCTCAGATGAGCGATGGTGTTTGCCAATTCCTTGAGCCGCCGCTGGCCGTTGGAGATGTCGGCGGCAAAGAGATCTTGATGATGACTGTCGATCGGCTCCCGTTCGAGATATTCATCGGTGCCGTTTCCGAAAGTGACGGATGCACGCGCGAGTGCGTCATCAACACGTCGTCCGAGGCCGACCTGCTCCCTCTCCGCATCGCGCAATGCCGTATCGATCGCGACCATGACGGCATCGATTCGAACGCGGTCCGTCTCCGCATCGCGCTCGATGGTACGGGCCTTGAAGCCTTTGTCCTCACGGCGGGAGCTGAGAAAATTGTGTGCGCGCGCTCTCAGGAACAGCTGAAACATTTGGGCCATCCCACGTTCGAGATTTGGACCGCTAACATCGGTCAGACATAGTTAACAAAGCTTGAATCTTGTGGCTGCTCCGCCTGGCTTTGTACGATCCACGCCCGCCAGGCTCCTTCGTGTTTCGAATAAAGCTCAAGCCATCGAGCTTCGTGCGCCGCGGCGGCCCCATCGCCCGGACCGATTTGAACCGTCTCTCCCGATGTGATGTCCAGCGCTTCGAACTCCGCCGTTTCCGGAAGCGACAGCCCTATCAGCACCCGCTTCCCTTGCGCATCAACGAAATACCTGCGGGGCGCGTTGTGCCTTTCAGTCATTCGAATGAGCCTCGTCCATGATCCAAGGACCTGGAAGATCTTTCAGGTGTCGATCATAGGCGCGAACGAAAACCATCAAAATAACGATGCAAATTATCGCGCCTAGCAATGCAATCAGATACGTCATTTACGCCTACCCTAACGCGGGGCCACGGAAAAATCGGGGCGGCTAAGCTTCCGCCGTGAATCGAGATGTTCTAGGTGGCATTGGCTAGGCTCTCAAGAATTGCGACAAGTTAACCTAACCGCACATGGTTATTTCGATAATGCTACAGAGATCGCTCGGCAAACAGGCCAGGCGCGAAATACCATCATTAGGAGGGCGACCGACTTCGTCCCGCCCCTGTTGCGGGAGTATAGGGCGCATAGAGACGATATCTTGCCGATCGCTTGCGTGAGCGCCACGCCCTCGCACCATAGCCGCAAGCAAAACCGCCCGCGAAGATCGAACCCAAAATCACAATTGCCAATATTTGAACGTCCCATTTTTTCGGCGCGTTCCTCCCATTGCATTTCATCTTGTCGTTGTGACGACTTCAAGATCGGCACCGCTGAAAGTTTTGCCAGGCGATGACGAAATTTGTGCAAGGAGCTGATTGAAGTTTGGTCGTTGCCGGACAGCCGCGGGCCGGGGAATGACAAAACGTCTCACTGATTGAAGTTGGATCCGGCCGGATGTTAATCGGGGTTCACGCAGTCCATGCAGCCTTCAGAACCGGCGCCCGACAATTCGGCTTCCAGCCATTCAAAGCGCGGTAACGGCCGCCGCTGATCAGCATTGACACCTCCGTGATAGTACGGAGCGACAAAGCCGGATTAGACGCGTTAAGGTTGAGCGGTTAGCTTAATCCGCGTTGTTTGTTGCGAATTCTCACTAATCACTTATCCCATCGTCTCACCGGGCTCCCCCAAGCTCGGCCCCACCCAAGCAAAGCCGTCGAGCGACATGGGTCCGCTTGGCGGCTTTGTCCTTGTCGCGACGAGAGGATGATTTCGGTTATGGCGCGCAAGCCCTGGTCGTTCAAGGAAGACCGCCGGCTGATGGAGTTGGCTAAGTCTTCGGCTTCATTGGAGGAGGCGGCGAAACAGCTCGGACGATCGCCCGATGCGATCAAGCGCATGGCCCTGCGCCTTGGTCTTTCGTTGAAAACGAAGGCGAGAAAAAAGGCCTAAGCGAGCGTGCGGCGGCGTTCCGCCAACGACGTCATGATGGCCGCGGGCGCGCGATCGCCGGTTCTGACGAAGAACGAATGCGTCGTGTTGCTGATCGGAGTAGAGCAAGGACCTCAAGGCAAGGTGAGGTCGCCGTCCGCCCCGAAGGCTCGACTCCGGCTACATGAAATAGATGCGCTCTAGCCCGGTTCGCCAGGGAACCGAACCAGCGCGCTCGCGTTGACTCCAACTCCATCGCGAGGTCTGGCCGTGGCCCATCTTGCCATTTCCGTCATTCTGGTCTGGTTGGCTATCAATATCGCCTTCGTGGTCTTGCGCTTGCGAGCCACCCGGCCACAGCATGGTGGCAGCCCTCGGCAGGCTTCCATCGCGCCCTACAATCCCGCACCCGCTTCCCTCCGCCATCGAATGGGCCGCCAGAACTTGGGAGCGGAAGGTTAAGTAGCATTTTCGATAGGGTCCCCCGGTCCGGGGGCAGACGGGTCCCTCGCCTGCCCACCCCCAAAGGCCGGTTCCACATGCCTCGCCCGCGCATTAAACCCTATCTTAGCGCGTCCTGATTAGGATCGGCCGACGCTTCCCTCTGTTCCGCCGGGCCGAATGAGATTGCAGCGACCGACTTTCGTATTTGCGGCGTTCGTGCTCGAGAGCACGGCCGCGTTCGGCGTGGCTGGCCACTTTGCGGCAACTTCGTTCATTCGGTACCAGCAGGCCCACCAGCTCGACGAATTGACCGAGGTGGTTCTGCGTCGCGCCGAATTTGCGGTCGACTTTGCCGGCGCGAGCCTGGGCGAACTCGCGCGGCGCGATCTTGCCGATTGTGGGCCCGCGACGCTGCAGGCGATCCGGCTCCACGTCTACCAACGTTCCGCGATCAAGGATGTGCGCCTCGTCAACCCGGATGGCTCGGTGATCTGCTCGGCCTATTCCGAAACGCTGGAATTCGACAAGGGATGGATCGACCGCCGCGATATGCTTCCCTCCCACGACAAGAGCCTTTCGCTCTTCCGTGTCGAGCAATTCGGCGGCGATGCTCTGGGCGTGCTCAAAGACATCAACGGCAATGCCGCATTGGTCGCCATTCTTGGCGTCAACGCCAGCCTGTTCGACATCATGCCCGCCGAGTTGCGCGCCCACAGCGAAGTGATCCTCGCGTTGAGCAACGGCGAGAAACTTGGCGAATTCCTGCTCGATCCCGACAAAGCCTTGCAGGCCCCGATCGAGCTCGACAAAAATTCAGCTCGATTCCCACTCCATGCGACCATTCGCCTCGAACGCGGCATCCTCTCGACGTGGAACAACGAGGCTTACTGGCCGACGCTGGCCGTAGCATTTGCAATCGGCGCCCTTTTCGGCGGGCTTTTCGCGCGGAGCCGCCGCATGGAAGGGCCCGTTGCCGATTTCGACCGCGGGCTGGCCGCGAACGAATTCAAGCCGTACTACCAGCCCATCTTCGAGCTCAAGACCGGTCGGATCAAAGGCTGCGAGGTGTTGGCTCGGTGGCTCCTCAAAGACGGATCGGTCGTGCCTCCGATGAACTTCATCCCGCTCGCGGAATCCAGCGGCCGCATCCAGGTCATGACCTGGCAGATCCTGCGATCAGCGCTGTCGGATCTGCAGCCGCTGTTGAAAGCGAACAAGGATTTTAAGCTCTCCCTCAACGTCGTACCAAAGCATCTCTTGAGTGCGGGCTTCATTGAAACGCTCCGCCGCACGGTCATGGCGGCGCAAGTCTCCGCGCGCCAGATCGTCATCGAGGTGACCGAGCGCGACGAGCTCGACGACCTCGCACGCGCCGCAGCCGTGGTCAGCGAATTGCGGGACTGCGGGTTTCGCGTCGCCATCGATGACGTCGGCGTCGGTCATAGCGGGCTATCCCGGCTCAAGGGCCTGGGCGCCAATACAATCAAGATCGACAAATTTTTCGTCGACACGATCACCGTGGACGCATCGACTGCCACGATCGTGGAGATGCTGGTCGCACTTGCGAAGGACCTCCAAATGACGGTGGTCGCGGAAGGCATCGAGACGGAGGAGCAGGTCCGGGCGCTTATTTCATCCGGCGTAGAGGAGGGGCAGGGCTATCTGGTCTCCGCCCCACTGCCCTTCCCTCGATTCAACGAGTTGGTCGAGTCACGCTGCTTGGCGCAGAGCGCTAAATTGCCGACCGACGCGGCGTTGGTGGCCTGAAAGGATTGAGCCGTTAACCCGGGACGGCAAACGCGCCGCGCCGCGCCCCTTGCTCAATCAGCCTTAACGATACTCTCATCTTTCAACGCGGCCTGGCTCCGGTCCGGCTATGGTCGTTCAATGCGCCGCAACCACCTTATCGCAGCCGCAGGCGTCTGCTTCGCGCTCATCGTCTATGCCACGCTTGCGAGACTGGCGGGGAGACCCGTGCTTATTGGCCATCACGACGCTTATTGGGTCGTCGTGATCGAGCGCTTCAGCGCCTACGGGTTGCTGGGATTTCTCTTGTCCTTCCTGTTGCCCGGTCGGCTCACCCTCGCATGCTCGCTTGTCGTGGCGGTCGCAATGGGGCTGGAAATTCTGCAAGCAATGACGCCCGATCGTGATCCGGGTTTCCTGGACGTGCTGCAAAAAGCAGCAGGCGGGACCGTCGGGGTCCTCCTCGCTCAAACAATCCTGGCCTTCTTACCGAGGCCGCCCTCCTGAGCAGATGCATGGCCTGCACGTCTGCATCGGGGAAGTGACCGTCCTTATTTTATCATTTGTCCGCGTAGTTCACCGCCCGGGTTCGCGGCCGTATGAATGTTGGCATACCATTTCCCAGCCAGCAGGTCCGCAGCCTGAGCTTCGGTGAGCGTTGCGCTCCCCTGAATCGGGCTTTGGACCGTCTTGAACGGCAGCACGATGCCGGCGTTCTTGCCGGCCTCCACGGGGCCATGGAAATGTGCCCCCATGGCTGGCCCGGTCAAGCCGGCGAAGCTGACTGTGTAGGTCAGGGTTTTCGCCTCCGTATCGTAGGTCGCCTCGGCCTTGCCTGTTCCAGGCGAGTTGTTCGGAGGCACTTCATTGCTGCCTTTTAAATCGGCCTGCAACTTCACGAGCTCTGCATTTGCCGTTGCGGCTGTCATGATGATCAGCGCACCCAGCATCGCCGCTGCCAACAGTGTCGCGTAGCCTCGATCGCTGTCGTTCCTCATGGCATTCTCCTGCTCTACGGCCCGCTGCGGTTGAACCCCGGCCAGCAATGAAAATTCCGGATGGAGATTTATGCCTGATTCGGAACAACTATCGCGAGAATCTCGGCTCCTTATACCCGGAGCCTGATGGATTGCGTGCGGGAGCTAAGCCGAGCGGCGCCGGCCCAGGAACTGGTTCGGCGTCAGGAGTTCTGCCATCTGCCGATGGGTGGCCTGGAGCGCCTCGATGGCGCCGTCCAGATCAAAATCGGCGTCCCGGACAGAGGCGAAATATTTGGCCGTCAGCGCCAGATCGAGCTTGACGCGGGTTGCGCCGTCGCGGCTTTTGCGGCGGTCAAGTGACAAATGGATGGCCCGCATTCGTGCCTCGGCAGACGTGCAGCCGCTAAGCTCGGCGAGTTCGTCATAGGTCATCCAGATCTGTGCCATGTTTCAGTCACTCCTTTACTCGCCATCAGCTTAATTTTGGTTCTTAAAGCTTCGGTTGCCGCGATGCGCGCGCCCACCGTTTCGCAGCGATAGGGTCAATGCGAGCTAAACGAAGAAGGACGATCGTGCCGAGCCGCCGGTGGGTTGCATACAGCGAAGATCAATCTATGCTCACCAGATCGATCAACTATTGAACTGAGGCAATCGCATTGGGACAGGTCACTTCGGAAGCCCTCTCCTTGATTGATGTCGTCTCCCGTGGCGCCACGCGGCATGTCCTCGCCTTCCGCAAACGTCCCGCATGGCTGACGCTTGCGGTGCTCGTGCCGGGTGCCGATTTGGTGCTGGCCGCGGACGCATGGATGATCGTTGATTTCACCTCGAGGTAAGCAGACATGACCGACCGACCGACTGTCCTCGTTACGGGAGGCGCGGGCTATATCGGCTCGCATGCCTGTCGCGCCCTGACCGCCGCCGGCTATCAGCCCGTCGTTTATGACAATCTGTCGACAGGTCATCGCGGCTTCGTCGCCGGCCCGCTGGTAACAGGCGATCTGCTCGACGGCGCCACGCTGGCGCGCGCCTTCGCCGAGCACAAAATCACGGCGGTCATGCATTTCGCGGCGGCGAGTCTCGTCGGCGAGTCCATGACCGACCCGCAAAAGTACTACATCAACAATGTGCAGGGCACGCTGTCGCTATTGCAGGCGATGCGCAATGCGGGCTGCCATCGTATCGTGTTCTCCTCGACCGGCGCCGTCTACGGCAATGCCGATTCCAAGGAACTGCCGGAAGACTTCCCCTGCGCGCCGATCAACCCCTATGGCGCATCGAAGTGGATGATCGAGCGCATGCTCGCCGATTACCGCGCCGCTTACGGCTTCGGCGCGTTCTGCCTGCGCTATTTCAATGCCAGCGGCGCCGATCCTGCCGGCGGCATCGGCGAATTGCGTGACAATGAAACCCATCTCATTCCGCGCGCCATGATGGCATTACAGGGCCATGTCGATTTTGCCGTGTTCGGTCAAGACTACGACACGCCCGATGGCACCGCGATCCGCGACTACATCCACGTCACCGACCTCGCCGCAGCGCATGTCGCGGCGCTGAAGCTGCTGGAACAAGGGCATGCCGGCGGCAGCTTCAATCTAGGCACCGGCTCCGGCTTTTCGGTACGGGAGATCCTGACCGCCATCAGGCAGGAGACCGGGCGCGAGGTGCCCCACACCGTCAAACCGCGCCGCGCCGGCGATCCCACCTATCTGGTCGCCGATCCCTCCGCAGCGCGAAAAGCGCTGAATTTCGTGCCGCGATATTCGGATCTGCCGACTGTAATCCGCACCGCCTGGGCCTGGCACCAGAGGGCTCATCCGCTTAAGCAGCTCTGACAACATCCTCGAAGTCGATCAGGCGGGATAAGACGTGGCCTTATGGTCTATTCCGTTCTGAGCCGAGCGATCCCGGCGCAAACGGATGGCGCGATCGCGAACGGCCGTCGAGCCCCTTGGGCAGCTTGTCGGCGTTGAGCTTCACGACCGCACCTCGGGCGTCAACGGCCTGCACCTCGTCCTGGCTGTAGATGAGCGTCGCCTCGAAGGTCACATCGGGGGCCTGCTCGGCCGTTCCGGAACAGGTCGCCATCGCACCGCTGCACACGCCCGAGAGCTTGACCTCGACCTCGTCGAGCCCGAACACGGTCGGCGGCCCCTCGGCATGACGCCGCGTGGTCAGAACCGCCGTGAAGCGCTGCTCGTCAATTCGGTAAGAGCCTCCATAAGTGAAGAAGCTGTCGCTGCCGGAGATTCGTCCCTCCGCCAGATGCACGACGCCCGTGCCCTGACCGCGCGGGGTCCTGAACCAGGCCGCATATTTGCCGTCTCTCAGCATGAAAACATCCACCGTAAAACTCCAACGTATTTGCAACCAACTCTGGGGCGCGACAATGACCCGCGCGGGGAGCATTCCGCCACGGTTAACGCCCTGCAAAATCAACTCGTCAATTTGACGCCGAGGCGCAGCGACGCGGGCGCATGCTTCCCGTGCGGCGGGCAAGAAAGCTGGAGCTGGACCTCGTTGCATACCGCGCTAAAAACGATCGGCGTGCCGACCTCGTTTGCAGCACGCATATAACCGCTATCAACTCCAGCCAGCTCGTGACAGCTAGCCTGTCACGCGGGAGGAAGTGGTCGAGATCGCCGCCGGTCAGCAGGCGACGCCGTATCAGAAGACCGAGGCTACGTTCGCGCCCATCATAGATATGGAGAGCCACCCGGTTGAGGCCGTCCCAGCCGATTGAAATTATCCATCCAGCTTGCCGGCGCACTGTCTTCTCGGGTCGCCGGCTTGAACCTCTTCCTGATAGAGTGCACCAATATCAAAGAGTGATTCCGGTCACACTTGCCTGGGCGTTTCGCTGCTAAGCATCGGGCCTGGATGGGGACCGGCAAATATTGGTCGAATTGGATGAGAATTGCCATGAAAAGCCTGATCGGCGCTGTTGTCGGCACATGCTGTCTTGCTGCTCCGGCTTTGGCGGAGAGCCCGACCGCCATCGTCGAGGACGTGCAAGGCAAGGTCGACGGTGTCGCGTTCATGGATTATGTGGTGCCGGGCAAGATCATCAAGCTGGGGCCCAAGGCAACCATTACGCTCAGCTATCTCAAATCGTGCCAGCGCGAGACCATCAGCGAAGGCGTCGTCATGGTCGGCACCGAGCAGAGCACCGTGCAACTCGGCGAGGTCAAGCGGGAAAAGGTCCCCTGCGATACCAACGCGGCAAAACTGTCGGAGCGCGAGGCGAACCAGAGTGCCGCGACGACCTTCCGCACCATGCGGTCGGACGCCAAGGGCAGCGCTCCGGCCAAGCTGCCGACGCTCTACGGTGTCGCGCCGTTGGTGCAGGCCAAGAGCGGCAGCACCCTGGTGATCGAGCGCACCGATGGCAAGGAGCCCACGATCAGCGTGCCGCTCAAGAGCGAGACCATGGTCGGAGGCAAGTTCTATGACTTCGCCAAGGCCGGGAAGTCGCTGACGCCGGGCGGCAGCTATCTCGCCATCCTCGGCACCAAGCGTTACGCCTTCCAGGTCGATCCCAGCGCCACGTCGTCGCCGACGCCGATCGTGGGACGCCTGCTGCGGCTCGAATAGGCAGCTAGCGACGGGGCGATGCGGCGGATCGGCAGACGGGACATCGTTGCAGCGATCCTGATTGCGCTTCTTGCAGGCGCCGTCGTCACGTCTCCGCCGTTCCAGACGCTGCAGGGCCTGTCGCTCGACGTCCTCACGGCACTGCGCGGCAAGCTCGTCGGCGACCACCGCGATCCCGCGACATCACCGGTCGTCGTCGTGGCCATCGACGGCGAGACCTACGACACTCCGCCGTTCCAGGGGTCGCCGACGCTGACCTGGACGCGCGAGATCGCCCGGGTGCTCGGCAGCATTGCCGACGGCGGCGCCAAGGTGATCGGTTTCGATGTCATCTTTCCGAGCTCGATCGAGCGGTCGGAGATTCCCTTTGGCGATGCGCCGCTTGGCGCGCGACTGAAGGGATTCGACCGAGACTATCTCATCGCCTTGCGGAAACTCTCTAGTGACGGCAAGCTGGTGCTGGGCGAGGTCCTCAGCAGCGATCATCCGGACCGCGCACAGCAATTGGCTGTGGGGAATAACGTCCGCGGCCTCAACGTCTATACCGACACCGACCATGTAATCCGGCGAATGCCGCTGAGTTTTCCTGTCGGCGACATGCGAGCTTCCGCAATGGCCGTCGAACTCGCCACCCGCGCGCTCGGCGCAAAACCGCAGACCGCGCCTTCTGGCGTGACTGCTTTGTCCGGCTATACGATCCCGAGCGCGGTGCCGAACACGCTAACGCTCAATTTCCGAGGGCTCGGCCGCGACGTGCCGACATATTCGTTCGCAGACCTGCACGCCTGCGTCGAGAAGAACGACCGCGACTTCTTCCGCCGCGCCTTCGGTGGCAAGATTGTGGTGCTCGGCACGATCCTCAATGTCGATGACCGCAAGATCACCTCGATGCGTCTTTCCGGCGGCTATGACGGAACGCCGGCCGCAAGATGCGCCCTGCCCGCACCGGCAACCACCGAACAAAAAGCCCGCAGCGACATCGCCGGTGTCTTCGTGCATGCCAACGCGGTGCGAAATCTGATCGAACGCGATGCGGTGACCGAGCTCGGCTTTCCACTGCGGAGCATTCTCACCATCGTGTTCGCAGCGATCGTGGCCTGCGCGGCCTGCGTGCTCGCACCGGGTGGCGCACTGATCGCATGGTTCGGCCTCACCGCGGTATACGCCGCTGTGGCTGTCGGTGCATTCGTCCATGCCTTGGCGCTGCCGCTGACGGAGCCGGCACTCGCAAGCCTTGCCGCGCTCGCGATGATGATCGGCTACCGTTTCGTGCTGGCCGATCGCGACGAGCGTTTCCTGCGCAGGAGCTTTGCGTTCTATCTCGCCCCCGAAGTGATCGACACCATGGTTGCCTCCGGCAAGATGCCGGCGCTCGGCGGCGAAATGCGCAACGTCACCATGTTCTTCTCCGACCTGAGTGGCTTCTCCTCCATCGCCGAGACGATGACGCCGGGCGAACTGGTGACGCTGATGAACGAATATCTGTCGGCCATGACCGACATCATCGAGAGCCATGGCGGCTATGTCGACAAATATATCGGCGATTCTATTGTCGCCATGTTCGGCGCGCCCGCCGACGATCCCGCGCATGCGCGCCACGCCGTCCATGCCGCGCTGAAATGTCACGCAAAACTGGCGGAGCTCAACGCCGGCAGCGCCGCTTTCGCCGGCCGCGGCCTGTCGCACCGCATCGGGCTCAACAGCGGCGAGGCTGTCGTCGGCAATATCGGCTCCCGCCGCCGCTTCAACTACACCGTGATGAGCGACACCGTGAACGTCGCCTCGCGGCTCGAAGGCGCCAACAAATATTATGGCACCGCAATCATGGCTTCAGAAATGACTGTCGCGCAGACAGGCAATACTTTCACCTGGCGCGAGCTCGACGCCATCAAAGTGATAGGACGCGGCGAGGCGATCAAGGTGTTCGAGCCCCTCGCGGAGAAGGGCACGGAGAGTGCCGGGCAGACGAAGGTTGCCGCCGCGTATGCGGAAGGGCTGGCGTGCTGGCGGGCAAGGGAGTTTGCGAAGGCGGCTGATGCGTTCGGGCGAATGGCGGAAATGGATCCGGCGTCAGCGCTTTTTGGCAAGCGCGCGACTGCGCTCGCTACAAATCCACCGGGGTCGGATTGGACGCCGGTGAACATCCTAGAAGGAAAGTAGCGCAGCGTCCCACCGCTTTTCGGGTCCACTCCCCGCTAGAACGGCAACCCCACGTAATTCTCCGCCAGCAGACGCTGCGCCGTCTCGGACGACAGCAGATACTCCAGCTCCGTCTGCTGAAGCCTCTCTTCATACTCGGAACGGTCGGGGAAGCGATGCAGCAGCATCGTCATCCACCACGAAAAGCGTTGCGCCTTCCAGATCCGCGCCAGCGCCTTGGCGGAATAGCCCTGGAGCCCGGAATCATCGCCGTTCTGATAATGCGCGAGCATGGCGTGGTAGAGATAATAGATGTCGGAGCCGGCGCTGTTCAGCCCGCGCGCGCCGGTCGGCGGCACGATGTGGGCGGCATCGCCGGCGAGAAACAGGCGGCCGTAGCTCATCGGCTCGGCGACGAAGCTGCGCAACGGCGCGATGCTCTTCTCGATGGACGACCCCGTGATCAGGCGGTCGCCGACCTCGTGCGGCAAACGGCGCTTCAGCTCGGCCCAGAACGCATCGTCGCTCCAGTCCTCCACCTTGTCGGTGAGCGGCACCTGGACGTAGTAGCGGCTCAGCACTTGCGACCGCAAGGAACACAGCGCGAAGCCGCGCTCGTGCTTCACATAGATCAGCTCCGGCGACACCGGTTTCGTGCGCGACAGCACGCCGAGCCAACCGAACGGATAGATCTTCTCGTATTCCCGCAGCACGTCCTTCGGGATCGACTTCCTGCTGACGCCGTGAAAGCCGTCAGCGCCGACGATATAGTCGCAATCGACTCGGACGGTTTCGGCATTCGAACGATAGGTCACGTACGGCTGGTCCGAGGTCAGGTCATGCGGCGTCACGTCCTCGGCATTGTGCACGACGTTGCCGCCAAGGCGGTCGCGCGCCTCGTAGAGGTCGCGCGTCAGCTCGGTCTGGCCGTAGACCAGCACCGAATTGCCGCCGGAATGCTTGTGGAGGTCGATCTGGGAGAGCACCCCGTCATGGGCGATCTCGAATCCCTTGTGGATCTCGCCCTCGCGGTCCATCCGCTCGCCGCACTGTGCCTCGCGCATCAGCCTGGCGAAGCCGTGCTCGAGCACGCCGGCACGGATCCGGGCAAGCACGTGGTCGCGGCTGTACTTTTCCAGCACGACCGTGTCGATGCCCTTGAGGTGCAGGAGCTGGGACAACAGCAGCCCGGACGGCCCGCCGCCGATGATACAGACCTGGACTTTCATTTTTGCGTCCTCCTCGGCACTTTCTTGCAGATTCAGCGCCGCTGACGGATGGAGGCTTTCGTCTTTGTCTTGTACTATTCGAACATGAGAAACCCAGCCCCCGCCCCGGCAATCCGGGTCTACAATTTGTTCGGCGAATCCGGTGATCTGCCCGATGTCGTGCATTGCGAGACGATAGCGTCGCGCTCGGTGCTGCACGATTGGACGCTCGCCGTGCACCGCCATGCCCGGCTGCACCAGGTGCTGCTGATCGAGCGCGGCGGCGGCGAAGCGACGCTCGACGGGCGCGTGGTGCAGCTGAAGCCGATGCAAATCGTCAACGTGCCCGTCGGCCACGTCCACGGCTTCCGTTTCGTGCCTGATACCCAGGGCTGGGTGCTGACCATCGCCGCGGAAATATTGGACGAAGCGCTGCTCGCCTCCGAAGGGCTGCGAGGTGCCTTGTCGCGCTCGGCCGTGATACGCGGCACGCCGCAGATTCGGACCACCATGAAGCAGATCTTTGCCGAACACGCCGCGCGCGATTTCGGCCGAGCGCATGTGCTGCGTGCACTTTCGGCGGCCATGATCGGGCTGGTGGCCCGCGCGCTCACCGGCGAGAGCGGTGGCAACGGCACGGCTGAAAGCGGACTATTCCGCCGCTTCGAGGCGCTGCTGGAACAGCATCATCTGGAACGCTGGAGCGTTGCGGACTATGCGAGCGCGCTGTCGATCACGCCGACCCATCTCAACCGTGTGACCCGGGCAGCAACCGGCGACACCGCCTCGCACCTGATCCTCAACCGGCTGATCCGCGAGGCGCGGCGCAACCTCGTCTACACCAATTTACCGGTCTCGACGATCGCCTATGCGCTTGGCTTCGAGGACCCCGCCTATTTCAGCCGGGTCTACGCCGCCGCCACGGGCGTGTCACCGCGGGCCTTTCGTGCCCAGCTTCATGGCGATGAAGGCTGACACACCGGCCGATCGATCAGCCGCGCCTGTGGTCGAAGGCCACGCTGGGAACCGCAATGGCCTTTGTTGCCAGCGCTGCCACTTAACCTTCGTATATGGGGCCCTATCCTTTGGATAGGCGCCCTTTACCTCAGTACAATTGAGTAGGGAATGCGCGCGCCTTAGCCTGGCTGCATTCGGCGCCCTGGCGCCGGTGGCATTGTATCCTCCCTAACCTGGGCGCAAGACGGCCGCCCCTGTCCGGTCGTCTGCGCTTCTTTTTCGGCAAGCCATCGGTGCCTTCAATGTTTTTCCGGCCGACACACCGCCCCCGGCGGTTGGACCGGCCACCTTTCGCGTACAACTGGAGATTTGTGCATAATGTCTTCGATTGAGAAGATCGCACTCTTTATCGATGGCTCCAATCTCCATGCCACCTCCAAGGCGCTCGGCTTCGACATCGACTACAGGCGACTGCTCGGCGAATTCCAAAGCCGAGGTGCGCTGTTGCGGGCCTTCTACTACACGACCGTCGTCGAGGATCAGGAGTATTCGTCAATCCGTCCGCTGATCGATTGGCTCGACTATAACGGATACACCGTCGTCACGAAACTCACGAAGGAATTCGTCGACGCCATCACCGGCCGCCGCAAGGTGAAGGGCAGCATGGATGTCGACCTCGCCGTAAATGCGATGGAGCTCGCCGAGCACGTCGATCAGATCGTGTTGTTCTCGGGCGATGGGAATTTTCGTTCGCTGGTGGAAGCCCTGCAACGCCTCGGTGTCCGCGTGACGGTCGTCTCCACACTCTCCACTCAGCCGGCCATGGTCGCTGACGAGCTGCGCCGACAGGCGGACATATTCATCGATTTGGCAGAACTGAAACCAAAAGTGGGGCGCGATCCGGCCAATAGGCCGGGATCGCGCGAGATGCGTCAGTCACCGCAATTCCACGCGCGCGTAGTGATCGATCGCAGTGACCAGGTGGAGTGAACCTTCGGGCGGCGGCTCTCAGACGTCGAAGAACATCGTCTCCTCCGGCCCCTGCAAATTGATCGTGAAAGCATACACGATCTTGGCGCCACGCTCGCTGCGCTTTGCGATCAACGTCGAACGTCGCACCGGCTGCTCGATCAGGCTGAGCACGGGGTCGGCGGCGTTCGCAGTCTCTTCATCGGAGAAATACAGCCGGGTGTTGAGCCCGATATTGATGCCACGCGCGACGATCCAGATGTTGACGTAAGGCGCGCATTTGCGGCCCGCCTTGTCGGTGATGGCCCCGGGCTTGATGGTCTCGAACGTCACCAGCGCGCTCTCGAAGTCGGAGCCGGCGCGGCCCCAGCCACGAAATTCCTCGTCGAGCGCGCCGGTCGACCGATCGGCCGGATGGTTGTAGCGGCCGGCCGCGTTCGCCTGCCAGATCTCCAACAGCACGTCACGCAGCGGCGTGCCGCTGCCGTCGAACACCTTGCCCTCCAGCGTGATGCGTTCGCCCTGCGTGTTCGGCGTCACCAGCACGTTGGAAAAGTTCTTCTCGAAGATGTCGAAGCCGGCCATCGCCGGGATCAGGCCGATATGGACGTAGGGCCCAGCGGTCTGCGAGGCGGTTTCCTTGAGGTAGTTGAGCGGCTGCGGCATGGACCTAGTTCCCTGCGGTGCGATTTTCAAAGTAAGTGGAGCGCTGGCCGCGCAAGACGATGTCGAAGCGGTAGGCGAGCGAGTCGAACGGGGTCGATACGTTGAGGTCGAGCGGCGCGATGAGGCGCTCCAGCGCATCCTTGTCCGGGATCGTCGTCAGGATTGGGCAGACCGGGATCAGGGGATCGCCCTCAAAGTACATCTGGGTGATCAGACGCTGTGCAAAGCCCGAGCCGAACACCGAGAAGTGGATGTGAGCGGGACGCCAGCTGTTGACGTAGTTGCGCCAGGGATAGGGTCCCGGCTTCACGGTGCGGAAATAATAGTAGCCGCTGTCGTCGGTCAGCGCGCGGCCGCAACCGCCGAAATTCGGATCGATCGGCGCCAGATACGTGTCCCTCTTGTGCCGGTAGCGGCCGCCGGCATTGGCTTGCCAGAACTCGACCAGCGTGTTCGGCACGCCGCGGCCGGTCTCATCCAGCACGCGGCCGTGGACGATGATGCGTTCGCCGACGGGATCGCCGTCCTTGGCGTAGTTGCGGATCAAATCATTGTCGAGCGGGCCGAGATCGTTGTGCCCGAACACCGGCCCCGTGATCTCCGAGACCGAGTTCTCAAGCGACAGCAACGCCTGGCGCGGCGAGCGCAGCACCGAGGATTTGTAGCCCGGCGCGTGCGCCGGCGGATGCATGGAACGGTCGCGCTGGAAGAAGCCGCCGTCACCGAGCGGCGGCGTGAACGGCTCGGGACGGTTGGGGCGGGATTCCCGCAAGGCTGGCGCCTGGGCATGCATCGGCGTTGTCTCTCCCTCTGGCGCTCCCGTTGGGGCGCACGGCTTATCGGGAGATGATGGCGCCGGCTATTCTCAAGATAAATAGATCGATTATAATGCATTCCATGAATAAAATCGATCATTTGGCGCTCGATGGCCACGCGCTTGAGCTGTTCCTGGCCGTGTTGGAAGAAGGTTCGGTGACGGCGGCCGCAACGCGGCTCGGCCTGACGCAATCCGCGGTCAGCCACGCCCTGAACAAGCTGCGGCGGATCGTCGGCGATCCGCTGTTTGCCAAATCCGGCCGCGGCATTGTGGCCACAGCGCACGCCCAGGCCCTGGCGGCAAAGGCGCGAGCGCTGATCGACGAGATGCGCAGCTTTGCCGGCGGCGTCACGTTCGAGCCGGCGAGCGCGCAGCTTTCGCTGACAATCGCCGCCAATGACTTCCAGCGCGACCTGCTGCTGCCGCGGTTCTTCGATCATGTCGCAGCGCAAGTGACGAGCCTGAACCTGCGCGTGATCCCCTCGCAGTCGCCCTCGCCGGCGATGCTGCGCGAAAACCGCTGCGATCTGCTGATCACGCCGCTGCCGCCATCCGGCGTGGACATCGTGCAGAAGCGCCTGCTGCAAGACCATTACGTTTGTTACTACGACCCCAAAGCGCGCGCGACGCCGGCTACGCGCGGCGCCTATCTCGCGGCGCGTCACGTCACGGTGGTCTACACTGACAATGAGCGGCTCGACTTCGATCGCCGGCTTGCAGCCAACGGCTTCCACCGCGACATCGCGATCTCCGTGCCGAGCTTCTCCGGCGTGCCGTCCTTCCTGCGTGGCTCGCAAATGCTGGCGAGCATGCCGAGCCTGCTGGCGACCGGCGTGATGCATGGCTTCGCCCAGGTGCGGATTCCGCTGGCCTCGCGCACGCGAACCCTGGCTGAGTTGCCGATGTTCATGGTCTGGCACCAGCGCTATCAGAAGGACCCCGCGCATCGCTGGATCAGAAGCCAACTCGAGACCGTGGCGGCGACGGCCTCGCACCCCGCCCCCGCGAAAACCTGATCCCCGTCAAACCCACTGGTTGCGCCGCGGCCGCCACGCTAGAATTCCCCCATGACAGTGACCGACATTGCGAGCCGGACCTACAATCACAGCTGGCGGCTGGATCCCATCATCCGCAGCCTGCTTGATACCGACTTCTACAAGCTATTGATGTTGCAAATGATTCGGGAAGCTTACCCGAATCAGCAGGTGACATTCTCGGTCATCAACCGATCGCGCCATGTCCGGCTCGCCGAAATCATCGACGAGGGCGAGCTGCGCGCCCAGCTCGACCACGCCCGCACCATCCGCTTCACCAAGAAAGAGCTGATCTGGCTTGCCGGTAACACTTTCTACGGCAAGACCCACATGTTCTCGGCGGACTTCATCCGCTGGCTCGCCGAATTCCGGCTGCCCGAATACGAGCTGCGCAAGGTCGAAGGCCAGTACGAGCTGCACTTCCACGGGCCGTGGAGCCATACCACGATGTGGGAAATTCCTGCGCTCGCCATCCTCAACGAATTGCGCTCGCGGGCGGCGATGAAGGGCCGCGGCCGCTTCGAGCTCGACGTGCTCTATGCCCGCGCGAAGGCCAAGCTGTGGACCAAGGTGGAACGCCTGCGCAAGCTGGATGGCCTCCGGCTCTCCGATTTCGGCACCCGTCGCCGCCATGGCTTCCTCTGGCAGCGCTGGTGCGTGGAGGCCGTGAAGGAAGGCCTGGGCCCGTCCTTCATCGGCACCTCCAACGTGCTACTCGCGATGGACAATGATCTCGAAGCCATCGGCACCAACGCCCATGAACTGCCGATGGTCGCGGCTGCGCTGGCCAAGGACGACGAGGAATTGCGCTGGGCGCCCTATCGCATCCTCGACCAGTGGCGCCAGACCTATGGCGGCAACCTCCTGATTGCGCTGCCCGACGCTTTTGGCACCAAGGCTTTCCTGCGCGATGCGCCGGAATGGGTTGCCGACTGGACCGGCTTCCGCCCCGACAGCGCGCCGTCGATTCAAGCCGGCGAGGAGATCATGAAATGGTGGGAGCAGAAGGGCCGCAATCCCAGGGACAAGCTGCTGGTGTTCTCCGACGCGATGGACGTGGGCTCGATCGAGGAGACCTACCACCACTTCGTCGGCCGGGTGCGGCTCTCCTTCGGCTGGGGCACCAATCTCACCAATGATTTCGTCGGCTGCACGCCGGACGGCTCGTTCAACCTCGATCCGATCTCGCTGGTCTGCAAGGTGTCGTCGGTGGACGGACGTCCGGCCGTCAAGCTTTCCGACAATCCCGAGAAGGCGACCGGCCTGCCTTCGGAGATCGAGCGCTATTTGCGCGTCTTCGGCGACGCCGGCCGCGTGCGCAAGCCGGTGCTGGTCTAGCGCCAGAGCAATCTATCTCCATCAAGTAAACCATCTGGGGCAAATGCGCGACATCAGCTCGCCGATGCCGCGTCAGTTCCGGGTCGACGGCATTTGCGACGATCTGCAAGCATCCACTTCACAACGCCTTCACCCTGCGACGCAGTCTCCTGGCATTTTCAAGTCGAGTTAAGCACCTTTCGCGCGTAATCCGCGTTATGAGCGGATCGCTCCGCTGGGGTCGTTGAGCGACTTGGGGAACGCATAGTGTTTCGCAGAACAGCGCCGTCAACGAAGGGACGAAGCTTCCTTCACGTCATCAAGCTCGTTTCGCCTTTCGTCACCGTCGTTCTGCTGCAGGCCGCGATCGCCGGATTCAGCCTGGAGGTGATGTCCTCGGTCCGCGCCTATGTCGCGGGCGAAGCGTTGTGGTCGCGCTCGCAGAAGAACGCCGTCTATTTCCTCAATCTCTATCTGCATTCGGGCGACGCCAGCCAGTTTGCGCAATATCAGACCTCGCTGGCCGTTCCCATCGGCGACGAGTTCGCGCGCTGGGCGCTCGAGCGCGATCCGGTCGACGTCGAGGCCGCCCGCATCGGCTTCCTGCAAGGCGGCAACCATCCCGATGACGTGCCGGGACTGATCTGGCTGTTTCGCTACTTCAAACAGGTCAGCTTTCTCAAGGAAGCGATCAGCGAGTGGGCTGCCACCGACCCCATGCTGCTGGAGCTGAGCGTTTTCGGCGAGGTCATCCGGTCAGAGTTGAAGAGCGGACCGGTTCAGGACGGCAACCGCCTGCAATTATTGTCGTCGCGGCTTTCGGAGCTCAACACTCAGTTCACGGTGCACGCCAAGCGGTTCTCCACCGTTCTCGGCGAAGGCTCGCGCGCCATCAAGATGACGCTGACTGGCGTCAATATCGTCACAGCCATGACGCTGATCCTGCTCCTGATCTGGCACACGCGGCGATTGGTGCTGCAACGACAGGCGTTTGAGGATGCCCTGCATGCCGAGAAGGAGCGCCTAGTCTGGCAGGCGTCGCACGACTGGCTGACCGGCTTGTCCAACCGGCGCGCGTTCGAGGCCCGCCTGCAAAGCGAGTTGGACGACACCGCGGCGGGTTCGCTGGGCCTGGTCCTGCTCGATCTCGACCAATTCAAGGACGTCAACGACAGCTGCGGTCATCTCGCCGGCGACCGCCTGCTCTGCCAGATCTCGCGTCTCCTGCAACAGGAACGACGGCCGCATGACCTGGTGGCCCGGCTTGGCGGTGACGAATTCGGCCTAATCCTTCCACAAAGCACGCCGTACGACGCCGTGGATATCGCCGAACGGCTGCGCCGGTCGCTCGAGCTATCCGTCTTCGCGTGGGACGATCGTTGCTTTGCAGTGACCGCCAGCATCGGCGTTGCCTGCATCACCGACGGCAACACCACGCTCGAGGACGCGATGCGGCGCGCGGATGCCGCCTGCTATCGCGCCAAGGAGAACGGACGCAACCGTGTTCAGGTCGACAACGGGACGACGGACGTCGTCGTCGTCACCTCGCGGCACCGCAAGGCCGCCAGCGCGTAGCAGCGCTCCACACTTTATCGTACTGGCACAATCCCGAGCCCTGCGAGATGCGCATCCAGAAACTGATCGACCTGCTGGCGCAGCATCTGCGGCGGCACGGCTACCATGCGTTCTTCGAGGCCGAGCGAGATGATCCCGTGCACGGCGGAAAACAGGGTGCGTGACAGCAGCGCGATCTGCACGTCGTCTGCATTCGGAAGCAGCCGCACCAGGGGTGGATGCATCAGCGCGAAGGCGTCCATCACCATCTGAAGGATGTCATCGGGGTAAGGGCGGTCGTCCTCCATCCGATGTTCGAACAGCGAGCGCAGCAGATTGGCGTGCTCCGCAAAAAATTCGAGGTAGGTCGCGGCCAGCCCGTAGAGCTGGCGAACGGGATCCTCGGCGGGAACCTGGCCCAGCCGCACCGTCAGCTCCTTAACGGTCTCCCGATTCACGGTCAGGATCACCCCGTCGAAGTCGCCGAACTCGTTGTAGACGCTCCCAACCGAGCAGCCTGCGGCGTCCGCAACATCCCGGACTTTCAACGATTTCAGCCCCTTAGTCGCGATAATGCTGCGAGCGATCTCCACGATCTGCTGCCGCCGGCGAGATTTTTTTCGGTCTCGCAACGATTCGTCTTGAACATTGTTCATTTTCAAGGTACTCATTTGAACAATGTTCAAATTAACCTGGAGATCTGCAAAATGCAAACCCTCGCTGTTGATATCGCCTCCACCTTCGTCGATGACGCCACAGCTCTCGTGACCGGATCTGGCCGCGCCCTCCTGCGGTTCGCGACGGGGCCGATCGATCGCATTGCAAATGCCTGCGACATTGCCGGCGTCCTGACCGAGCGCCGCGTGACCTTCCCGATGTGGCGGGCCAACCGCGACCGCGCCCGTCATGAGGGCCGCCGCATTAGCCTGCTCGGCCGCCTCTCGCCCTTTCGCCGCCTTGCCCACCTTACCTGAGGCGCGCACGCCTCCTTGCCGGGGCGTGATAGAGCCGCGACCAGCCATTTGCGAACCAAACGTCGCCACGCGGAGACCAACAGGATCCGAAGGTAAAGGCGCAGAGCAGGCCGGGGCGATCGTTCGTCAACCCGCAAATGCCCGTCGCATCTCCTCGGGTCCCGACGCCCATCCGACAATGAAACAACCTCAGACAGCGTTTCCAAAACAGGACTAGTCATGATCAGGGATTTGATGTCGTCACGCCGCTTCGCGCCGCTGTTCTGGGCGCAATTCTTCTCGGCGCTGAACGACAACGTGCTCAAGAACGCACTCGTCATCATCCTGCTTTACAGTGCCGCGACCGGCCACGGTGATGCGCTGGTGACGGTCGCGGGCGCGGTGTTCATCTTCCCCTATTTCATCCTGTCCGGGCTCGGCGGCCAGCTCGCCGACAAATACGTCAAATCCCTCGTCGCAAGGCGGCTCAAATTCGCCGAGATCTTTGCCGCGGGCTTTGCCGCGGCCGGCTTCTTCCTGCACTCGGTGCCGCTGCTGTTCGCAGCGCTCGCACTGTTCGGCGCCATCGCCGCGCTGTTCGGACCCGTGAAATACGCGATGCTGCCGGACCAGCTCGAGCTCGGCGAGCTCGCGACCGGCAACGCGCTGGTCGAAGGCGCGACCTTCATGGCCATCCTGCTCGGCACCGTTGCCGGTGGCCAGTTCGTGGCCGGCTCCGCGCATATGGGCTGGGTCGCATCGGCCGTGGTCGTGCTGGCCCTGCTGTCCTGGACCTTCGCCTCCCGCATTCCCGCGACGACGCCGTCTGCACCCGATCTGCCGGTCAACGCCAATCCTTGGACCTCGACGCTCGGCCTGTTGAAGACGCTGCACGCCGACCACCGGCTGTGGGACGGCACCGTGATCGTCTCCTGGTTCTGGCTGGTGGGCGCCATCGTGCTCTCGCTGCTGCCGGCGCTGGTCAAGGAGGTCATCGGCGGCACCGAGGGCGTGGTGACGTTGTGTCTCGCGAGCTTCGCAATCGGCATCGCCATCGGCTCGCTGTTCGCCGCGAATCTGAGCCACGTTCGACCAAACCTCGCGCTGGTGCCGATCGGCGCCGTCATGATGGGGTTTGCCGGCATCGACCTCGCTTGGGCGATCGGCGTGACCGCCAAGGGCCAGGACATCACTGCTGCCGACTTCGCAACTTCGTTCGCGGGCCTGCGCATGCTGCTCGACTTCGTCGCCTTCGCATTCGGCGGCGGGCTGTTCGTCGTTCCGTCCTTCGCCGCCGTCCAGGCCTGGTCGGCCCCCTCCGAGCGCGCCCGCATTATCGCCGCCGGCAACGTGCTGCAGGCCGCCTTCATGGTGGCCGGATCGCTGTTCGTCGCGCTGTTGCAGGCCGGCGGATTGCACATCGGCTGGATCTTCTTTGGCCTCGGCGTCATCAGCTTCGGCGCAGTCTGGTTCGTGCTGACCAAGTGGGGCAAGGAAGGCGTGCGCGACTTTGGCGGGCTGCTGTTCCGCGCGCTGTTCCGCACCGAGGTCCGCGGGCTGGAGAACCTGCCGCCTGCTGGCACGCGCATGCTGATCGCGCCCAATCATGTCAGCCTGATCGACGGCCCGCTCCTGCACGCCGTGCTGCCGATCGACGCGAGCTTCGCGGTTGATACCGGCATCGCCAAGGCCTGGTGGGCCAAGCCGTTCCTGCGGGTGGTCAAGCACTACACCATGGACCCCACCAAGCCGCTGGCGGCGCGCGACCTCATCAAGCTCGTCGCCGCCGGAGAGCCAGTGGTGATTTTCCCGGAAGGACGCATCACTGTTTCCGGCTCGCTGATGAAGGTCTATGACGGCACCGCGATGATCGCGGACAAGGCCGACGCGGTCGTCGTCCCGGTCCGCATCGAAGGCGCCCAACGCTCGCATCTCAGCTATCTCAACGGCAGCCAGATCAAGCGCTCGTGGTTTCCGCGGGTGACCGTCACCATCCTGCCGCCGGTCAAGCTACCGGTCGACGCGGCGCTCAAGGGCAAGGCGCGCCGCAATGCCGCGGGCGCAGCACTTCAGGACGTGATGATCGACGCCATGGTGAAGAACGCCATGCTCGATCACACCCTGTTCGAGGCGCTCGGACACGCCTATCGCGACCGCGACACCGGCAAGGTCATCGTCGAGGACGCGCTCGGCACCAAGCTGACCTATCGCAAGCTGATCCTTGGCGCGCAGGTCTTGAGCCGGAAGCTGGAGAACGGCACCGCCATCGGTGAAAATGTCGGCGTGCTGCTGCCGAATTCCGCAGGCGTCGCCGTGGTCTTCATGGCGCTGCAAAACATCGGCCGGGTGCCGGCGATGCTCAACTTCTCGGCCGGCCCGGTTAACGTGCTCGCCGCCATGAAGGCCGCACAGGTCAAGACCGTGCTGACGTCGAAGGCCTTCATCGAGAAGGGCAAGCTCGACAAGCTGATGGCGGCGGTCTCCGCGGAAGTCGGCGTCGTCTATCTCGAGGATGTCCGGGCCTCGATCGGCACGGCCGACAAGATCAAGGGTCTGCTCGCCGGTACTACGCCGCGCGTCGTCCGCCAGGCGAGCGATCCGGCCGTCGTGCTGTTCACGTCGGGCTCGGAAGGCACCCCCAAGGGCGTTGTGCTATCCCACCGCAATATCCTTGCGAACGCCGCACAGGCGCTGGCGCGGGTCGATGCCAACGCCAATGATAAGGTGTTCAACGTGCTGCCGGTGTTCCACTCCTTCGGGCTGACCGGTGGAATGATGATGCCGCTGCTCGCGGGCATTCCGATCTACATGTACCCCTCGCCGCTGCACTACCGGATCGTGCCCGAGCTGATCTACCAGACCGGAGCCACGATCCTGTTCGGCACCGACACATTCCTCACGGGCTATGCACGCTCGGCCCATGCCTACGACTTCCGCACCTTGCGCCTGGTGATCGCCGGCGCGGAGGCGGTCAAGGATCGCACCCGGCAGGTCTTCATGGAGCGTTACGGCATCCGCATCCTCGAAGGCTATGGCGTCACCGAGACGGCACCGGTGCTGGCGATGAACACGCCGATGGCCAATCGTCCAGGCACGGTCGGCCGCCTGTCGCCGCTGATGGAAAGCCGCCTCGACCCGGTCCCCGGCATCGAGGAAGGCGGACGCCTGTCGGTGCACGGACCCAACGTGATGCTCGGATACTTGCGGGCCGAAAATCCCGGCGTGCTCGAACCGCTCGCCGACGGCTGGCACGACACCGGCGACATCGTGGCGATCGACCCGGCCGGCTTCATCACCATCAAGGGTCGCGCCAAGCGCTTTGCCAAGATCGCCGGCGAAATGGTCTCGCTGTCGGCGGTCGAGAACATCGCGGCAACGCTGTGGCCGCAGGCCGGTTCAGTCGCCGTGTCGATCCCGGACCAGCGAAAGGGCGAGCGCATCGTGTTGCTGACGACGGAGAAGAACGCCGAGCGCAGCGCCATGCAAGGCCACGCCAAGGCGATCGGCGCGTCCGAGTTGACCGTTCCCGCTGCGATCATGGTGGTCGACAAGGTGCCACTGCTCGGGACCGGCAAGACCGACTACGTCACGGCAACGACGATGGCCCGCGAGCAGGCGTCTGGACCAGAGCGCGAGGTGGCATAAGAGAGATGCACGAGGCGCCTCAATCAGGCGAGGCGCGGTGCTCCGATCGGCCGCTTCCGCGCCGCCTGAATCTCAAGAACCGGCTTCTCCGCGTCGCTCCTGCGCATAACGCACCAGCGCCGCGAAGCGATAGATGCCGTGCACGAACTTGCCGTAGGGCATGGTGATGAACAGCGCGAACACTGCACCTAAATGGAGTGCCAGCAGCGGTCCCATGGCGGCAGTCTCCCGCAGAATCAGAAGCAGCATGCCGGTGAACCCGGTCAGGAACAGCATGGCGATGAAGCCGACATCCATGCCGTAGCGCTGCTCGTCGAGCAGCGCCGGATCGCGCCGCATCTTGGCGACGAACAGCCCGATCGGCCCGATGATCAGGCCGATGCCGCCGAGCGTGCCGAGAACCACCGGCAGATCCCACCACGGATACGGCGCCTCGCGGCCGAGCAGATAGTGATACAGCGTTGCGACCGAGGTCGCGGCGAAGCAGAGCAGGAAGCCGTAGAAGGTCAGGTGATGGAAAAGCTTGCGCCGGTCGGTCGGCTTGTCATCCTCATTGTAGCAGCCGACGCCGCCACCATGGAGGTAGCGCAGCTCACCAGCGTCGCGCATCGCCTGAAAGATCGAGCCGCCGTCCGCACGGCCGCCGATCGGCGGGCCGATATCCCGCCAGAAGGCACGCACGCTCATCACCAGCGCGAAAATCGCATAAAGGAAGGCGGCGCTGAACAACGCTGCCATCGCGTTGTGCGGCATCAACTTGTAGAACGCGCCGGGGCCAGTGTGCACGCCAAACAGCACGCTGCGGTCGTTTAGGGCAGCGAAGCCGAGTATGAAGGCGGCCATGCTGAGCGCGGCGACGATGCTGATGACGAGACCATTGCGGGCGAAGGCACCGGACAGCGCCTGCGGCCAGGCATAGGTCGCATAGGATTCCGCGCGCGCGATCGCCAGCGTCTGCGGGACGTTGACGTTGAATTCGTGCGGCGGCGAGAACTGGCAGTCGACGTAGCAGGCGCCGCAGCCATGGCAGAGATTGGCGAGATAATTGAGGTCGCCGTCGGAGAAGGCGCGGCGCATCTCCATGGCGGGAAAAACCGCGCAAAGGCCTTCGCAGTAACGGCAGGAATTGCAGACCGTCATCAGGCGGTCGCCTTCATCCAAAATTCTGCTTCCGTGCATGGCTTTACTTCGTCAGGCCTTTGCCCTCGAGCCATTTCTGGATCAGGGCCGCGACCTCGAGATTGTTCTTGTCCATCATCACCATATGCGAATTGCCCTTGATGCCTGTCTGCGGGAGATCGATGATGTCGACGCTGCCGCCGGCCGCCTTGATGGCGTCCGCAAAGGCGATGCCGTTGGCGCGGATCTTGGGCCAGCGCGAATCGCGCTCGATATAGTCGCCGTAGATGATGAGGGTCGGGATGTTCTTCAGCACATCCGCTTTGGCGGGATCGCCGATGCCGGCCGGCTCGATCGCAATCAGCGCCTTGACCTTGTCAGGGCGGGCTTGCGCGACCTTGAAGCCGAAGGTGCCGGCCTGGCTGTGGAACAGAAGCACCGAGGGGCCGACGCGATCGATCTCAGCGATATAGGCGGCGATGGTCGCATCGTCGGTCGTGGTCCAGCGCGGTACGTTCTGCTTGACGAAATTCTCGTAACCCTCGACGGGGAACTGGTTGCCCGGCAACAATTTTCGCTTGGCGGGATCGGGATCGTACGAGTTCGGCCCATCGCCGATGCGGAAACGCTCGAACGGGTTGGCCGTGGTCAGGAAGACCGGCTCGCCTTTGAAGATATCGGGATATTGCGCCCAGCCCGCGCGTCCGCGCTCTACTGCGTCGGAGTTATAGACCCCCCACCCCATGCGTAGAAAATAATTCAGCCAGCCTTCGCGTCCGTCAGGCGTGGTCTCGTAGGTGACGCCGGTCAGTCCGCCGCCATGCCACATCAGCAAAGGATAGGCACCCTTCTCGTTTGCCGGCAGGAAATACTGAACATACATCTGCTCGACCTGATACGTGCCGTTGGGATCAACCTTGGCCGGCACTCCGCCGGGCGCGAACACGACCTCCCTCACCGGCTTGCCCGAGATTTCGACAAGACGGCCACCGACATGGAACGAGCCCATGTCTCGCAGCGTGATCGGCTCGGCCGCGTGGGCGTAGCCGACGGTCAGCAGCGCCGCGATCGAAGCAATGGCAATGCGTGACATGGTTCCTCCCTCGTGTCTGTTCTTCCGCCTAATTCTTCGCGTGGCGTGCCGCTTCCCGTCCTGCGATCCGCCCGAACACGCTGCCGATGGTCATGCCCATGCCGGCGGCATAGCCCTTGCCGAGCACGTTGCCGGCCATGATCTCGCCGGCCGCGAACATGTTGGCCGACGGCTTGCCGTCAGCCATCAGCATGCGCGCTTCCCTGGTCACGCGCGTGCCGAGATAGGTGAAGGTGATGCCGGGCCGCACCGGATAGGCAAGGTAGGGCGGTGTCTCGATCCGCCGTGCCCAATGCGTCTTCGGCGGCGTGATGCCTTCCGTGCGGCAATCGTCCAGAATGGTGTGGTCGAAGGTGCCGGGCTGCACCGCGGCGTTGAATTCGGTGATCGTCTTTTCCAGCGCGGCCGGATCGAGCTCGAGCTTGCCGGCAAGCTCAGCCACCGTCTGCCCTGCGATCGGCGGGAATAGCGTCGGCATGAAGCTCGTGACCACGGTGGAGTCGAAGATGATGTAGGCGATCTGTTCGGGCTGCGCGGCCACCAGCCGGCCCCAGATCGCGTAACGCTTCGGCCAGATGTCCTCACCTTCATCATAGAAGCGCTGCGCGTGCTTGTTGACGACGATGCCAAACACGACAGAATCGTGCCGCGTGATGATGCCGCCGTCGAATTTCGGCGCGCGCGCGTCGATCGCGACCGCATGGCACTGGGTGGGGTCGCCGACCTCCTGCACGCCCTTGGCGAGCAGCATCTTCAGGATCGAGCCGCGGTTATAGCGGGTACCGCGGATCAGGAAATTGTCGGCGGCCTCACCCCAATATTGCTTCAGCCATTCGATGTTGGCCTCGAATCCGCCGGCGGCGGCGACCAGCGACGTCGCGCGGATCTCGGTGTCGCCCTTGATCGGCCGCCTGAGGTGGGCGGCGAGAAACATGCCGTCTTCGATCATGAGGTCGACAACCTCGGCGTCGTATTCGATTTCGACGCCGAGCTTCTCGGCGGTGAGATAAAGTGCGTTCAACATCGCGCGGCCGCCGCCGAGGAAGAATGAGTTGGTGCGGCCGAGGCCCAGCGTGCCGCCGAGCGAGGGCTGCCAGCGCACGCCCTGCTCCACGATCCAGTTCAAGATGTCCTTGGACTCGCGGATCATGTGCCGGGCGAGCACCTCGTCGGTCTGGCCGCCGGTGACGCGCAGGAGATCCTCCCAAAACTCTTCCTCAGTGTAGGGGCCGGTGAGGATTTCGGTCGCCTCGTCATGTGCGCAACGCATGTTGCGGGTGTGGCGCGTGTTGCCGCCGCGATAGAACTTTGGCGCGCCTTCGAGTACCAGCACCGATGCCCCACCGCGTCGCGCGCTGATTGCCGCACACAGCGCCGCGTTGCCGCCGCCGATCACCAGCACATCGTATTTGCTGCTCATGCCGTCTGCCCGATGCGACGAAGTTGGAGACATTCTGCCCGCCGGCGGCCTCGGCCAATCCGACTGGTCATTGCGCACCTTTGTATACAAAGATATACGATGTCCGGCAAGCGTCATCCTGCATGGGCAGGATGCGCGTGGCGAGCACGAGGATGCATGGCAAGACGCCCGACAAAAGCAGGCGGCTCGATCGCGCGCGGCGGCGGCGTGGCGCTCGGCGAAGCAGTGTTCCGCTCGCTCTGCGAGGCGCTGCAGGCCGGCAGCTACCGCGCCGGCGACCGCCTGCGCGAGGAAGAGGTCGCCCAGCGGCTGAAGGTCAGCCGCACCCCGGTGCGGGAAGCTCTCGGGCGGCTTGCGGCACGTGGGTTCGTCGAACCTGCCGGCGGCCGCGGCCTGATCGTACGCAACCTCGACATCTCGGAGGTGCTCGAGCTCTACGCCATGCGCGAGATCATGGAGGGCTCCGCCGCCCGACTTGCCGCCGAGCACGCGTCTGCGACCGAGGTCGACGCGCTCAGGGACATCGAGCAGACCTTCGTGGAAGCGTCGGGGACTGATCCCGCCGAGATGGCGCGGCTCAACCGCGCCTTCCACGAGGCGATCTGCCGCGCCGCGCGCAACCGCTATCTCGACAACGCTTCGCGGGAATTGCAGGACTGGATCGCCCTGCTCGGTCCAACCACGTTCACCGTATCCGGTCGCCCGTCGACCAGCCACGGCGAGCACCAGGCCATCATCGACGCCATCGCGGCTCGCGACGGCGGCAAAGCGGAGCAGCTCGCGCGCACACACATCCGCGAAGCGCTGCGCTGTCGGCTGAAGCTGTTGCAAAAACAATAGCAGAGCGCCGCCTCAGGCGACCAGTTCCGCGACGATCGCCTTCAACACGTCCCGCACATCGCCCGGACTGAGCCGCACCTGCAGTCCGCGCTGACCGCCATTCACGTACACGTAATCATGCGCGAGCGCGCTCTGCTCGATCACGGTGCGCACAGGCTTCCGCTGCCCGAATGGGCTGATGCCGCCAACCTTGTAGCCGGTGAGGCGCTCGGCCTCAGGCGGCTTCATCATCTGCGCCGACTTGCCGCTAACAACAGCGGCGAGCTTCTTCATCGAGACTTCCTGATCGGACGGGACGATCACGCAGACCGGCTTGCCGTCGACCAGCGCCATCAGCGTCTTCAAGACGCGCGCGGGATCCTCGCCGAGTGCGGATGCAGCCTGAAGGCCGATGCTCTCGGCGTCGGGATCGTAGTCGTAGGTGTGGACAGTGAAGGCAACACCGGCGGCCGTGAGCGCGCGTGTGGCTGGGGTGGCTTTGGACATGGACGATGTCTAGCACCGCCGCTGCGAGGAGCGAAGGGACGGCGACACGGATGGACACATGCACCACAGCCTCAGCGTCGTCCCGGCGAAGGCCGGGACCCATAACCACAGGGAGGAGTTTGGAGAAGACTCGTCGTTCGGTACGCCCACCATCCGCTAACGAGACACCTCGCGGTGTGGGTCCCGGCCTTCGCCGGGACGACACCGCAGGCATTGTGCCGCCAAATAACCGGCGAGCGCGCAGCCTACTCCGCCGCGTCGCGCATCTCGGCCCGCTCCGCCCTGGCCGCGCAGAACTTGAACTCCGGGATCTTGCCGAACGGATCGAGCGCCGGGTTGGTCAGGAGATTGGCCGCCGCCTCAGCGTAGCAGAACGGCATGAACACCATGTTCTCGGGCACGTCGCGGTCGGAGCGGACCTTGACCTCGACCGCGCCGCGGCGGGTCTCGAGCCGGATGAAATCGCCCGGCGCGAGCTTCTTCCTGTGCATGTCCTTCGGCGACATGAACGCGACCGCCTCGGGCTCGATCTGGTCAAGCACCTGCGCGCGGCGGGTCATCGAGCCGGTGTGCCAATGCTCGAGCACGCGGCCGGTCGAGAGCACCATCGGATATTCGGTGTCGGGGATCTCGTCCGGCGGGATGACGTGAGCCGGAACGATCTTGCCGCGGCCGCTGGCGGTCGGGAAGCCCGTGGTGAAGATGATCTCGTTGCCGGGCACGTCGGGACCGTCGACGGGATAGGTCACCGCGCCTTCGCGCACCAGCCGCTCCCAGGTGATGTTCTTCAGCGACGGCATCAACTCCGCCATCTCGGTGAAGACCTCGCCGGGACCGGCATAATTCCACGGCAGCCCCATGCGCTTGCCGATCTCCTGGATGATCCAGAGATCCTGCCGCGCATCGCCCGGCGGCTTGATCACCTGGCGTGCGAGTTGCACGCGGCGATCGGTGTTGGTGAAGGAGCCTTCCTTTTCGGCAAACGCCGAGGCCGGCAGGATGACGTCGGCGTGGAACGCGGTCTCCGTGACGAAGAGATCCTGCACCACGAGATGGTCGAGCATGGCAAGCGCCTGGCGCGCATGCTGGAGATCGGGGTCGGACATCGCTGGGTTTTCGCCCTCGATATACATGCCCTTGATCTCGCCGGCATGGATCGCGTTCATGATCTCGACCACGGTCAGACCGCGCACGGGATCGAGATCCTGGCCCCACAGCTTCTCGAAGGCGCCGCGCATGTCGTCGCGGCCGACCGGCTGATAATCCGGCAGGAACATCGGGATCAGACCGGCATCGGAAGCGCCCTGCACGTTGTTCTGGCCGCGCAGCGGATGCAGGCCGGTGCCGGGACGCCCGACCTGGCCGGTGATCAGCGCCAGCGCAATCAGGCAACGCGCATTGTCGGTGCCGTGGACATGCTGGCTGATGCCCATGCCCCAGAAGATGATCGACGATTTTGCCCGCGCATAGGTTCGCGCGACCTCGCGCAGGGTCTGCGCCGGGACACCGCAGATCGGCTCCATCTTCTCCGGTGTGAACTCCTTGATCTTCTCCTTGAGCTCCTCGAACCCCTCGGTGTAGCCGGCGATGTACTGATCGTCGGTCAGCCCTTCGGTGATGATCGTGTGGATCATCGCGTTCAGCATGGCGACGTCGGAGCCCGGCTTGAACTGCAGATGCTTGGTCGCATGGCGCGACAGCGTCTGCCGGCGCGGGTCCATGACGAACAGCTTTGCGCCGTACTGCTTGACCGCGTTCTTGATGAAGGTCGCGGCGACTGGATGATTCACGGTCGGATTGGCGCCGATCACGATGATGACCTCGGCGTCCATCGCAGCCGAGAACGGCGCCGACACGGCGCCCGAGCTCAGACCTTCGAACAGCGCCGCGACCGACGAGGCGTGGCACAGACGGGTGCAATGGTCGACATTGTTCGAGCCGAAGCCGGTGCGCACCAGCTTCTGGAACAGATAGGCCTCCTCGTTGGAGCCCTTCGCCGAACCGAAGCCGGCCAGCGCCTTCACGCCCTTCTCGTCGCGGATCTTGACCAGGCCTTTGGCCGCGATGTCGAGCGCTTCTTCCCAGCTCGCTTCGCGGAAATGCGTGAACGGATTGGCCGGATCAACCTGGTCGTTGGAATCCTTCTTCGCGTTCGGTAGCCGCACCAGCGGCTTGGTCAGGCGATGCGGATGATGGATGTAGTCGAAGCCGAAGCGGCCCTTGACGCAAAGGCGGTTGCGGTTGGCGGGGCCGTCACGGCCCTCGGCATAGATCACCTTCTCGTCCTTGACCTCATAGGTCACCTGGCAACCAACGCCGCAGAACGGGCAGAGCGAATCCACCTTCTTGTCGGCATAGACGACACGGGTCTGCGCCTCGTCCAGCATTACGGCCGGCATCAGGGCCCCGGTCGGACAGGCCTGCACGCATTCGCCGCAGGCGACGCAGGTGGATTCGCCCATGGGATCGTCGAAATCGAACACGATTTTCGAGCCGTGACTACGATAGGCCATGCCGATGACGTCGTTGACCTGGACCTCGCGGCAGGCGCGCACGCACAGGCCGCACTGGATACAGGCGTCAAGATTGACGCGCATGGCCGGATGGCTGGCGTCGGTCGCCCAACGCTCGGCGGCGGGGAAGCGACTCTCGGTGACCCCAGTGGTTTCGGCCCAGTGCCAGAATTTGGAGTCCGGATCGTGCGAGGTCTCGCGCGCCGGCTGGTCGGCTACCAGCAGCTCCATGACCATTTTTTGCGCGGAAACCGCGCGCGCGCTCTCGGTCTTCACCTTCATGCCGACCGATGGCGTGCGCTTGCAGGACGCCGCGAGCACGCGCTCGCCCTCGATCTCGACCATGCAGGCGCGGCAATTGCCGTCGGGGCGATAATCCGGCGCGGGCGAGTAGCACAGATGCGGAATCTCGCGACCCTGGCGTTTTGCGACTTGCCAGATCGTCTCGCCTGCATTGGCCTCGACCTGCTTGCCGTCGAGCTCGAACGTAATCTTCGTCATTCGGCCGCTTCCTTGAACTCGTCAGGGAAATATTTAATCACGGTGGCAAGCGGATTCGATGCCGCCTGTCCGAGCCCGCAGATCGAGGCATCGCGCATCGCCTGGCTCAATTCGTCCAGGAGAGCGCGGTTCCAGACCGGTTGCTGCATCAGCAGCGCGGCCTTCTGGGTTCCGACGCGACACGGCGTGCACTGGCCGCAGCTCTCGTCCTCGAAGAACTTCATCAGGTTCAATGCGGCCGCGCGCACGCTGTCCTTTTGCGACAGGATCACGATCGCGGCAGAGCCGATGAAGCAGCCGTATTTTTCAAGCGTGCCGAAATCGAGCGGGATGTCGTCCATCGACGCCGGCAGGATGCCGCCGGACGCACCACCCGGGAGGTACGCGTAGAACTGATGGCCATCGGCCATGCCGCCGCAATATTCGTCGATCAACTCGCGCACGGTGATGCCAGCAGGCGCGAGCTTCATGCCGGGATTCTTGACGCGGCCCGAAACCGAGAAGCTGCGCAGGCCGTGCCGCTCATGCCGGCCGTGGCCCTTCCACCAGTCGGCGCCCTTCTCGATGATGTCGCGCACCCACCACAAGGTCTCAATATTGTTGATCAAGGTCGGCAGGCCGAACAGACCGACCTGGAATGGATAAGGCGGCTTGTGCCTGGGTAAGCCGCGCTTGCCCTCGATGCTTTCCAGCAGCGAGGATTCCTCGCCGCAGATATAGGCGCCAGCGCCGCGGCGCATGTGCAGCGTCGGACCGCCCGGCGGCAGCTTCGCGATCTCACGTTCGAGGATTTCGCGCGAGGCCGGATATTCGTCGCGCAGGTAGATGTAGATATCCGAGGCCTGCACCACATGCGCACCGATCAGCATGCCCTCGAGGAAACGGTGCGGATCGCTCTCGAGATAGACGCGATCCTTGAACGTGCCGGGCTCGCCCTCGTCGCCGTTGATCGCCATCAGGCGCGGGCCGGGTTCACCAAGCACCGCGCGCCATTTACGTCCCGTCGGGAAGCCGGCGCCGCCGAGACCGCGCAACGAGGCGTCGTCGAGCGCCTTCAGCAGGTCGTCCGTCGGTAGTTCGCCCGAGCACAGGCGATTGAGCAGCTTGTAGCCGCCGCCGGCGACATAGGCGTCATAGCCGATATATTTGGGCAGATGCGCGTGGGTGTCGCCAGCCTTCGCCGCCGCCATGACATTGGCCACCGTCGCATGGTCAACAAAGTTGTGTCCGACTTCCGCGGCAGGCGCCGTATCGCAGCGGCCGACGCAGGGCGCACGCACCACGCGGATGCCGGGACCTGACGCGTCTTGCAAATCCGCGAGCAGCTTCTCTCCGCCGAGCATCGCGCAGGTCAGCGAATCGCAGACCCGGATCGTCAGCGGCGCGATATCGGGCTCGCCTTCCTTTACCACGTCGAAATGCGCATAGAAGGTCGCGGTCTCGAACACTTCGGCGAAGGCGAGCTTCATCTCGTCGGCGAGCGCGGCGAGATGCGCGGCCGAGATCTGGCGGTACTGATCCTGGATCAGGTGCAGATATTCGATCAACAGGTCGCGACGCCGCGGTCGGTCGCCGAGCAACTGCGCGATCTCATGAGAGGCGGTGGGATCGACCTGCCGTCCCTTGGGTGTGGATTTGGCGCGCTTCCGTCCCTGGCCGGGATGTTCGAACTCGCGAACCTTGTGAACGTCGTCGTTGCTGCTCATGGAGACGTCGCGTTCTCTTCAAATGCGTGATGAGTTTGGACCGGACCGCCAAGGCGATCAGTCTTCATTTCCCGACTCGATCAAACGGAACCACCGGTTCCTGCGTCCCGCCGATCAAGCCAAATTCGACGCAACTCTAATCTCTGGTATGCCAGATGCAAGAGATTTAGAGCGTCTCTAGAATGATTTAGGAGGCCGGCGGTCGCCCGCCGTGCCCTTTTGCGCAAGCGTCGGATGGAACCCGATCTCAAGTCTTGCTCATGCACTCTTCAATGTAGAACCAGCGATCGTCGCCGGCGAGGCCCTTGGACTTCACGTCGGCGCGGCAGGCTTTCAGCTTCGGCTTGTTGGTTGCCCATTTCGCCTTCATGTCTTTCAGCTTCTGCATGGTGAGCTTCATCTTGCCAGGTTTGGCTTGCGTCGCTGCAGCAGGCGCTGCCGGCGGCGTCGCCGTCTGCGCGGATGCGGCATGAAGGCCAGCGACGAGCAACACGGCCGCGAGGCAAATTCGAAGGCAAATTCGGGTGCGAATCATTTCAATCCCCCTAAGTCCCATTTCTGATGATGTCCGAAAGGCCAACGAAGCGGGACGCCTGATGAGCATCCCGCTTCTGTCTCGACGACGGTCAGAAGATCTTGACCGCGCTCTCCAATGTCTTCCAAACACCCCAAAGCAGGGGGACGCCGACGAACGCCCAGAACAGCGCCGCCTTGGCGTCAAGCCCGCCAAATCCGATGCCGTAGGAGCCGTGCGGCCCCGCGGCGGCGGCGCTGGCGCTTGCAGCCTGCAACTTGGCGACATCGGCGTCCTTCATGTGCCACTTCGAATCGACCGGCTTGATCAGATAGTTGCAGATCAAGCCCGCAATCAGCATCGCACAGAGGATGTACATAGTCGTGTTGTAGAGCTGATCGCGCGGCACGCCTGCCGCGAGCTGGAACTCGCGGATGTAGTTGACGACGACGGGACCGATGATGCCTGCGGTGGACCACGCCGTCAGCAGCCGGCCATGGATGGCGCCGACGAACTGGGTTCCGAACATGTCGGCGAGGTAAGCCGGCACGGTGGCGAAGCCGCCGCCATACATCGATAGGATGATGCCGAAGCCAAGCACGAACAGGAGCTTCGAACCCATCGCCGCAAAGGTCGGCGCCAGCGCGTAGAGCACGATGCCCAGGATGAAGAACGTATAGTAGGTGTTCTTGCGCCCGATCTTGTCCGACAGCGATGCCCAGAAGAAGCGGCCGCCGATGTTGAACAGCGACAGCAATCCGGCGAAGCCCGCGGCGATCGCGGCGATCTGCGCCTTCTGCCCCGCATCGAGCGCGTTGAAGCCCACCTCCGGCAGGCCGATCAGCTTGCCGGCGAAGATCTCCTGCAGCATCGGCGATGCCATGCCGATCACACCGATGCCGGCCGACACGTTCAGGCACAGCACCCACCAGATCAGCCAGAATTGCGGCGTCTTGTGCGCATCGTTGAGATGGACGTTGGCCTTCGAGATCATCGCGTTGGCCTTCGACGGCGCGGTCCAGCCCTCGGGCTGCCAGCCGGGCGGCGGCAAGCGATAGCGGAACGCGCCGATCATCATGAACACGAAGTAGATGACGCCCATCGTGACGAAGGTCTCCCAGACGCCGACCGAGGTCGGGGTCTTGAAGTAGTTCATCAAGAGGTTAGCCAGCGGCGCGCCGATCATGGCGCCGCCGCCGAAACCCATGATGGCCATGCCGGTCGCCATGCCGCGACGGTCCGGGAACCACTTCACGAGCGTCGAGACCGGCGAGATATAGCCAAGACCGAGACCGATGCCGCCGATCACGCCCGAACCCAGCCACAACAGCCAGAGCTGATGGGTGTATACCCCGATCGCACCGAGGAAGAGGCCGCCGCACCAGCACAAGGCCGAGACGAAGCCGGCCTTGCGCGGGCCTACGCGCTCCAGCCAGCCGCCCCAGACCGCAGCCGCGATACCGAGCAGCACGAAAAAGAGCGTGTACATCCACCCCATGCTGGCGACCTTCCAGTCGCAGCTGGTCGTGAACAGCTCCTGAAACAGTGACATGTCCGCGCACGCCTTCGGCGCGGTAACTCCGATCGCGCGCGACAGCGGCAACCAGAACACCGAGAAGCCGTAGGCCATGCCGATACAGAGATGGATGCACAGCGCAGCCGGCGGCACCAGCCAGCGATTGAACCCGGCGGTCGCGATGGTCCGCTCGCGATCCAGAAAACCTGCGCCGGCACCCGAAAGTGTTCCAGCGCTCTCGATGGTAGACATGCATTCCTCCCCTAAAGCCGCCCTTCTGAACGGCCTGCCACGACGGTCCTGTTCCTCAGCCTGCAGCGCAGCCTTTGTCCCTGCTGCTCCACAATGATCGACGCGCGCCAGGATCGTCACGCGCATCCGAGACGTTAAACCCCTAACCGTGGGGACTATGCCCGACGCCACGGCCGGGCTTCTTTCGACGGCCCATTTGCTCCGCATATCGCAGGCACGACTCGACCTCCGCGTCTCGGCGGAGGACGTCAATTGGGGCAGAAGTGATGATCGATGTCGATAGACAAAAGGTAGGTATCAACCGAGTGACCGCGAGCTAAGTGGGCGGCGCACCATTGATATTTTCTATCGATCGATCGGCCTTCTCAATCAAGAACACGATGCGCGCGTCGTTGCGCTCGGTGATCTCCACCGTGTCGCCGGTCTCCCGGATCAGGTTCGGAATGTCAATCACCGACAGCGGATCGGTGCAGTACACTTCGAGCTGATCCCCCGGATGCAACGGCTTCAGCGCTTTGCGCGTCTTCAGGGCGGGCAGCGGGCATTTCAGTCCGGTGAGATCGAGCGTCGTTCTGGTCATCGGCGCAACATGGCGGGAGCGACCGATGGCGTCAACGCCGAGCCAGCACCAGCATCACGTTCAGACTCAGAGCAAATCGGCATAGGACAGGAAACCCACGCTCTGCCCCGGCTCGACACGCGTGACCTCCTCATCGAGCTCGATGAGGCCGTCGGTGTCGACCAGAGAGGACAACAGCCCAGCCCCCTCGCGTGGAAACTTGATTGCCTCGAGTGCGCCGTCCTGCGTGCGCCGCAAGGAGGCGCGAACATATTCGCGTCGGCCCGCCTTCTTCTTGTAGGTGAATGCCGCACGCACCGGGATCGGCAACAGCGGCGCCGGCAGGCTGCCCGCAAGCGCCAGCACCGTCGGCCGCACCACATGCACAAAGGTGACGAAACTCGCGACGGGATTGCCCGGCAGTCCGATCAGCGGCGTGCCCGCAATGATGCCCATCGCCACGGGCCGTCCCGGCTTGATCGCCATCCGCCACAACACCAGCGAGCCGATGCTTTCGACCGCGGCCTTGACGTGGTCCTCCTCTCCGGTCGAGACGCCGCCAGTGGTGAGGATCAGATCGTGCGTGCCTGCAACTTGCTTGAGGCCATTCGCAAGCGAGGTACGTTCGTCGCGCAAAATGCCGAGATCGCTGACCTCGCAGCCGAGCCGGCGCAGCATCGCCATCAGCATGAAGCGGTTGGAATCGAACAGCTGCGAGGCCGCGCGCGGCTCGCCGGGCGAGGTCAATTCGTCACCGGTCGAGAACACCGCGACACGTATGCGCCTGACGACGTCGAGCCCGACCAGGCCGAACGCCGCCGCGAGCGCGACATGTTGCGGCAGCAAGCGCTGGCCTGCGCGCAGCGCGATGTGGCCCTGGGGGATGTCCTCTCCCGCAGGGCGGACATTCGCGCCCGGCTTCAGCCCCGGCGGCAGCACGATTCGGCCGGCATCGTCTACGCGCACGTCTTCCTGCATGAAGACAGTTTCGGCATCCGGCGGCATCGGCGCGCCGGTGAAGATGCGCGCAGTATGGTCGGCCTTGATCGGCGCCAGTGCCAGACCGCCGGCCTGGATGCGGCCGTCGAGCGGGAGTGCCCGCTCGGCGCTGTCCGGAAGATCGGCGTTGCGCACGGCGTAGCCGTCAACAGCGGAATTGGTGAAGGGGGGCAACGGCAGCGGCGCCGCGATATCGCGGGCCAGCACCCGCCCATCAGCATCGATGAGTGTCACGGTTTCGAGATCGACAATCGCGTTGACGCGCGTCGTGATCAGGCCAACGGCTTCGGCAACCGACATCATCGGTCCGCCGAAGGCAAAACAATCGTCCGACAATTGCGCCATGGTGCCTCGTCAGCGCATCGCAGCGCTTTTCGCGACTGCTTCCTCGACCGGGATCGCCGCGCGCAGCAGCAATTCCGCGGCGGCGGCGATATCGTCGAGATGGACGGTCGGCAGTCGTGTTTCAATGGCGACATCGGCCGCGATCCCGTAAATTCCGGGATCATCGGGAAACAGCAACGGTTTGTCGTTGGCCGCGCGATGCACCTCGATCTTGCGATGCGGCTCGCGCTTGAAACCCTCGAGCACGACGAGGTCGACGGCTGACAATTTGCTCAACAGTTCCGGCAGTCGCGGCTCCGCCGCCCCGCGCAATTCGTGCATCAGCGCCCAGCGATTTGACGAAGCAACCAGCACCTCGGCCGCGCCGGCCTCACGATGGCGCCAGGAGTCCTTGCCGGGAACGTCGACGTCGAACTGGTGATGCGCATGCTTGATGACCGAGACGCGCAAGCCAAGCGCATTGAAATGCGGGATCAGCCGCGTCAACAGCGTGGTCTTGCCCGCACCACTCCAGCCCGCAAGGCCGATGACTTTCATTCCAGCTCCGTCTCCGCGAGCGACCAGGTCCCTGATGGAACCACTCTCTCCTCCGTCATTGCGAGCGCAGCGAAGCATCTAGGAATGGATCCACAGCGGCAGCCCGGATTGCTTCGCTTCGCTCGCAATGACGAAAAGGCGGCATTTCGTTCTCTCGCTAGCATGCTTATATCGGCTTGACCCGAATGTCATGCTAACGTCGCGGCCATGATGAAGATCGACAAAGCCCCAGTGCCCCTGATCGTCCCTGATACCGACGACCCGCGCCTCACCGAGAGCGTGAGCGGGACCGACCAGTCCGGCGCCAGAATCGAGATCAAGGTGCCGGTGGAGCGGCCACTGACGCTCTATCTGAATTCGCAGGAGATCGTCACCATGATGACGATCGGCGACTATCCGGAATATCTGGCGCTGGGCTATTTGCTCAACCAGAACATGCTGAAGTATAATGACGCGGTCACCGAGGTCGAATACGACGACGACCTCCAGGTCGTGGTGGTGCGCACCGAGCATCACACCAATTTCGAAGCCAAGCTGAAGAAGCGAACGCAGACTTCAGGCTGCGCGCAGGGCACCGCCTTCGGCGATCTGCTGGAGGCGGTCGAGAGCGTGGCGTTGCCGAAGGCGGAGCTGCGTACGTCCTGGCTCTACCAGATGACGCAGACCATCAACACCATGCCCTCGCTCTATCTGGAAGCCGGTGCGATCCACGGCTGCGTGCTGTGCAGGGAGGGGGAGCCGCTCTGCTACACCGAGGATGTCGGCCGTCACAACGCCGTCGACAAGATCGCGGGCTGGATGTACCGCCACGGCGTCGATGCATCCGACAAGATCCTCTATACCACGGGACGGCTCACCTCTGAGATGGTGATCAAGACGGTCCGCATGGGAATTCCGATCCTGGTGTCGCGCTCCGGCTTCACCGCCTGGGGCGTCGATCTCGCCCGGCAGGTGGGCTTGACGCTGGTCGGCCGCGCGCGCGGCAAACGCTTCATCGCGTTGTCGGGGGAAGAGCGCATCGTCTACGACCAGAACCTCGCTTACGTCGAGGAGGAAGCGGCCAAGCACAAGCGCAAGGGTGAAGGTGGTGACGATTAGCTTTCCGACCACGCAAGGCGTGCTGCTCGCCGGTGGCCTCGCGCGGCGCATGGGCGGCGGCGATAAGCCGATGCGCACCATTGGCGGCCGCACCATTCTGGAACGCGTGATCGCGCGCCTATCACCCCAATGCAGCGGGCTGATCCTCAATGCCAACGGCGATCCCGCCCGCTTCGCCGCGTTCGGTTTGCAGGTCGTTGCCGACGACGTGCCCGGCTTTCCCGGTCCGCTCGCCGGCATCCTTGCCGCACTCGACTGGACCGCGGCGAACCGGCCTGAGGCGAAGTGGGTGCTCAGCGCCGCCGGCGACTGCCCCTTTCTGCCGCGCGATCTTGTCGCACGCTTGCATGACGAACGCATCGCCGCGAATGCCGAGCTCGCCGTTGCGGCGTCGGGCGGCCAGTCGCATCCGGTGATAGGCTTGTGGCGCGTTGGCTTGCGCGACGAACTGCGTCACGCGCTGGTGGTCGAGGATCTCCGCAAGATCGACCGCTGGACCGCGCGTTATCCGCTCGCGACCGTGACGTGGCCGACCGAACCGCTCGATCCGTTCTTCAATGCCAATACGGTCGAGGATATCGCGGAAGCCGAGCGGCTCGCCGCACTGGATGCGGCGTCCTAACCAAGCTCTACGCCGGCCGGAATCCGGCCCGCTCCAGCGCGGCACGCGCTTCGTCCGAGCCGAGCGCATCGAGAAAGGCCCGCACCGCCGGACGCTGCTTCCGCGCCGTCACCAACGCGAAGTCATAATGCTCCTCCGCGAGCGGAATGAAACCGAGGCCGACCGCCTTGGCGACCGGCGCAATGGTCATGCCCCAGTCGGCGCGATGCTGCGCGACCGCCGCGGCCACCGCGTTGTGCGAGCGTGGCTGGTTCCAGTAGCCTTCCGGGCGCGCACCACCGAGCAACCGGTCGATCAGGATGCGCGTGCCGGCGCCCTGGTTGCGGTTGACCATGATGCAGGAGGGATCAGCGAGCGCCGCGACGACGGCGTCCTTCGCGCTGTGGCCTTCGAAACGCTTGTCGCCCTTGCGGAACACGATGCCCTGCATCCGTCGCCAGCCCGGCACGAGTTCGAGACCTTCGACGAGGTAAGGCGCATTGTAGGTCTCGCTCTTGTCGTCGAACAGATGGATCGGCGCCAGATCGCATTCGCCGCGCCGCGCCGCCGCAAGTCCGCCGAGACTGCCGACCGCGATCGAACGCACGGTCAGCCCGGCATGCGCGAGTTGCGCCGTGACGAGATCGAGGCCGGTGCAATGACTGCCGACGATGACGAGATCGGGCACCCGCACATGCGGCGTGAACAGCGTCACCTCGGCTTCGGTCCCGGCCGGCATCTGGTCGGCGAGTGCGTCGATGCGCAGAAAACCGTCGGCCTGCGCGAACGACGTGATCGCACCGGACCCCTTGCCGGAGGGATAAGCGATCAAGCCGTCCTTGCCTTCGACCAGCGAGACCATGACGAATTCGGTGCGGCCGAGCTCGGAAGCAATGCGCACCGGCACGGTCGCGTTCACCTTGGCATCGGAGCGCGGCGGCAGTCCGGCCATTTTGCGCAACACCGGCACGATCATGTCGTGAAAGGTGAACATCGCCGAGGTCGGAAAACCCGGCAGGATCACCACCGGCTTGCCGTCGCACACCGCAAGACACAGCGGCTTGCCGGGCTTGAGCGCAATGCCATGCGCGATGATGCCGGGCTGGCCGAGCCGGCCGATGATGCGATGAGACAGATCGCCCGCGCCTTTCGACGTGCCGCCGGAGAGCACTAGCATGTCGGCGTCCGCCAGCGCACGCCGCATGGCGGCTTCGAGCTGAGCTTCGTCGTCGGGAATGGCGCCGAGGAAAACCGCCTCTCCGCCGTTCTCGTCGATCGCAGCAGTGACGATCGCGCCGTTGGTATCGTAAATCGCAGCAGGCGCGAGCACCTCGCCGGGCTGAACCAGTTCGTCGCCGGTGGAGATCACGGCCACACGAGGTTTGCGCACGACGCTCACCTCGGCAAGACCGCAAGCCGCCAGCATGCCCACCTCGCGCGAGCCCACGATCGTGCCGGCGCGCAGCAGCGCCTCGCCGCGCGCGATATCGGATCCTGCGTATGATATGAATTGCCCGGGCGAGGCGGCGCGACGGACGTCGATGGTGGCCGATCCCGCCGGCTGGGTATGCTCGACCATGACCACGGCATCGGCACCGCGCGGCAGCGGACCGCCGGTGGCAATCGGCGTTGCCGTTCCCGCCGCCACTTGCAGCGCGGGTACGGTGCCGCAGTGAATAGTCTCGCCATTCAGCCCGAGGCGAACTTGCGCACCTTCGCCGGCTGTCGCAAGGTCCGCTGAGCGCACCGCGAAGCCGTCGACGTTGGAACGGTCGAACGGTGGCACGTCGATTGGCGCAGTGATGTCTTCAGCAAGCGACGCGCCGAGCGCTGCTGCGAGCTTGCGTCTTTCGCTTGGGATCGCGCGGGGGAACAGCGCAGCCTCGAAGCGTGCCAGGGCCTCCTCGCGGGAAACGATTTGCAGGAACTGTTCCTGTTCGAGTGCGCTGCGGACTTGCGATTGCGGGATCATGGTCATGCTAAACCCATATCATTCCCGCATCAGATAGGCATCGACCGGCGCGCCCGCTGCAAATCCCTCGTGGCCGGCGGGAACAAGCAGCCATGCATCAGCACGGGCCATTGCCTGGAGCGGCCATTCTCCTACCGCAAGCGGCACCCACGCATGATGTTCCTCGGCCAGCAGGACCATTTCGGCGATGCCGACGCTGGATGCAATCTTTCGCGCGAGCGGCAAGACTATCTGTCGGCGCGGCTGCCGCGCCGACAGAAGGTCGACGAGCGGCAGCACGAGCGCGAGCCAGACCGCGAGCGCATGGTCCGGCGATCCGGGCAAGCCGACGACAGGAATGGTTCCCAGCCGCCCGATCGCGGCGGTGCGTCCGGGCTGGAGCGCAAGACCATGGGCAATCACGTCACCACCCTGGGCCAGCGCCGTGACCGCGGCATCCTTGCGACCGACGCCGCTGCCGCCGATCGTCAGCAGGAGATCGCAGGTAGGCGTCCCCAACGTCTCCGCGATCGATCCCGCGTCTCGCGCGCCGGCCTCGCTCGTCTGCACATCCAGTCCAGCGGCGCGAGCAATGTCCGCGATCAAATGCATGGTCAGCGTTGCACCTGATACATTGACAATGCGCAGCCGCGGACGGCGCACGCTCAGCCGGTCCAGCCCGGCGGCGCGCGCGAGCAAAAGAGCGGCAGGACCGACCGGATACCCCTCTGCGGCGGCAGGCGTTCGTCCGTCGATGTCGCTTCCTGCGCGCCTGACGCCCTGCCCCGGCACGCCCTCCGCCAACACCTGGGCGAGCGGACCAGACACCTCGACTGAATCGGCATCGAGCACACAGTCGCATCCCGCCGGCATCGCGTCGCCGGCATCGACCCAGGCGGGCGCTGTCGGCAGCGGCAGCGGTGAATAGGAGGACGCGCCGACCAGATCATTGGCGCATAACGCCCAGCCGTCCGCGGCAGCGACGTCACAGGATGGTCGCGGCGCGAGCAGCGGATTGCCCGCGGCGATGCAGCCGGCCGCTTCGCTCAGCGGCAACTCCACCGGCTCGAGCGGATCAAGCCCCTTCAGCAACGCGGCGAGCGCGGCGTCGAGTGGCGTCAGCGATGGCGGCAGGCGCTGGGTCATGCGCCATGATGGACCATGCATCGCCCGGTTTGGCAACCGCTGGCGACACGAACGTCAGCCGCCCGATTTGTCCGCATTGGGGAAGAACAGCTGTTGTCCGTCGACCTTGTATCCGGCGATCGCCGCCTGCCCGTCAGGCGAGATCAGCCAGTCGACGAAGTCTTGTCCCAACTCCTTCTTGACGTTCGGAAACTTCGCGGGGTTCACCAGCATCACGCCGTACTGATTGAGCAGCCGCTTGTCGCCTTCGACGACGATGTCGAGATCGCCGCGATCCCGAAAAGCGATCCAGCTGCCACGGTCGGACAGCACATAGGCGTTCGCCGTGCGCGCTGCATCAAGGGCTGAGGCCATGTCCTGCTTGGCTTCGCGATACCATGCGCCCTTGGTACGAGCGATGTCGATGCCGGCGACGATCCAGAGCGCGAGCTCCGCGGCATGCGTGCCTGAGCGGTCGCCGCGCGTCACGAACGGCGCGCCCTTGGCCTCGATCGCCTTCAGCGCGGCCGCGATGTCCTTGCCCTTCACGCCGGCGGGATCGCTCTTCGGCCCGATCAGCACATAGTCGTTGTACATCACGTCAAAGCGCTTCACCGCAAAACCGTCGGCAACGAATTTCTCCTCCTGCGGCCGTGCATGCATCAGCACGACGTCGACTTCGCCCCTTCGTGCCCCCTCGAGCACCTCGTCGGCGCGCCGCGCGATCACCGTCACCTCGATGCCGGTCTTCTCACGGAACATCGGCAGCAGATAGTCGAGCAGGCCGGACTCCTGCGTCGCTGTGGTCGTGGCGAGCACGATCGCGCGGTCCTCCGCGGATGACGCTGCAACGCCGGCGACGAGGCCGCAGAGAAGCGCGAGTGCAACGGAGAGGCGGCGGACGGCCATGATCGGGTTCCCACTGGCTATGACGCGATCATGATGCTGATGGATTGCGCCGCACTCGTGACGCGTTTGCACATTGTGCCCGCAGCGTCGGGAAATTCCGGCAATGCGCCGCGCGCGAAGACCGCAAGATCCACACCACGCGAGCAATTCAGGATCGTTCACCAAGGCAGAGATCGCGCGTGGGGATGTGTTGCAAAGCAGCGAGATGATCGGGCATGGTCGTGGCGGACAAAACTTGAAATGCAGAATTCCACCTGCGTCGAACGTCAAAAAGAAGCAAGAATTTGCATAGGAATGCAGGATGGAATTCCTGACGACCAGCGAAGCCGCCGACTATCTTCGGCTCGGCGAACGCAAGCTTTACGAACTCGTCACCACCGGTGCGATCCCCTGCACCAAGGTGACCGGAAAATGGCTCTTCCCGCGGCACGAACTCGACCTCTGGGTGCTGTCCGGACTGGCGCGCCCGGCCGGCATGCTGATCGCGGAGCCGCCGCCGGTCGTCGGCGGCAGCCAGGACGAGCTGCTGGATTGGAGTCTGCGCGAATCCGTCTCGGGCCTGGGCTCGATGAGCGAGGGCAGCGCACGCGGGCTCGAGCGGTTGCAGCGCGACGAGGTGATGGCCGTGGCAATGCACTTCCACAGCCTCGACGCCGACGGCAATCTTGCCGCCGAGGCCAATGCGACGGTCCTGCGAGACGCTCCGGACCTGCATGATGCATTGCTGGTCGCGTTCGTGCGCCGCGAGCAGGGTCTCGTGCTGCCGCCGGGCAATCCCAAGCGGCTGCGCGGCCTTTCCGACGTGCTCGCGCTCGGGGCCAGGATGGCGATGCGGCAGCAGGGCACGGGCGCGCAGATGCTGCTCGATGTGCTGCTCAGGCGCGCCGGCGCCTCGACGCGCGATTTGCGCCGGATCGAGACGCCGGCCCTGACCGGGCCGGATCTCGCCGAGATCGTCCGCGCGGGACAAGCCGATTGCGGCATCGCGACGCGTGCGTCCGCGCGCTCGGCCGGCCTCGATTTCGTGCCGCTGATCTGGGAGAATTTTGACCTCGCGATGCGGCAGCGCAGCTATTTCCGCCCCGCCATGCAGGGCCTGATCCGGTTCCTCGGCGAAAAGCGGTTGCTCCAGCGCGCCGAGGAGCTGACCGGCTACGATCCCTCCCCGGCCGGACAAATCCGCTTCGCCGCCTGACGTTGACGCCCGCCCCCAAATAGTTGCAAAAGAAACCAATTCAGCCGGGCCATACCCGGGGGTACACCGGCCAACGCGCCGGATCAGGGGAGGACAAATATGAAGCCAACGAGATTTGGACTGCCGGTCGCTGCCGGCTTTGCAGCGACGTTCTTGGCGGCGACGCTGCTGCCGGGCGCCGCAATGGCGCAGGTGTCCGACGACGTCGTCAAGATCGGCGTGCTCACCGACATGAACGGTCCGGCCTCGGCGCCGACCGGCCAGGGTTCGGTGACGGCGGCGCAGATGGCGATCGACGATTTCGGCGGCACCGTGCTCGGCAAGCCGATCAGCATCGTCGTCGGCGACCACCAGCTCAAGGCCGATATCGGCGGCGCCATCGCGCGGCGCTGGTACGACGTCGACCAGGTCGATCTGATCGTCGACGTACCGGTCTCCGCGGTCGGGCTCGCGGTGCAGAACATGGCCAACGAGAAGAAGCGGCTGTTCATCACCCACTCCACCGGCACCGCCGATTTCCACGGCAAGTTCTGCTCGCCTTATGCGATCCAGTGGGTGTTCGACACCCGCGCGCTCGCGGTCGGCACCGCGGACGCGGTGGTCAAGCGCGGCGGCGACAGCTGGTTCTTCATCACCGACGATTATGCCTTCGGCCATTCGCTGGAGCGCGACGCCTCGGCGGTCGTGACCGCCAATGGCGGCAAGGTGCTGGGCTCGGTGAAGCCGCCGCTGGCGACGCCCGACCTCTCCTCCTTCGTGCTGCAAGCGCAGGCCTCCAAGGCCAAGATCATCGGCATTGCGGCGGGTCCGCCCAACAACATGAACGAGATCAAGACCGGCTCCGAGTTCGGCGTGTTCAAGGGCGGCCAGCAGATGGCGGCGCTGCTGGCGCTGATCACCGACATCCACGGTCTGGGCCTGCAGGCCGCCCAGGGGCTATTGCTGACGACGTCGTTCTATTGGGACCTGGACGACAAGACCCGCGAATGGTCGAAGCGCTACTTCGCCAAGATGAACAAGATGCCGTCGATGTGGCAGGCCGGCGTCTATTCGAGCGTGATGCACTATCTCAACGCCATCAAGGACACCGGCACCGACGATCCGCTCAAGGTGGCCGCCAAGATGCGGGAAAAGCCGATCGAGGATTTCTTCGCCCGCAACGGCCGCTTACGCGAAGACAATCTGATGGTGCACGATCTGTGGCTGGTGCAGGTGAAGACGCCGGAGGAAAGCAAATATCCGTGGGACTATTACAAGATCCTCACCACGATCTCGGGCGACAAGGCGTTCGGTCCGCCCGACCCGGCGTGCGCGATGGTGAAGAAGTGAGGGTGTAGCGACGCCGCGCTGACGGTGCACCCTCTCCCCTTGCGGGAGAGGGTGGATTCGCGAAGTGAAGCCGGGTGAGGGGTCGTCTCCGCGAGTCCAACTCGCTGTTGAGTTCGCGGAGAGATACCCCTCATCCGGCGCTTCGCGCCACCTTCTCCCACAGGGGGAGAAGGAAGGAAGCGCGCTACTTCACCACCCCGATCTCGCGAAAGTACTTGATCACGCCGGGATGGATCAGCTCGGGCTTCGGCGCGGCGGCGACGGTGTTCGCGGCCGTAGTCTCGCAGGCTTGCGCGAGCTGCTTGCAGAAGGTCGGCTCGACACCGTGAAGCGTCTTCGCCAGGCGATAGGCGACATCGTCAGGCAAATCTTCGCGTGTCAGCACAAAGCTCCAGGAGCCGAGCGAGGCGATCGGCTCGGACTGGTTCGGGTAGCTGCCGGCCGGCACGGTGAGCGGCTTCAGGAACGCATGCTTGGCGCGGATGCGCGCGATCTCCTCCCCGTCAGGCGCGATGAAGCGCGCGCCTGATGTGCTCGAGGCCACCGCGGCGAAGCCGGGCCAGCCGATGCCGGCGCCCCAGAGTGCGGCGACACGGCCATCCTCGACCATCGCGGGGCCATCGCCGGCGCGGTCGAGATAGATCGCCTTGAAGTCCTCGTCCTGCTTCAACCCGAGACCATCGAGCACATAGCGCGCCAGGATCGGCAGGCCCGAGCCCTTGGCGCCGAATGCGACGGGCTGACCGACCAGATCGCGAATGGTCTTGTAGGCACTGTCCGCGCGCACCACGAACATGCCGGGGTTGGAATAGATCGCCGTGAGGATCTTCAACCGTACCGGCGCGCGGCCGATGCCGGCGAAGGCTTCATAGGCCGGCTCGCCCGCGACCAGGGCGAGATCGAGCGCGCCCTTCTCCAAGAGCGGAATGTTCTCGTTGCTGCCCTTGGTGTTGCGCGGGGCGATGATCACTTGCGGATCGGCCGCGTTCATCACTTGCGCAAAGGCGTTGCCATAGAGCGGAAAACCGCCGCCGGGCGTCGCGGTGCCCAAGCTGATCGTCAGGCTGGGTGTGTTGGTCGGAATGGTGTTGGCTCCGGTTTGAGCGGCAGCGGGGCTTGAAAGCAGCGCCGCGCCGAGAAGGAAAACAAAAGCGAATCTCATGGTCGGTCCCGGCGGGGGCGCGTCAACATCGACTTGCGGCGATGTAGGCAGCGCCCCGATTTTGTGAAAGCATGCAGCCCAACGACAATAGAACATGGGAGGCGTCATGTTGCGAATTTTGCGTAACAGTGTTTTCGGGCTGGTTTTCCTTTCAACGCTGTTGGGCGCCGCACCTCCCGCCTCCGCCGCTTATCCCGACCGTCCCGTGCACTGGATCATCGGCTTCTCCGCCGGCGGCCCGGTCGACATCGTGGCGCGGATCATGGCGCAGTGGCTGACCGACCGCTTCGGCCAGCAGTTCATCGTCGAGAACCGCACCGGCTCGGGCGGCAACATCGCGGCCGCTGCTGCGATCACCTCACCGCCGGACGGCTACACGCTGCTGTTCGTCGCGCCCAACAACGCGATCTCGACCTCGCTCTACAAGAAGCTGCCGTTCGACTTCCTGCGCGACACCGTGCCGGTGGCCAGCATCATGCAGCTCACCAACATGCTGGTCGTCTCCAACGCGTTCCCGGCGAAGACGGTTCAGGAGTTCATCGACTACTGCAAGGCCAATCCCGGCAAGATCTCCTTTGCTTCGTCCGGCAACGGCACCTCGGTGCACATGTCGGCGGAGCTGTTCAAGGTGATGAGCAAGTGCGACATGGTGCACGTGCCCTATCGGGGATCTGCGATCGCCTTCCCCGACATCATCTCCAACAAGGTGCAGCTGATCTTCGACAACCTCCCCTCCGCGATGGAGCAGGCCAAGGGCGGCAACGTCCGCGCGCTCGGCGTCACCTCGCCGCAGCGCTGGCCGAGCGTGCCCGACGTGCCCGCGATCGCCGAGACGTTGCCCGGCTTCGAATCGGTCGGCTTCTACGGCATCTCCGCGCCGAAGGGCACGCCGGCCGACGTGATCGAGATCCTCAACAAGGCCGTCAACGAGGCGCTGAAGGACCCGAAGCTGGTCGCGCGCCTCACCGAGACCGGCGGCATCCCCAAGCCGATGACGCCGGCCGAGTTCGGCAAGCTCGTCACCGACGAGACCGAGAAGTGGCGCAAGGTGGTGGAGTTCGCCGGCGTGTCGGTGGACTAGGCCTGCGGAACTGCCGCGCGCCTGCAGCGCGCCAACGCGACATCGGAGGGGATCGGAAGACCCCTCTCCAACAAAATGTGCGAAAACAACCCCATGCACAGTAGAAAGATCTTGGCATTACAAGGGGTTACAGAATCGAAAACCGAGCCCCCTGGCGCGATTGCCAGAGGGCGGGGACGAAGGCTCGGCGAGATGGGCTTGCGCCGTCGGGCAAAACAGGACTATAAGGGCATCATCGCCAATTTCGGTTATTCAAAAATCCCAAGGCTTGCCGCGCCAACGTTTGCAACCGCCGGCGCCAGCATTGCACCCCCGCCTCCGTCCCTGTAAACGAACCGCGCACCGTTGCCGGCCGCAGCTTTCGCGGCCGTCTCGCGGCGGGGCCTGTAGCTCAATGGTTAGAGCCGGCCGCTCATAACGGTCTGGTTGCAGGTTCGAGTCCTGCCGGGCCCACCACGCTTCGCCCTTCGGGCTACGCGTGGCGCAGCCGCGCGGAGAACGAGGGCGAAGCGTGGTGTCCGGCGTAGCTTGAACGAAGTGAGAGCGAAGACGGACGAACTGCTGCGAGGCCAGCGCAGGCGGCTATGGCGCGAAATATGCGAAGGCTGCCGCCCGAGAGCAGACCGTCGAAAGCCGGTTCGTGCTTGCAACTCCAAGGGTCTTTTCGATAAATTTGCGACCATGACCTCCTTTGCTCAAGCCCCGGAGAAAGAGGCTCGTACGCTATGGTGGCTGCCCCTTGTTGCCGCTGTTGCCGGGGTTACGACTGCGACTCCCCTGGCGTGGGACAGCAAGAACTTTGGCACGTTTCTGCTTCTCATCTCACTCTACTTGCCCGCGGTGGCATTGGTTTGCCTCGGACTCTGCATCTGGGCAGGAGTTGAGAGAAACTCACCCCGAGCACGTTCGATCGTCATTTCGCTGGTGGTGATGCTCACGCTGATCGGCGGAACGTTCTGGGCACTGCCGGCAGCGGAAGGATGAACTTCGGTTTCTAGCCTGGTTACGCACTCACAAGGACGCACTGCAATGGTTCGCAGACAGGGACTCGGTAATGCTTGATTGGGAAAGCTGGGGGATGGCAGGTATGGAAAACGACGCTTACCTCGTCTCGAACCCGGGCGATAACCTCACTCAGGACGGCGGAGCTTCGGAGTGGCTCCGCCACGTCGGATCAACTTGCGAAATCGTTGCTTCGAAACGGATGCGCCGTGGAATCTATATCATCACGACTTACAATTGCCCGCTGCAATAAGGAACATGCAGCTGTAGAGCGGAGAGCATCGGTGAAGTTGCGGTGACAGCGCACTCCATGATTGACCCGCTATCGAGCACCCAATTCTTATGAATTAAGTGCACAGTCACCGTAATCCCGCGGTATTGATCTTTCTTGTGGCTCTGTGTGGCATGGCGGTTCTAGCTGAAACGTCATGTCGAACAGACCGAACACCTAAAGGCGCTCCATGCCGAAGATCGAGAGCGGTAAGCCGCTGCATTGCGTTGAGCTAGTAACGGGTGATCGCCTTACGGGAAACGTGTTGATGTCGGACGAAGAGATTCGCGCCGACATTTACAGCTATACGGATTTCTTCCACATTGAGGGGGAGCAACCCGTCTTCCTTCAGACCGAGACGAATGAGATTGTCTCCCTGCATTCCAACATCACGACGACTGCGGGAACGAACTCGCGCAATATCGAGCCCAAGAGAGCTACCCGCCGGCAAGAGATCATCTCAAACGTCGCTGTTGTCGGCCATGATCCATGGACGGCCGAAGACGGAGTAAAGCGGGTTAGCTTCCAGGTGAAGCACTCGAAGCAGTTGATGCATCATAACGCCAAGGTCAAGGCGATCGGCCAGACGAAGTACCCAAATGAGGAGCACTTCACGCTTTTCACCGACACCGCCGGGGGAATGACGCTTCGAGCGTGGTACGGCGCCAGCTATGGCATGGAATTCGACGCCCCCAAGGAACTCTGGCCGAGTTTCGCGATCGAGTTCGAAGAGCCGCGAAGCATCCGGGACTATATCCTGTACGTCTCGGATTACGTCGGCTTCCTGTCGTTTTGCTTCGGCGTGAATCTCAAGCCGTCGGCGATCCGGATCGACCGCCTCTCCTTTACGCAAATGATGGAAGCGATCGAGAAACACGAATATCCCGGCGACCACGAAGTGCACTATGTCTGGCCCGAGGCCGAGATCGACAATCGCGACCTCTGGGTCGGGGGTTCTCCGGTACGATCCTGGGACGATAAGGAACTCGCCTCCTTTCGCGAATGCCTCGTTGCCTGGATGAACCGCGTGGCGGCGTGGCGGCGCCCTGGCGCGCTGATGATAACGAGCTTTGGCCTGAAGAATGTGGTTTCGTCAGAAAGGCTCCTCAACGCCTGCCGCTGGCTTGAGGACATCCCCGTCGCAAAAGCGCAACCCGTTCTCTCGCCGTCGGATACCGACGCAATCGCGGCCACGGCGGCTGCGAAGGCGCAGGAACTAGGGCACGGTCCTGCGATTGCCGAGCGGATCGCGGGCGCCATCCGGTGGATCAGGGCGGAAACGGCCGAGCAGCAGTTCAAGCGTCTTATCGGCACGGTCGAAGCAAAATTCGGCATCGGTGTTCTGCCACCCGAGGCCGTGGACCACCTTAAGCGCGCGATCAGCTTTCGCGGCAAGAGTGCCCATGGCCATTTCAACCCGGAAAGTGACGCCGAATTTCGCGCCTTCTCGAAATCAACGCAGGCGATGGAAGCGCTCTGCTATCTGCTGACGGCCCTGGAGTTGCCGATCGGCGAGGACGGCCTTAACCGAATCGGGTCCAATTCCGTGCTCCGGGACTATCGCATGGCCTACGATTAGCTGCCGGTCGGGCCATGGGAAGAGAGTGGCGATGTATGCAAAGAATCTGGCCCGTATTCTTGGGCTGCTGTGCCAGAACAGCGACGTGTCTTACAGCACGCCGCAGGAATTGGAGCAGCGATTTGAGTCACTGCGTCGCTACGACCGGCTCCCGCGCGGAAGGGAGCGGCGCGAAGAGAAGCTGTCGGGCAAGCATATAGCCGCTGCCGTGTTTGGGCTTGTCCCGACGCATCCCGGTTGGGCCGGGCATGTCGCGATCATACTGGAGGGGTTGCGGCCCGTTGGAGGCACCGAGGCGTCGTTCTTCATGGCCGAGACGCTGAGCGACGTCATTGCTGCGCTTCTGGCAGATGACGGAGCCCGAAAGGAGTTCATCCGGATGACCCTTACCATGGCTGAAACCGGCATGAACAGTCATGGCGGCGCCGAGGTCATGTACCGGCGCAACGGGGAAAAGCAGCGAGTCTATTTTGTACCAAAAGAAGCGGTCTCGCTGATCTCGCCCGGACGCGAAGTCGATTTCGACCCTGACCGCGATCGGATGAATGCGCCAACGCTGCGCGAACTGTCGTTTACGCAGGAGTTCTTTCGCCGGCTGGCCCGGGAATGTGCGCTGGCCGAGCGCTTTCCCGCGCCACCTGACGGCGACGGCTCCGAATACGATTCCGAAGAAGCCGAACAGGAACGTTACCGTAAGCTCGGCGTGCGTAATGGCTCGCGCTATCTCCATGTCGGCGTGGACAATCAGGTCACCTGGCCCAAGGAGGAAAAGCTCATCACGTTCGATCGGTACCAGTTGGTGCTCATGCCCAAGACCAACGAAAACGTGCAATCGGCCCACATCGATCTGACGGCCAACCGCCTCGACGAACGAGGCGCTATGACGGTCATCAACCGCTTTCTTAGCGTGATGGCATGGTGCGACGATAACTTCGCGATTGCACAGCATGGGTGGTCGGGCAATCCCGTCCCCGTTCCGGTCTCAAAGCGCGACCTCGCGTTCACAACAGCGTACGACTACATCTTCGACCGGAAGATACCGGATTCCGAGGAAGCACGGCGCGCCCTTGCGCTCTACCGGGAGGCGCGGAACGCGCAGCAAAATGAATTCGTCAGCTACGCCGTGCTGAACTACTACAAAATCATCGAGATCAGATATCCCGGAAAGGAAGCCGCGCGAAAATGGTTTCTCACGAATCTCGAAACGCTGCGCAGCAAGTCCAAGAGAGACGACGATATCAGCCGCTTCCTCGCCATATGCGGCAGCGAACCGCCGCATAAATATATACACGATTCATGCCGTATTGCGGTTGCGCATGCGGGAAAGCACTCAACGTCCGATCCCGACGATGCCCTTGAGATTGTCCGCCTGCATACGGCTGCCCGCGTCATGCACCGGCTGGCACGCCGCTTCATCGAGCAGGAGTTTGCGGTTTCGGACGTGATGTACTCGGGCGACTGAGGGTATCGCTTTCTACCGACCGACGTAAGATGCGCTATATAAGAGACTTTTGGGCACCTTCAACATCGCAGCGGCCGATAGCCTACAACCGATCTTTTTCGCTTTCGCCGCACCAGCGCTGTCCTCGATGAATTCCACGAGCTCGAAAAGCAGGAAATTTATTTTGCGCCGCCTCAGGAACTCAACGATCCCATGGAGGGAAGCAAGATGTTTGTCTGGCAAGGCGATGCTACCGTCTGGCATAATCTCCTCCGGCACTTCCAAACGCAGACAAGACCGATCATTATCCCGTCGCTCATAGCGGTCTGGTTGCAGGTTCGAGTCCTGCCGGGCCCGCCAGCCTTCGCTCGCTTCGCGAGCTTCGGCTAGGCAAGCCGGAGCCACAAACGAAGGCTGCCGCGCCGAAGCCCAACCGGCGAAGGCGGGCTGCAAAATCAAACTTGGGCCTTGACCGGATTTTCCGGTGGACCGGCTGATTTTGTTGGAGCCAGACATGGTCAGGATCACGATACTCCCCGTTGCGACACGCGATGTCCGCGAGCGCATCCGGCGGCGGATGTGTGGCGCCGCTTCGGCCTCTCTCATGTCGGGACTGATGATGCGAAAGCTTCTGGCGATTTTGGTGATCTCGTGCTGGGCCAGTTTGGCTTACGCACAAAAGGCCGACCTCATTGTCACGAACGCAAAGCTCGTGACGCTGGATCCCGCATCGACGATCGCGCAGGCTCTCGCAGTCCGCGACGGCAAGATCGTTGCTATTGGCGGCAACGATGCCGTGGAAGGCCTGATCGGGCCCGCGACGCGCCGGGTCGACGCAGGTGGACGCACCATCATTCCGGGATTGATCGATTCCCATATTCACGCCGTGCGCGCCGGCCTCACCTACGCAACCGAGGTCAACTGGATCGGCGCAAAGACGATTCCCGAGGCCATGGAACGCTTGCGCCAGGCGGCAACAGCGCGCCCGGCATCCTGGATCATCGTGGCCGGCGGCTGGAGCGAATTGCAGTTTACTGAGAAGCGGCGGCCAACGCTCGCCGAGGTGATGGCGGCCGTTCCCGACAATCCGGCTTACATCCAGCTGTTCTATTCGGCGGTGCTGATGACGCCCAAAGCGCAGCAAGCCCTCGGGATGTCCGCGGATCAGTTGTCGGCCGGGATCACGACCGAACGCGCCGCATCGGGCGACGCCACGGGGTGGCTCAACGGCTCCATCGTCAGTATCTCCGCGCTGTTCGATCGGCTGCCGAGGCCGAATTTCGAGGAGAATGTCGCCGGGACCCGGCAGTTCTTCACGGAGCTCAATCGTCTCGGCGTGACCGGGATCGTGGATCCCGGCGGCTTCAGCATCTATCCCAGCCACTACGCGGCCTTGCAAAAGCTCTGGCGTGACAAATCATTGTCGGTTCGCGTTGCCTTCAGCCTGTTCGCCCAGAATGTCGGCGCGGAATTCGACGAGTACAAGACTCTCACGCCGTTCCTGCCGATGGGATTCGGCGACGACATGCTGCGGTTCAACGGACTAGGCGAGCGGATCACCGGCGCCATGTACAACAACAATGCGCCCGACGCGGCCGCCAAGGGCAAGTTCCGCGAGATCATTCGCTGGGCGGCCAAACAAGGGCTGACAGTCACCATCCACTGGCAGGAAGACAAATCCGTCCATCACCTCCTGGACCTCTATGACGAGGTCAACAAGGAGACGCCGCTCGCGCCGTTGCGCTGGTCCATCGCCCATCTCGACAACACCTCGCCCCAAACGCTGGCGCGCATGAAAGCCCTTGGTATCGGCTGGACCATGCAGGACGCGATGTATCTCGGAGGTGACCGTATCGTGGCGCAGGTCGGCGAAGCCGCCCGCAGCATGCCACCCCTCGTCACGGCGTTGCGCATGGGAGTCCATGTCGGGGCCGGCACGGATGCGCATCGGGTCGCATCCTACAATCCGTTCGTGGCGCTGCAATGGATGCTCGACGGCAAGACCGTCGGCGGACTCTCGACGCGCGGCCCGGACGAAACACCCAGCCGCGAAGATGCCTTGCGCCTCTACACCGTGGGAAGCGCGTGGTTCTGCTTCGACGAGACGCGGCGCGGCACGCTGGAGACCGGCAAGCTCGCCGACTTCGCGATTCTCGATCGGGATTTTCTGTCCGTCCCCGTCGAGCAGATTGGCGCCACGGCGTCTCTGCTGACGGTCGTGGGCGGCAAGGTCGTCTACGCAGCGGATGCTTTCTCGAGCGCAAAATAGAGCTGGAGGCTTGTTGTTCAAGGCAGCTGTCGGCTTACCGGCGCGATTGCATCTTTGCGCGGTTTCCGCAGGTGGCCATTTCGCACCAGCGACGGGATCTGTTCTTGGTGCGATCGATGAACAGCCAGTGGCAGTCGTGCTGTGGACATCGTTTCAATCGGTCGAGTTCGTCGCCGCGCAGCAGGTCGACCGCAGCCCAGGCAAGCGGACCAAGGATCCGGTCCCCGTGCGTGAATTCGATGGTGGCCGGCGAACCGGTCAGCAATGCGGCCGTGAAGGTACGGGCCGCAACATCGTGGATCACCGCCATGCCCAGCGCCGGCGGTTCATCGCCGTCCGCGATCGCAGCGCCTACTTTGTCGATCGCGTTGCGCAGGCGCCGGCCATCTTCGGCCAGCAACGCCCGCTGCCTTGCATTAAGCGAAAAATCGACGCCCACCAGTCCAGCATCCCTTGCCCAGGCCAGCATTCCCTCGGCGTCGCGCAAGTGATCGACCTCTTGGTCCGTGCCGCGCCAGCTGATCGTGTTGGCGAAATCGAGCGCCAGATTCCCCGCTACGCGGTGAAGCGGCGGCGGTCGATCGGCGATGCTGCGCAAACGCTTCACGTCGGACGTTCTTCCCAAGGCCGGAGCAGCGCCATCGCGGCGGCCACCAGCATGAGGGCAGCGCCGCCGATCTCGAGCCAGCCGATCGCCTCGCCGAACAACCACGCACCGGTGCCAAGCGCGATGATCGGAGAGACAAAGGCATACAGACCTGCGCGCATCGTACCCCATTCACGCAGCAGCACGAGATAGATCGTATAAGCCACGATCGTTCCGAGCAGCAACAGGAACAACAGGCTGCCGATTGCCGCCGGAGTGAGGAAAGCGTCGAGCGTGTCTCTCGATACGGGTTCCAGCACCAGCGAAAGGCCGAGCAGGGCGGCGCCGCCGATCGCCGCCTGCACCATCGTCAGCGCCAGGGGCTTCACCGGACCGACCAACGGACGCGCGACCACGCTGCCGACGCAATAGCTCACGGTCGCGGCGACGATCGCCGCGAGCCCAAGGCCGCTCGCATCGGACTCGGCCCCGAGCCGCGCCCAGAACAGCCCGATGACACCGACACAACCGATCGCGAGCACGACGGCATGATGCCAGGTCGGCCTCTCCTCGCCGGTCAACGCGGCGAGGGCGAACAGCAGGACCGGAATCAGGGTAAGGTTGACCAGCCCCGACAGCCCTGATGGCACGTGCTGCATCCCCCAGAACAGCAAGCCGTAGGTGCCGGTGTTGACCAGCAGAGCTGAAACGATCGTTGGCCGTGCGCGGCCTTCGGCGAATGCGGCGCCGGCCCCGCGCACCCCGATGGCCAGCAGTGCGGCCGCCAGCAGGTATCGCGCGGCGGCGAGCAGCAGCGGGGGCAGATCGCCGAGCCCGACCTTGATGGCGGCCCAGGTCAGCCCCCAGATCAACGACATTGCGGCGAAGAGGACAAAGTTGCGCACCGTCGTGCTCAGCGCATGCCGTACCGATCGACCAGAACGCGGTGGATTTCCACCCTTTGAGGGAGTTCGATCAGGAGTTCGGGATCGCGGTCGAGGTGATGCACCTTGGTCGGCTCGGCCTTGGTGAAGGCAGTCATTGCCTGCATGTCGGACCAGTAAGAGATGGTCGTGAACCATGTCTCCTCGTCAAGGTCCTCGCGCAGCAGCTGGACGCCGAGCGCCGTCTTCTCGAGCGGCGGAATGCCTTCAGCGGAAGATATTGCTCGTAGCTGTCGGCGATGTCCCGCCGGGTACGACCACGCCAGATTCGTGCGATGGAAGGATTGGTTGGCATGCTTGCTTCCTCCTTTAGGCGGCGAAGGGACACCAGCGCGGCGAAGGCCGCGCCGTGGGACGATCAGGCATGGACACCCGCAAGGAAGGCGCGGACCAGGGGCAGCGCCTCATCGAAATGCGTCTCGAGCAGCCAGTGTCCGGCGCCGTCGAGCAGGTGCAGATCGACATCAGGCAAGTCGCGGCGATAGGCGCGGGCGGACTCGGCCGGCATGTATCCGTCTTCGGGGCCCCACACCACGAGCGTTGGAGGACGGTGCTCGCGCAGATACGCCTGATAGCGCGCGAACCAGCCGAGATTCTCCTCCAGCTTCTCCATCAGCCCGACGCAGACCTGTCGGCGCACTGGCGTGTCCATGAGTGGCCAATGAAGCTTCCAGAGGTCGGGCGGCACCCGGGCAGCGACGTCGTCCGTCACTTCGCCAACGAACTCCGCACGGAAGCCATCCTCGCTCACGGCCTCCTCGAGCGGGCGGTGCCTCGCCGGCGTCTTGTCCGCCCACCAGGCCTTGATGGTCGCGTATTTCGGGCCCAGCACATCCTCATAGATATCGCCGTTCTGGATGATGAGCGCGGCGATCCGCTCGGGGTGAGCGATCGCGTGCCTTAGCCCGATCTGGGAGCCGTAATCGTGGAGCCACAAGGCGTATCGTCCGAGGCCGAGCGCATCGGCGAGGCCGGCCAGCACGTCTGCATAGGCATCGAAATCATAGGCGAATTCCGACGGGTCGGGCGTGCCGCTGTAACCAAAGCCCGGCCAGTCGAACGCGATCGTCCGCCACCGGTCCGCGAGCGCCGGCATCAGCCGGCGGAACTGGAAGGAGGAACAGGGATAGCCGTGCGGCAGCAGCAGGACCGGCGCGCCGGCGCGTCCCGCTTCGCGATAGAAGATCGACATCCCGTTCAACGCCAAGCGCCGGTGCGCCAGTCCGCTCGCCATTCAGGCCTCCATCATCTGACACCACCTAAATGCGTTTAGGCGGTGAACGTTCCGAGGCCGGGGAGCCGTGTGGCGACGAACAATCGGCGCGATCACGCGCCATCGTTGTGCGGGTGGTGCCGAAGCCGACATGAGCGTAGGGCTTATCTGGCACCGTTCGGCTGTTCCGCTGGGCTGCCCCACCAGAAACGCTGCGTGTTCTCGCCGAGAACCCGCCCATACAATGCTCAATCAACCGCTCTTTCGCGGCAGGAGCCGTCCATGACCAATGAAAAAGGCCCGAACATCAAGAAGAAGCAGAAATGCAAGAACTGCGAAGGCAAAGGCCTGCTCAAGAAGGGCGACAAGGTGGTGAAGTGCCAGCGCTGCAAAGGCACGGGCGTGCGGTGATGATGAGGTGATGGCCTCCAATGCGGACGGCGTACTTTCCCAGGTTGCGCAGGCTCGCGACTGACGTTCACCGCATCTGACATCACGATTGGCACTTCCTGCGGCAAGACGCGTTGCGGTCTTTTCGAGGGAGCTGCAGATGACCAAGACCGACACGGAGGGCGTAAAGACCGGGACACCGCCGACGGGTTCGGCGGCGCTCAACCCCGGGGACGAAGCCGCACCGGGGACGATGGGCACCGGCGAAGATGTGTGTCCGGATTGCCATGGCAAGGGGCGGATCGACGGCGCGCCCTGCGCGACGTGCGGCGGCAGCGGGACCGTGATCCGGGCCGTCGGCGGGGCCTGAGCAAAGCGCGGGCCGCGCGGCGCTTGCGCCAGGCTGTGGCTTTCGATTGCGCCTTCATTGTTCCAGCAACGAACGGCCCTCGCCCGTGTTTTCCGGATGCGAGAAACACAATGAGGCGCAGCATGACCAAAGATGCCGGACTGAAGCCCGACGATTTCCCCATCGAAGCCGACAAGGACAAGCTCAGGACCCACAAGGGCGAGCCGGTGGCCTCGGCCGAGTCGGACACGATCGCGGATCAGATCGCCGAACGGCTGAACGAGCATGCTCACCAGGAAGAGCAGGATCGTTGGTCGGCCTAGGCAATTCGCCTTGCCGACACCCATCCGGAAAGAGCAACGCATAGTTTGTAGGACCGAGCTCGCAGGAACGACGTCGTTGGAACGACCTGGGGCCGTTGCGTATTGGGCCGCGCCGGGTCCTTGCGATTCCGGCAATGGCGGCCTCGGCTCGAAGCCCCGCCCCCGGGCCACAGGCCGGGGCCGCCTGACGGGGGATCGGCCCGGCATCTCAGGCCGTCTTGGAGGACTGCGCGAGAGACCATGGAGGCGCCCACACCAGGGATGCAAAACCCGCTTCGACAGGCGCGGCTCTACGGCTACCTGATCGAACGCGAGGGCGCGCTGTTTCATCCCGGCGGCAGCCACCCGCTGTGCAGCGCAGGCATGACGCGACGCATGATCGAGGCGGGCTGGCTGGTGAAAGCCGGCGATCGCTACGAGTTGACGCCGCAGGCGCAGGAACGGATCGCCCCGCGTGCGATGAGCTCGGGATGACTCATCGTCGCTGTCGCGGGATTTCCGCTCCCGCCCAGGAACAGGTGCGTGCCGAGATCTTTGCCTCGGCACGGCATGTGACGACGTCAAGCACAGGAGCGGACATGAAAAAGCTGGTTCTCGCAGGGCTCGTTGCGGCTCTCGCATTCCCCTCTTCCGCATTCGCGCAAGGCGGCGCGGGTGCGTCCAGGACCGGGTCGAGCATCGACTCCTCAGGCACCGGCGGCACGACGGGAGCGGGAGCCTCCGGCCTCAACACGTCATCGGACAACAATGGCGGCGGCGCGAACGCACCGGCCAAGTCCTCCACGACCCGGCCAGGCGACAACGACACCAGGCAAACCCAGGGCGGTCAGCAGGCTATGCCGGGCTCAGGCTCGACGGGAGCGAACCGCAAATAGGCGCGCCGCGAACCGCTGACCGATTGCCCTCACGCAAAAGGCCCGGATGATGATCCGGGCCTTGTCTCGTCACCACCAGGGATCCCAATAAGGCGGCGGAGCGTAGGCGTAAGGCACATAATAGGCCCGCCGCACGACGCGCGGTCCATAATAGCCGTAGGGCGGGCCATAGTAGCGCGGGCCATAATAGGCATCGGCCGCGAGCCCGGCCGCAAGCGCACCGGCAACAAGACCGAAGCCGATGCCGGGACCTCCCCAATGGCCGTGCCAGCCGCCGCGCCAGCCATGGGCTTGCGCCGGCGAGGCCGCCGCCACGAACAGGGCCGAGATCATCGTCAGGACCAACGCAAGTTTCTTCATATGCGACTCCCAGAACTTGGAAACCGACCGCAAAACGCCAGACCGGAATTGAAGTTTCCGAGCGTTCCGTAAAATTTTGCAGCGAGCCGACGGACGCGAATGCCGCCGCCGGCCGGACGCGGGCGAGAGCGGTGGCTCCCGCCCGCCGCTTCATGCTTACTTGCCGTTGATCGCGATGCGCCTCACCTTCTGTTGTGCCGCCGGTGACTTCGGCAGGGTGACGGTGAGAACGCCGTTGTTGAAGGAAGCCGCGACCTTGTCCTGGTCGACGTCATCGACCGGAATGCGCCGCTCGAAACGGCCATAGTAACGCTCGCTGAAGAGACGTTCCTTGTCTTCCGTTTCGCTCTTCTTCTCGCCGCTGATCGTCAGCACGCCGTTGGCAAGCTCGACGTTGACGTCCTTCTGTTCGAGACCGGGAAGCTCGGCGACGACCTTCACTTCCTTGTCGCTCTCGTCGAGTTCGACGTTCGGCCAGCCCATTGCGGTCGAGGAGCCGAACGGACTGAGATCAAAGCTGCGGAAGGCGTCGTCGAACAGCCGGTTCATCTCACGATGAAGCGCAAGCAGCGGGTTGCCGGCTTCGCCGCGCTGAACGGCCATATTGCGTGAGCCGTTGTTCCACGGAATGAGATCGCGTAGTGCCATTGTCGTTTCTCCTTATCTCCTGTCTTGATTGTCGATTGGCGCAGCTCGGCGCGCGGCGAGGGCCACGCACGCGCTGCAAAGCCCGGACGATCAACTCGTCAGGCCGCCTGCTTGTGCTCGATTTCGGGTCGGCATTGCCGGCAGCATCGATCGCGATGCGACGCGGCGGAACGGCGGTCGAAACCGATGGTCGAACGCCAGAGGGGAGACATATCGTCGGTTCTCATAACCACATCCTCCTGTGAGCAACATGGATTAAGAGCATCACCGGGGCGAGCCCCGATGGCCTTGCCGGACCCTGCTTTGGCGTCCGGCACCGCACTCGCATGCGGCTGCCAAAAGAATTAGGAGGCGGCGATTTGGTTTCAAGAGCCGGCTGCCAGGCGCCCGCCGATAGCAGCCCGAACCTTTTCGAACGCGCGCATTTCGATCTGCCGCACCCGCTCGCGTGAAACGCCATACCGTGCCGCGAGCTGCTCAAGTCTCAGCGGCGGCTCGGAGAGCCAGCGCGCCTCGAGAATGTCGCGCTCGCGCGGCTTGAGGACGCCCATGGCGCCGGCGAGGGCTTCACGCCTCCGTCTGGTTTCTTCCTGCTCGGCGTACGCGGCTTCAGGACTGGACGCGGGGTCGACGAGCCAGTCCTGGACTTCGCCGCCGTCGGCGTCGCGCACCAAGGCATTGAGCGACAGGTCGCCGCCGAGGCGCCGGTTCATCTCGATGACGTCGTTCTCCTGCACGCCGAGCCGCCGCGCGATCCGGCTGGCGTGCTCGGGGCGGAGATCACCATCCTCCAGGGCGGAAATTTCCGCCTTGGTCCGGCGAAGCTTGAAGAACAGCTTCTTCTGCGCCCCGCTGTTGGCAATCTTGACCAGCGACCAGGACCGCAGGATGTATTCCTGGATCGACGCCTTGATCCACCACATCGCGTAGGTCGCGAGCCGAAAGCCCCGCTCCGGCTCAAAACGCTTGACGGCGTGCATCAGGCCGACGTTTCCTTCGGAAATGATGTCCGCAACCGGCAGGCCGTAGCCGCGATATCCCATCGCAATCCTGGCAACGAGCCGCAGATGGCTTGTGACGAGATGATAGGCTGCCTCGCGGTCGCCGTGCTCGCGCCATCGCTTGGCGTAGGCGATTTCCTGATCGGGCCGCAGCATCGGAAACTTGCGAATTTCCGCCAGGTAATGTGTCAATCCGCCCTCAGACGACAGCATCGGAACAGTTGCAGTGCTTCCCATTGCCCACCTCTTCGAGTTGGTCTGCTTACGCTCCAAAATCGACATGACAAAAAATGGTTTCGGCCGACGATGTAACGACCGGTGGGGCCGGCGCGTGAGTTTGCGGCGGCTCTGGCCGGGTCACGAGATAGAGCTCGCCCGCCACCAACAGGAGGGCAGCGACGGCCAGGGCCAACATGCCGAGCACCAGATCGCTGTAGTCATCCATGCGCGTTCGAAAGTATGTCGATGTCGAAGATCGGCAGCCATCGCTTTTGGCTGTCCGCGACGTCGAACGTCGTCACCGGAATTTTGTTCCGGACTTTCGGCGCCCCGCCGGGACGCGGCCTCACCCCGCCAGCGAATTCCTCGTCGCGCGAAGAATATCGTCCGACAGCTTGGGATCGTCCACGGCGCGGGCAAGCACGAGGGCTCCCACCATGGAGGCGGCGGCGGCGAGCGCCTTGTCCTCGCGCTGGCGTGGCTTCAGATCGGTGGCCATTCGGCTGCTCAGCAAGCCGATCACGCCGCGCACGCCGGCGGTGAAACGCTGCTTCAGGCCGCTGCTTTGACGTGACACTTCACAGGCGAGCGCAGCGAAGGGGCAGCCGGCGGCGGGATCGTCGCGATGCCCCGGCGAGAGATAGTGCGAAACATAGTCCTCGAGCTCGAAGGCCTCGGGGAATTCCTGACCCTTGGCGTCGATCGCATGGGCCACCGCCTCCTCGACCAGCCGCTCCTTGGAGCCGAACTGGCTATAGAGGCTGCCGTGCGTCATCCCGGCCGCCTCGGCGAGCGCGTCGACACCGACGCCGGCGATGCCGCGCTCCCGCAGCAGGCGCGAGGCGGTCTCGAGAATATGCTCGCGATTTTTGGCGGCCTGTTCCTTTGAGACGCGCATGGGACCGATCCTTAGAGGCGGGGCTTGACTTTTATAATTACGATCGTCATGTATATCAATAGTTACGATCGTAATCAAACGATTTCAGGCCCGGTAGTGGCGTCGGAGAGGCATTATGAACAGGATTACACCGAAGATCGCGCTAGTGACCGGCGCCTCCTCAGGCATCGGCCAGGCGACGGCGGAGCGACTCGCGAACGCCGGCTACAAGGTGTTCGGCACCAGCAGGCGGGGCGCGCAGGCGGGCAAGCAGGCGTTCGAGATGCTGGCTCTCGACGTCACCAGCGATGCATCGGTGGAAGCCGCCGTCGGCGAAGTGATCCGGCGCGAGGGTCGCATCGACCTGCTCGTCAACAACGCCGGCTTCGGCGTTGCCCCTGCCGGCGCGGAAGAGAGCTCGATGGAGCAGGCGCGCGCGATTTTCGAGACGAACTTCTTCGGCCTGATCCGGATGACGCGCGCCGTCGTGCCGCACATGCGGCGCCATGGAAGCGGCCGCATCATCAACATCGGCTCAGTGCTCGGCTTTCTGCCGATGCCTTACGGCGCGCTCTATGCCGCGACCAAGCACGCCGTGGCAGGCTATTCGGAATCGCTCGACCATGAACTGCGCACGCGGGGCATCCGGGTCTCCGTAGTCGAGCCCGCCTACACCAAGACGCCGTTCGACGCGAACTTCATGGAGCCCGACGCCACGCTCGACGAATATCGCGAGGCGCGCGCCGGCGTGACCAAGCGGGTGAACGAGGTGATGGCGACGGCCGAACAGCCCGGCGTCGTGGCCGATGCCGTGCTGAAGGCCGCGAGCGCGGTGCGCCCGCAACTCAAATACGCGGCCGGCAGCCTTGCGAAGCGCCTGCGATTTCTGCGCCGGTTCGCGCCCGCAGCCCTGGTGGATGCCGGAATCCGAAAGGATTTGCGGCTGGATGCGACGGCGGCGCTGCAGCCCGCCCGCACCGCGCGGGCTTTCTGAGGGCCGCAATCTTGCCAGTGCGAAGAACCTTCGGACCGAGAGAAAAAATGAGAGCCCTCGTGTTCAAGCGCTACGGCAAGCCGGACCAGATCGCGTTGGCCGATATCCCGCGGCCGACGCCGAAGCCGAACGAAATCCTGGTCCAGGTTCATGCCGCGGGGTTGAACCCGATCGACAACATGATTCCGAAGGGAACGTTCAAGCCGATCCTGAAGTTTGAACTGCCGGCCACGCTGGGCAGCGACCTGGCGGGCGTCGTCGTCGAGGTCGGAAGCCGCGTGACCCGCTTCAAGCCGGGCGACGCCGTCTTCGCCAGCATCTTTGATCTCGGCACAGGCGCTCTCGCCGAATTCGCGACCGTGCCGGAGGATGCCGCCGCGCTCAAGCCGCCGAACCTGGACTTCGTGCACGCGGCCTCGATCCCGATGGTCGGCCTGACATCGTGGCAAGCTCTTAGGGAGCGCATACGTCTCAAACCCGGCCAGAAAGTCTTCATCCCCGCCGGCGCCGGCGGGATCGGCACGTTCGCGATCCAGCTCGCGAAATATTTCGGCGCCAAAGTGGGGACGACGACCAGCACTGGAAATATCGATCTGGTGCGCAGCCTCGGGGCTGACGAGGTGATCGACTACAAGACCCAGCAATTCGAGGAAGCGCTGCGGGACTACGACGCGGTGCTGGGCACGCTCAGGGGCGATGCGGTCGAGACATCGCTTCGGATCCTGAAGCGGGGGAGCAGGATTGCCTCGCTGGTCGGGCCGCCGGACGCCGCGTTCGCGCGCGACCGCGGGATGAACGTCGTCATGGTGTTCCTGTTCGGATGGCTGAGCCGCAAGATCATTCGCCGCGCCGGCAAGATCGGCGCGGAGTATTCGTTCGTGTTCGTGCACCCGGACGGCAGGCAACTCGCCGAGATCGGCGAGCTTCTCAAGGCGGAGCGTATCCGGCCGGTGATCGACAAGGTCTTTCCGTTCGAACAGGCGAAAGACGCGCTGGCCTATCTCGAAAAGGGACGAGCCAGGGGGAAAATCGTCGTCCAGATGAGATGAGGGCGTGGATCCGCCCCGCGCGCAATCGCCTCAGTCCCCACCCCGCCACCGCTCCGGCACGCTCTTGAGCCCACACCCTCGTTCATCGTCGTTTCGAAAACGCAGATGCGTTTTCCGATACGCACGATCGCCCATGTCGGGCCTGATGCAATCTTCTGCATGATACCACATCATCGCTGCAGCGCTCTCATCAGCACGGGAAGACAGAATCCATGATGTCACAATCTGACGAGTCCGCGCCGATGGCGGACATTCCGTACGGTGAGCGGACGAAGATCACCATCGAGCGCAAAGGCCACATCGTGCTGATCGGCATCAACCGGCCTGGCATCGACAATCGGCTGGACCCGGAGGCGACAGAGAGCCTGGCGAGAGCCTACTACCAGTACGATCGAGATCCCTCGCTGCGTGCAGCGGTTCTGTTCGGCTACGGCGAACGCTTCTCCAGAGGTGTCGATGTCGACGCCTACAAGGCATTTGCTCAATCGGGAAAGACGATGATGGAGGGACCCGGCTTCATCGACCCTCTCGGGCGGACCAAACCGGCGCTCACCAAGCCGCTGATTGTCGCGGTGCATGGCGATACCTGGAATATGGCGCACGAAATCTTCCTCGTTGCGGACATCCGCATAGCATCGGAAGACACGGATTTCGGCCAGGACGAGAACACGCACGGCCGCTTTCCCGGCGGCGGCTCAACCGTTCGCTTCCCACGAGAAGCCGGCTGGGGAAATGCCATGCGGTTCATTCTGACGGGCGATCATTGGGATGCGAACGAAGCGCTCCGGATGGGAACGGTTCAGGAGGTGGCAACAAACCGCGACGCCGCTCGCGCGAAGGCCGTCGAGATCGCCGAGAAGATCGCCGCATGCGCTCCCCTCGGCATCAAGACCTCGATTGCGTCCTCGCACCTTGCGCTCGAAGACCCCGAGGCCGCGCTTGCCCAACTTGGCGACCAATATCGTGCGCTGCTCACGACCAGGGACTTCCAGGAAGGGCGGGATGCCGAGGCACAGAAGCGTCCACCCGTTTACGAAGGACGGTGAGAGCTTCACCCACTCTCACCCCTCCACTCTATAGAGTCTCCATTTTTCCGGCACGCCCTTGAGCCGGTGAATGCCGTGATCTTTCAGGTTGATCGCCGACTGCGACGCCATCAGCTCCTTCACCGCGCTCGACACCAGCACCTCGCCGGCGCTCGCCTTTGCGGCGACGCGGGTGCCGATGTGGAAGGCCAGGCCGACCGCCTCAGTGCCACTCACGGTGTATTCGCCGGCATGCAGGCCGACCCTGATCTCGAGGCCGAGCGTACGCACGGCCTTCTGGATCGCGGTCGCGCAATTGATTCCGGCGGCCGGCGTCTTGAACGTCGCCAGCACGCCGTCGCCCGTCGTCGTGACTTCCTTGCCGCGCGAGCTCTTCAGCTCCTTGCGGACCGCCGCGTAATAATGGCCCATGATCTTGGTCCAGCGGACATCGCCGAGCTTTGCGGCTTTTGCGGTGGAGCCGACGATATCGACGATCAGGATCGTGGCAAGCGCCCGCTTGAGCTCGGTGTTGCCTGCGGCCGGTCGGCGCCGGAGCACGATCGCGCCGGTCAGCGGTTCATAGCGATGATTGCGGCGCCGCGCGATCGCGGCCTTGGCGTAATCCTGGGCGCGCTGCGCGCTGCCGCAGCGAATTGTCTTCTGCTGCGGCAGACGCGTCCAGTAGACCTTTCGTCCGTCACCCGCGCCCTGGACTTCCACGGCGCCCCATTTCAGGAGGATCGCCGTGCCAACGCGCCGGACACACCACGCCTTCGACGTGTAACCCGATACGTTCGACTGATGGATTCCGATGCGGAGGAATTTTGGCATGTACTGCGGCCGATCGATGACACGCTTGGACGAAACGCTTGGTTGCGCTTCGCACCGAGCGTAGTCACACAATCCTGCGTTGGCAACAGGACTCGATGATCGCCCGCTGCTTAGCCGGGGGCCTCCGTCATCTTCAAAACGCAAAAAGCTCGATCGGATCGCTGAAGCCGCGCACCTCATATTTTCCGACATGCTCCAGCTCGAACTCTCGCTCGACCAGCTCGGCAAAGTCGCGTGACAGCAACACTTTCTTTCCCAATTGCTTGGTCAAGGCTTCGAGGCGTGAGGCCATGTTGACGGCGGGACCGATCACGGTGAAGTCGAGCCGGGTGGACGATCCGATATTGCCGTACATGACGTCGCCGACATGGACGCCGATGCCGTAGTTCAGCGGCGCTCGGCCGGTGCCGTCGTTGCGCGCGTTCAACGCGATCATGGCCTGCCTGGCTTCGGTCACGGCATGCAGCAGGTTTGCGCAGGCCTTGGGCTCGCTCAGCGGAAAGATGGCGAGCAGGCCGTCACCGATGAATTTCAGGATCTCGCCGCCATGCCGCGCGATCGGCTCCGACATCGCGTCGAAATAATCGTTGAGCAGATCGATGACGTCGTCGCGCGGCCAATTGTCGGAAATCTTGGTGAAGTCGCGCAGATCGCAGATCATGATCGCGGCGCGCACCGTCGTACCGGTACCGCGCCGCGTGGCGCCGGCCAGGATGAGCTCGCCGGCATGGGAGCCGACATAGGTCTCGAGCAGCGTTCGCGCCAATCGATTCTTAACGCGGATCTCGCTGACCAGCGCCAGCACAGGCAACAAGTTCTTGAGGGCAGCGACATGGGTGTCGTCGAAGCCGCCGGGCCGGTTGGTCGCGAAGGTGACGAGATGGCGCTTGCCGAGCGTATGATAGAGCGGCCAAGCCACATAGTCGGTGAGGCCCTGCGCGCGCATCTCGCGGTAGAGCGCGTGATTGCGGCCGAGCGCTGGGTCCTGCTCGAGATTTTCGCGCAACTCGGTCGCGCCGTCGAACATTTCGTTGGCGGGACTGCCGATATATTCAGACCGCTCGCGGACGTCATGGTCGACCCGTGCAATCTCTGCCTCGCGCATGCCGTCGGCCCACATGAAGCGGGCGCCCAGCCATTGCGGGTGCTGGATCAGCACGTGAAGGGTTGAGCGCGCCAGCGGAATGCCGGCCTGCTGAAGCCGGATGCACATCTCGGCAAAGATATTGTCGATAAAGCGCTGGTCGCGCGTGCCGTTGATCAACCAGTCGACGACGCCGTCGGACAGCGTGGCGGATTTGTTCTCTGGCGCGGTCATATCTGCCCGTTCATATCGTGGCCACCCATATCGCGCTTGGGGCGGCGGCCTGCATCAAGGCAGATATCGTGCTCCGGCGCGACGGCGTCAACCTAGCCAGTTGCATGGATTGTACGCATCGCTCTGATCGGCGGGAACGCCGTTCAGCCGACGACCTGGATAGAGCCCAGCACGGCCAGCCCCGAGACGAGCGCAAGCGTCGATGCCCCCGTCAGTTCGACTTTCAAGGTGTTTTCGTGCGAAATCGAAAAATCCGTGCCTTCGAGACGGATAGTGCAGTCGCCGCGCGCCGCATAAATTAGATGCGTGCCGGCGGAAAATCGCCGCTCACCGGGCTCCTTAAGCGCTTCGAGCTCAAGCGCGACCGCACCGCGCCGGCCCATCAAATTCACCACCTCGACTCGCCCTTCCTCGAGCCGGGTCACGATCTCGAGCTCGCCGGTGAAGCGCACCGTCGTAAACGGCTCGCGCTCGTCGAATTCCTCGGTGGGCGACTTCAGCACCAGCCCGCGTCCGCCGACCACCATCTGCAGGCGGTCGATGCCGGGCATATGGGAGAATGGCCCCGGCGCCACAATCGGCGTGGTCGCGAAGCGCCAGAGCAGGCTGTCCCAATCCTTCACGGATTCAGCGCGATGGGCATCCGCAATATCGGTGAAGATGCCGCCGCCGTTCTTCCAGGGCGAGCGGGCGTAGTCTTCGGATTTCAGCAGTGTGGTTTTCATGCCTTTGAGGCTTATCAGATGAGCAGGCCCTGCGAAACTGTCGCGTCGAGCCGCAGCCTGTTACGGATCGACGTCACATCCCGCTCAGGCCGCTATCGACCGCGAGCGTTTGCGCGGTGACGTAGACGCTCTCGTCCGAGAGGAAGAACAGCACGGCATAGGCGATTTCCCAGGCGGTGGCCTGGCGGCCGAACGGGACGTGACCCTTGCCGCGCGAGGGGCGGCCGGCGCCGGCCTCGCGACCGTTCGGCGTGTCGACGAGACCGGGATAGACGAGGTTGGCGCGGATGCCGCGGCGCGATCCGAGATGGGCGATGTTGCGCATGAGGCCGCCGAGCGCGGCTTTCGAGGAATCATACACCGCCATCTGCGAGCCGGCCTTCAGAGCGGCGATGGAGGAGATGAAGACGATCGATCCGCCGTTGCCGTATTTCGGCAGGCCGCGCGGCAGCACAGCATCGGACCGCGAACGTTGACGTCGTAGATCGCATTCCACTCCTCGGGGCTGACGGCGTCGAGGCCGACCTTGCCGAAGGTGCCGATGTTGAGGACCATGCCGTCGAGCCCGCCCATGGCGCGATGTGCTTCCTCGATCATGCGCTGGACGTCGGATTCAGAGGTGACATCGGCCGTGATGGCAAAGCCCTCGCCGCCTTCGTCGGTGATGTGCTTGACGGTCTGCTGCGCGGAGGTGTGGTTGAGATCGGCGACCGCGACCTTCGCGCCCTCGCGCGCGCAAAGAATGCTCATGGCGCGGCCGTTGCCGATCGGATCGGTGGCGGCGTCGAACACACGCTGGCCACCGGCGACGATCAGGATGCGACGCCTCTCAAGGCGTCCCCTGCCCGGCGCTTCGCCCAGCGATTCCGCACTCGGCGCGCGAACATAGCGCTCCAGCCTGGTCTCGGAATTCTCACGCATGCGCGCCGCCTATCTCTTGCCGCTGTCGTAGACCTTCATGCCGGCTGCCGGGTCGAGATCGGTCTCGGTCGCCTCGGTGACACGCGCCATCATCATGTAGAAGCCGAGCGCGACAATGGATTCGACGATCTCCTGGTCGCTGAAATGCGCGCGCATGGCGGCGAAGATCTGCTCGGGAACGCGAACGTGCTCGACCACTTCGCGGCCGAATTTCAGCAGCGCGCGCTCGGCCTCGCTCAAACCGGCAGCATCGTAATCGGCGCGCTCGACCGCATCGATCTGTGCTTGCGTGCAGCCGACACCAAGCGCGATCGGCACGTGCTGGCGCCATTCATAGGCACCGCCTTCGAGCTGGGCGGCCTGAAGGATCAGGAGCTCGCGATGGACCGCACTGAGCTTCTGCTTGTGCAGGATCGAATTGCCGAGCCGCATCGCCGGGATCATGTTGGCCTCGGCATGGGCCATCATGCGGAAAATATTCAGCTTGACCGGCATGCGGTCGAACGAGGCGCGGATGTTGCCGCTCGTCGTCTCCGGATCAATCAGGGGCAGCCTTGCCACGAGTCTCTCCCTTGGCTTTTCGTTTCTTATTGTCCTGTGTCCCGCCATCCGCCGCGATCAGCGACAGGAAGAAGGTGAGATAGCTGTCGATCGCCTCGATCACCTTCGGCCGCGGCGACGGTGCCGCGCCCATCACGTAATGCTCGAGACGGATGTAGATCAGCCCGGCCGCGAACAGCCGCGCGGTCTCGCGTGGGTCCGGCGTCGAGACGAGACCGGCGAGCGCAAAGCCGCGGAAATAATCCGTCATCATGCTCTGCTCGCGCGCATAGAAATGATCGGCGAATTTGGCGCGGATGCCGGGCACGCGGTTGCGCTCGGCGGTGATCACTTTCTGGAACTGGTGCTCGCGCGGATCGGACCATTGCTCGACGAGATCCAGTGCAAACTGGCGGCAGAACGCGGCGGGCTGGCGCGCGAGCTGCTTGTAGCGCGGCTCTTTCAGCCGGCTCGCCGAGCTGGCCGGGCCGTGCTCGCTGACGATCGCCTCGAGGATCGCGGCCTTGCCGGCGAAGTGATTGTAGAGGCTGCTCTCGCGAATGCCGACGCGACGCGCGAGCTCGCGCATCGAGGCGCCGCCATAGCCGCTCTGCGCGAACAGATCGAGCGCCTCGGCGAGAATGCGCGCGCGGGTCGTGGGCGCAGCCGCTTCCGCCGCGCTGGTGGTGTGGACAGCCATGCGGGCTTGACTAACGAACGATCGTTCGCTAGTCAACCGCCGGCACGATCGCTCGTTCGGTCTTGCGCTTCAACTCCGCTGTCAAAAGAAGCGGAGAGCAATCTGGGGAGATCAGGTCATGGCGCGCTTCGTCCATTTTCGTCTGCTGCGCGCCGCAACTTTGTCATTGGTCATAACGTTCTCGGCAGTGCTGCCTGCGCGGGCCGAGGATCCGGCCGCCTATCCCACGCACAAGATCAGGATGCTGCTGCCTTATGCGGCCGGTGGCGGCGGCGACGTGATCGGACGACTGCTCGGCGACAGGATAGGCAAGACGCTCGGACAGAGCGTCTATATCGAGAACCACACCGGGGCTGCCGGCACGCTCGGCACCCAGATGGTCGCGGCGTCGGCGAATGACGGCTACACCATCACCGTAGGCGGCATGACCACGCATGTGCTGGCGCCGGCGATCTATCCGAAACTGCCTTACGATTCGATCAAGGATTTCACCACGATCGGGCGCATCGGCACGTCCTCGATCATGCTGGTGGCGACCAAGGATTTTGCCGCCAACGACATCAAGGGCCTGATCGCGCTGGCCAGGAAGGGCGAGCCGATCCAGTACGGAAGCTGGGGCGTCGGCTCGACCGGACAGTTCTGCGCGGAAATCCTGATGCAGCAGACCGGAATCAAGATGGACCACGTGCCGTTCAACGGCATCGCCAAACTGGCCGGCGATCTGCTCGGCGGCCACATCTCGCTGGCGACGCTCGACATGGCGACCGCGACGCCGCTGGTGAAGGACGGCTCGATCAAGGCGCTGGCCGCCTGCGGCGAACGCTCGCCGAGCCTGCCGGATGTCGCAAGCTACAAGGAACAAGGCGTGCCGTTCGACCGCAGCCTGTCCTGGGCGATGTATGCGCCTGCGGGGCTTGCCGAACCGATCGCAAGAAAGCTGTCCGCGGCGCTGAAGGACGCGCTCGCCGATGCCGAGGTGAAGGAGAAGCTGCTGGGGCTTGGCATCACGCCGCAATTCGTGCCGGGCGACGAGCAGCGTGACATCAACGCCCGCGACATCGCGGCCTGGAAGCAGGTTGCCAAGGACGCCGGCATTGAACTGAAGTGATCAAGCTGACAAGAGGAGCGCGGGCATGAGCCGCATCTTCGGCGCGGTACGCCAGAACGGTTATGTGGTGCGGGACATCCACTCCGCGATGAAGCACTGGATCGAGGTGATGGGCGTCGGTCCCTGGTACTACATGGACCGCGTCAAGACCGACTGGTTTTGCCATCGCGGCGAAAACTCCGCCGTCGAGATGAGCATCGCGCTGGCCAATTCCGGCGATCTCCAGATCGAGCTGATCCAGCAGCGCAACGACGCGCCCTCGCTATACAGGGAATTCCTCGAGTCCGGCCACGAAGGCCTCCAGCACATGTCCTACTGGAGCCACGACTACCAGGCGCTCTACGACAGGGCGCTCGGGCTCGGCTACAGGATCGGCCACGAGGGCCAGATCGGCGGCGACAGAGGGCGCTTTGCCTATTTCGACACCCAGGCCCATCCAGGCACCGTGATCGAGATCTCCGACATCAGCGGCACCAAGGGGCCGTTCTTCGAGAAGGTCCGGCAGGCGGCTTTGAGCTGGGACGGCACGCGGCCGATCCGCGAGGTCGGAGGGGGCCGATGACGCTGGCCGGCGAAGGCGATGCAGGAACCGGCCGGGTTCACCGCGCTGCTGGCGCGGTAGACGGCAATCCATGGTAACGTGAGCCTCGTCTCCGAACTTCAGCGAGGCAAGCATGTCCAACACTGACAAGGTTTTCGCCGGCTCGATCCCGAAGCTTTACGACGAATATCTGGTGCCGATGATCTTCGCCGTTTACGCCGACGACATCGCAAGACGTGTCGCGGCCCGGTCTCCCTCCGTGCTGCTCGAGATCGCGGCAGGCACCGGCGCCGTGACGCGCGCGGTGGCGGCGGCGCTGCCGCGCGGTGTCCGTTATGTCGCCACCGACCTCAACGAGCCGATGCTCGCCGTCGCGGCGCAGCGTCAGGCAGACGACGATCGAATCTCGTGGCGCCAGGCCGACGGGTCGGCCCTGCCCTTCGACGATGCAGCCTTCGACGTGGTCTGCTGCCAGTTCGGCGCCATGTTCTTTCCGGACCGCGTGAAGGCCTACGGGGAAGTGAAGCGCGTCCTCAACGGCAATGGCACGTTCGTGTTCAACGTCTGGGATCGCATCGAGGACAATGTGCTGACGCATGAAGCGACCGTCGCGCTCGAAAAGCTGTTTCCCGACGACCCGCCTCGTTTCATGGCCCGGACGCCGCACGGCTATCACGACAAGGCCGTCATCAGAACCGACCTCGAACGCGCAGGCTTCCGTGACATATCGATCGAAACGCGAGCTGAAATAAGCCGGGCCCCGTCGCCCGAGCACGTCGCGATCGCGCTCTGCCAGGGCACGCCGCTGCGCAGCGAGATCGAGGCACGCGATGCCAGCAAGCTTCAGGCTGCGACCGACATCGTCGCCGAGGCGATCCGAACGCGCCATGGGTCCGGACCGATCGAAGGCAAGATCCAGGCTATCGTCATCGAGGCGCGGCGATAGTGCGAGCTTCGATCCGCCCGCTCCTACCAGAAGCCCCGCTGCATCGGCTGCGCCGGCTGATAATATTGATACTGGCCGCGCCGGCGCGGATTGACGGGCTGCGGATTCGGATCGCGCTGGAAGAAGAAGCCGAAACCGTTGCCGCCATTGTCCCAGCCGTCATCGCTCGCCATGGCCATCGGAGGCGCGGTCGGCTTGCGCGTGATGAAACCGCCCTGGGGCTGGTTGCTCAGCACTGCGACGAACTCGGTGCGGTAGTTGGTCTCGCTGCTCAGCGGCTCGTCCGAGATGATGATCGAGGAGCGCGGCAACGCGGTCGGCGCGATGCGATCGAGCACCTCCTGTGGGATGGTGATGCGGTCGAGTGCGTTCTTGGCGTTGTCGCTGTCTTCGATCGTGACCACGCTCCAGCGCAGGCCGGTGTCGGTCTTCGCCATCGCGGTGAAGATATGCGTGCCGAGCGGCTGATCCGGATTGCGGATCGTGACGGGAACCTCGATGCTGGTGTCGAACACCTCGCCGCCGCCGTCCGGTGCCGGCTTGTGCGTGTTCCGCCGCACGTAGAGCTTCTGCGTCGCGCGGCTGATGTAGACCGAGACCGGCTCGAGTGCGAGCTTTGCGTCGGTCGCGGCCTTCACGGCATCGGCCTTCCTGGCCGCTGCCGCCTTGGCGGCCTCTTTCGTGGCAGCCACCGCGTCGCGCTTCGGTTGTGCGGCGCTCTTGGCGGCATCGAGCTGCGTCGCCGCGTCGGCGGCCTTCTGCTTCAGCTCCTCGGCCTTGGCGCGGGCCTGATCGGTCTTGGCGGCCGCGAGCTGCCTGTCGGCGAAGGCGAGCTCGGCGTCGGCGCGGGTCTTCTGCTGTTCCAGCTTGCGCAACGAGGCCGGCAGCGATGCCGCCTCTTTCGCGGCCGCCGTCGCGGCCCTCTTGGCCTCGTCGGCCGCCCTTGTGGCCTCCTCGGCCTCTCCGGAGAGCCTGCCGATTTGGCCCGGCGCCGCCGCAATGGCGTCTCGCTTCGGCATGAACAGTGCGGGATGAACGATGTCGATCGGAGCCGCGTCGTTCGGCGAGATGATCACCCGCATCCCGATGTTGGTCTTGTCGAACAGGCCCTCCGCAAAGCCGAACGGCATCCGCACGCAGCCATGCGAAGCGGCGTAGCCGGGCAGCGGCCCGCCATGCAGCGCGATGCCGTTCCAGGTGATGCGCTGCATGTTCGGCATCCAGGCGTCGTCATACATGGTCGAGTGGTGGTCCTTGTCCTTCTCGATGATGGCGAAGACGCCGGCCGGCGTCTCGCGTCCCGTCGTGCCGGTGGAAACCGGCGCGCGAAAAATCCAGCCCTCGGCGTCGTAGAAGGTGACCTGCTGGCTCTTGATCGACACGATCGCCATGATCGGTTCGCCGGCCTCGCGCGGTGCCACCGCCTCGGCCGGCTGACGCGCCTGCTTGGCCGCATTGGCCGGAGCCACGGCCGCAAAGGCGAGCATTGCCGCCAGGGTCACAATTCCGGGGGGCCCCCAACGCCGCATCGCCACGGTGGATTGCGCCGTTGTCATCAGGTTTCTCATGCCATCCTCGGTCGAAATGCCAGTCCGCCGGTCATTGATCAGATTGCGATCTTTGAATTAAGAAATCGCAGCCGCCTTACGTTCCGTCTGTGGCGACATTCGGCACGTTCCGGCGATAAATCTCATATACGACGGTTAACGCAGGCGGAAGGGCGCCGCGCGGCCGAAGCTGGCGGTCTATCGCTGCGACAGAATGACCGGGGATCGGTGACACGGCTGCCAGCGCCCGGCGTCGGACGGCGAAGCCACGTTGAACGGCCGCTAGACGCCCATCGCGTTCCGATCGCGCGGATTCACGCCGGTCGGCGGCCGCGCGGGGCGGCGTAAAGCTAAGCCACTGGAGTCAAGGCTGCCTTTTCAAACAAGGCTGCCTTGCCAAACAAGGCTGCCTCTCCAAAGGAGACGAGCCGCTGCCGTTCCTCGTCCCACAAGGTCAGCCGCACGGTCCGCAAACTCTGGAGCAGCGTGATCCGCCCGACACCAGCGAACTGCGGATGGTCGCGCAATACGTCCTGCAAGCGATAGCAGGGAATTCGACTGGACAAATGATGGATGTGGTGGACGCCGATATTTGCCGTGAACCATCGCAAGACACCCGGCAATTGGTAGTGAGAGCTGCCGTGCAGCGCGGCGTCGTGAAAGTTCCAGGTCTCGTCGTGGGCCCAATGCGTGTGCTCGAACTGGTGCTGGACGTAGAACAGCCACACACCGATCGACGCCGCCAGGACAACGATCGGCAGATGCACAAGCAGCAACGGCCCATAGCCGACCAGCCAGATCATCGTGACGGCGAGAACCGCGAGGGCGATGTTCGTGCCCATCGTGCTCAACCAGGGTTTCCAGCCGCGACGCATCATCCCGACCGGCAATCGGTGCTTCAAGATGAACAAATACGAGGGACCGGCGCCAAACATCACGAGGGGATGTCGATACAAGCGATACAGCGTCCGGCGCCATCGCGACCGCCCGAGAAATTCGCGCGTGGTCAACGTATCGATGTCGCCCAAGCCCCTGTGGTCGAGATTGCCGGAATTCGCGTGATGGCCCGCATGGTTATGCCGCCAGTAGCCGTATGGCGTCAGTGTCATCACGCCGATGGCACGGCCGACCCAATCGTTGGCAACGCGGCCGCGGAAGAACGAGCCGTGTCCGCAATCGTGTTGGATCATGAAGAGGCGGACCAGCAAACCCGCCGCGGGCACCTCGAGCAGGAGGGCAAACCAATAGCCCTGGTCAAGAGCGACCCAGATCAGAGCCCAGATGACGACGAACGGGATCGCCGTGATCGCCAGTTCGAGGACACCCCGCGTATTGTCAGGCTCGCGATAGCGGGCAAGCAACTGCGCCGATGCGCGGATTTCCGGCGTTCCTTGGGTCATATCTGCTCTGCTCCCGACATGCCGCCCAAGAAGCACAGTTATGGCCACGGACGCAACAAAATCGCCCTCCGCCCTAGACCCGGGCGGCTGTGCGCTTCCGGTCAGAACCGAGCCATCGCCAGGCCAGGCGGCGCTTTCAGAGCTTCAGACGCTGAGGCCGAGCCTCGTCAGGCATCGCGGCTTAAACGCCCAGCGCCTTGCGGTTGAAGGTTCGCAGGAAACGCAGCGACAGCGTCCGGACGTTTGCGATGTTCAGCAACCACGCGGCAGCGGCATAAGCGAGCCCGCCGGCGAGGCTCACGAGCATGAGCGGGACGAGGCCGATGCCATTGACCTGGGATCGTGCCACGAGGATCGCAGCCGCCATCGCCGCGGCGGAGACCGCAACGCCGGCGAGGCGGTGGAGGTCGAACGGGACCGGATGGGCGCGATGCATCAGCACGACGGCAACGAGGAAACCGATCGCTTCGGTTGCAAGGGTCGCCAGCGCCGCGCCGTAGAGACCATGGCCGGCCACCAGCACGAACATCAACGCCACGCTGACGACCAGCGTCAGGAACGACTGCGCCGCCAGCATGAACGGTCGCTCGGCAAGCTGGAAGCTGATCTGCACATAGAACTGATTGGCGATGCCGAACAAGCGCGCGAGCACCAGGGTCGGCAGCAATACCGACACGCCGGCGCGGAAGTCGACGCCGACGAGCGTGCCGGCGACCTGGTCGGCTGCGAGCGCGAGCCAGACCGCGACGGGCGCAACTACGACGAGCAGAAGTTCGAGGCTCTCGGTCAGCCGCTCCCGCGTCGTCTCGATGTTCTTGTCCGACAATGACCGGAACACCAACGGCACGGTCGCCGCGGCGACGCTGGAGGCGATCATGACCATGAACTGTCGCGGCAGATCGGCGGCGACGCCAAAGATTCCGGCGGCGTCCTTGCCGAGCAAATAAGCCACGATGAGGCGGTCGCAGGCCGAGTAGACCGCAATCGACAATCCGGCCAGCGTCAGCGGCAGGCCGTAGCGCGCGAGCTGCACGAACTGGCTGCGCTGAAAGCGCGCGATCCTGGTGCGGTCACCGAGAAGGTTCAGGATGATCCCGGCGAGCGAACCCAGGCCGAATGCGGCGAGCAGTCCCAGTCCACCCCAGCCGAGCCAGATGCCGAGCAGGCCGAAACCGACGCCCGACACGCTGCGCACGATCGAGATCGCCGCGAACCTGTAAGGGCGCAGTTTTGCGCGCTCGAACTCCTGGCCGACATCGACGGCATTCGCCATGATCGCGACGAACATGCTGGCAAGCAGCAGCCCAACGCTGAGATCATTGCGGAACAGGAAAACCAGCGGCGTGGTGGCGCAGAGGACGGCAACGGTGAGCGCGAAGGCGACCATTGCAGTGCCGCGGAAATCCACCTCGGCCGACATCGCCTGATAGCGCGACACCGACAGCTTGATCCAGGCGAAGAAGATCGCGCCTAGAATGCCGGCCAGGCTGATGCCGACGACATAAACGCCGTACTCCGCCGGCGTCAGCAGTCGCGTGTAGGCCGTGACGGCGAAGAAACCCACCGCCGCAGGCAGGATGTAGGCGACGAGATAAATCGAGAAATGGCGGTTCAGCATGCGAGCACGGGACCGACAACATTGTTGCGAGTGTGACGGCCGTTCATCAATTGGACCATGGCGGGGCGAACGAATTGCGCCGCAACATCTCTCAAGAGTGTCACATAAGTCTGGAGATCGGGCGGCGAATCCGGTTTTGAAGCCGCTTTCGCGGGTTAGCGTTAAATTTGCCCTTCCCTGACGGCGCCACGGCCACCGAAAGGAACCGTGATTTCGCACTGGCAAAGTTAACCCAACGAGGGAAATCCCCGGCGTTGCAAGGCGTCGCTTGGTACGGTGGCGCGTTGGCTCAAGGAATGCCGTGACCAGGCTCGACAGACGCGAATTTCTCCTCGGCAGCGCCGCAGCACTCGCGGCAGCCGCATCGGCGTCCCCAGCGCCGGCGTCGAAACTCGCCCAGCGCTATCAGGGATTTGGTGCCGCGGCCACGCTCTGGGATCTGCAAGCGGATCCCAGGCTCGGCGAAGCCATCAGCACCTACTGCACACAAGTCGTGCCGGTGCTCGAGCTGAAATGGCCGATGCTGCGTCCGGACGCGCACACCTTTGCCTTCGAACGCGCCGACGCGATCCTGGATTTCGCCCGGCAGAACGACCTGACGATGCGCGGCCACGCGCTCGCCTGGTATCACGACATTCCGGACTGGACCAAGCAGATCAAGGATACCAAGGGCGTCGAGCGCGCCTATGTCGACCACATCGGCACCGTCGTCTCCTATTACAAGGACAAGCTGACGTCGTGGGACGTCGTCAACGAGCCGATCCCGGACAATCCGCACAGCCCGAAAGACCGACGCGAGTCGTTCTGGACGCAGCATCTGGGCAACCGCTGGATTCCGCTGGCGTTCCGCACGGCGGCCGCGGCCGATCCCTTCGTCAAGCTCGCGATCAACGAATACGACATCGAGTCGGCCAAGGACACGTTCATCGCGAAGCGCGCGGCCTACCGCCATCTCATCATGGAGCTGCTCGACCAGGGCGTGCAGTTGCACGCCGTGGGACTGCAATCGCATCTGCATGCCGAGCTCGAGATCGACACCCATGGGCTTGCCGAATTCGTCACCGAGCTGCGCGCCTGGGGCCTCGAGGTGCTCGTCACCGAGCTCGATGTCGACGACCAGAAGCTGACGGGGACGCCGGCGGAGCGCGATGCCATCGTCGCCAAGCGCGTCGATGATCTCCTGACCGCGATCTCGACCAGCGGACCAGTGCGCTCGATCCTGACCTGGGGCCTCTCGGACCGCTACAGCTGGATCAACGGCACCTTTGCCCGCGCCGACAAGCAGCCGAACCGTCCTTTGCCGCTCGACGGCGAGTTCAAGCCGAAGCCGTTCATGAACGTGATCAGCAAGTTCACGAGAGACGTGTAAGGTCTAGCGAGCTTTCGGCACTTCGAACTGGGCCTCGTCGCCCATGTGCTCGGGCGAAAGACTCGGACCGCGACGGTCGCGCGAGCTGAGGCGGAACACGTCGCGGATGTCGTCGATGGAGGTCGACGAATAGGACTGGATGCACAGCGCGACCTGGTCGGGCGAAGCGGCCCGCATCATCGCTTCGATGGCGGGACGGTCGAGGCGCGTGTCGTCCCAATGCGAGACCGCGATGCTGTCTTCGGTGACCCGATGAGCGGCCAGATGCGCGGGCGAGTTCGCGACGAAATGGCCGTACATGAGATATTCCGAGAACTTCTTCTTCCGGCACAGCGCCAGAACCCAGTTCAATCCCGTTGCCGACTTGATCGAATCGGTCATCGCGCGCGCGGTGTCCCTGTCCCAGACCAGCGCGTTACCGACATAGTCGTCCGCGGGGAAGGACCGGTCCTTGATGCCAAGGAGCTGATCGACGGTGCGGAGCCACAGGACATGCAAGGGGTGGGCGGCGTCGATCCCGTTGCGCGTGACGAACAGCGGGGTCTTCTCGGCGCCGGCATACTCACCGACGTCGAATTCGCGGAAGAACAGATTGTCCGAATCCAGGATGCAGACGCGCTGCTCGGGCGCGTTGAGGACGCCGGCGATCTTGAGGATCTGCTGAATGTGCCAGCCATGAACAGGTGACGACAGCAGCGACAGCCAGACGCGCCGTTTGCTGATGAACTGCAGAGCCGGCGGCAACGCCCACAGCCATTTCGGCAAATAGCGCGAGGCCGGAACGATGACGCGTTTGTCGGAAGCGAACCGCGCGAACAGCGGCAGATCCTCATCGTTAACGAGAACATAATGCCGTGTGTAGCCCGTCAACCATGTGTCGATGCTCTCGCTGAGCAGCGAAAAGCGCTCGATGTCCTTGGCGTAGCTGGCGGTCAGCAGGGCAACGGAATGCATGGCGCGCGCTCGTATGGCGATCAGGCCGCAGTCATAGCGGCGCCGAGACGCGTTGGATACTTACATTCGCAATCAAGGTAAAATGAAACGAAGCATTAGCCATCCGACGGCAATCCCTGCGCGATGCCGCGAAAGCGCAGTGGCGCCAGCGCGGAGGCGCGCTGCCACCAGTCGGCGACGCGGTCGTCGAGCGCGGTCCGACCGCGGCCTTGGCCTGGAAATATCCGGATCTGCTGCACCGCCTCGGCTTCGAACCCACTGCCCTTGCGGGTGATCTTGAGGGCGGCGCCTTCGCGGTCCCGCTGGGTCAGCGGCACCAGAAGCCGGCCGCGCGGACGAAGCGACCGAAGCCAGAGCGGATGCGGCTGCGAGAAGCCGGCATGAACGATGATCACGTCGGCGGGTTCGCCGATGTCCTCGCATCCGTCGCCATGGACGACCGCGACGTTGCGATAGGCGCCAACATAGGTTGCGGCGCGCGCCGCAAGCCGCTCGTCGCATTCGATTGCCTGCACCCTGCCCTTGGGGCCCACGATCTTCGACAGCACGGCTGAGAAATAGCCGAGCCCGCAGCCGATCTGGACCACACGGTCTTTTTCCCCGACGTCGAGCAAATCGATGAAATGCGCCCACAGGCTCGGAAGTCCGGTATCAAGCTTGCGGCGCGCATCGATCGCGACCAGCACATTGTCCTGGAGATGAACGGGATCGGCATCCGGCGTCAGCCGATAGTTGCGCGCCGCCTCGGTCTTGATGCGCCACGGCCCCTTCGCCAGAAACTTTTCGCGCGGAACAGTGCCGAGGGCTTCGAGCAGGCGCGTTGAAGAGATCCGTTCGCGTTTTGAGATCAGCTCCACGTAACGCGCACGCGCGGCGGCAAGATCGCTCATCTCACGGAATCGGCCTGTTTACGAACAAGCGCGTCCACGCCGAGCTCGTCGATCAGTTGCATCGCCTGTTTCAGGTCCGGCGTGGAAAAGCCCTCGCTGAACTTGCCGATGATCGGTACGAGCAGGAGACGAGCGTGCTCGCGCTTGCCGGCTTGGTACGACAGGCGCGCGAGGCTGACGGCGGTGCGAAGCTCCCAGGACAGAGCGCCCTGCTTACGCGCGATCTCCAGCGACAGGTTGAACAGGTCCTCGGCCTCCTGCACCGAGGCCGGATTCTCATCCGACAGGGTGATCTCGCCTTGCAGGCGGTAGACTTCGGCGAGGTAGGAGTGGTCGCCGGTCCGTCTTGCGGTCGCGAGCGCACCGTCCAGCGCGCGCAAGGCGGCATCGCGCATTCCGACCTTGGCGTAGGCCTCCGCGAGCAGGCAGCGGAACCAGCAGCCGGCGAGCCAGGAATCCATCGCTTCGTATTCGTCGAGGCCGAACCGCATCTGGCTGAGGCCTTCGTCGGCCTCGCCGAGCTGCGCCAGCGCCCAGCCGCGCAGGATCGCCGCCTGCTGCTTCCAGTGCAGGAAATTGTGCTCCGTGGCGATGATCATGGCGCGGTTGGCGTGGTCGCGCGTGCCCTCAACATCGCGCAAATGCTGGCAGAGATAGGCGCCGAACACGAGCGCGAAGGCGAGCGTGAATGGGTGGCGGATCTTCTCGGCGTTCGCGATCGCCTGTTCGCTGTGCTGGCGCGCCGCGTCGGGCCGGCCGAGGAACCACAGGAGGTAGCCGAGATAGGACAGCGAGACGACACCGGGATCGGTGCCGTGCCGCTCCATCAGATCGGAGTGCAGGTCGGGGCTGTAGAGGTTGATGCAGCGGTGCAGATGATGCTGGGACGCGGCAAAGCGCCCGCGATAGAGCATAGTCATCGCGATCGAGCGATGCGCCTCGATCAGATAGCCGGTCTGCTGCGCCGGTTGCGTCCCCTCGTTCAGCCGCTCGCGCTTGGCGAACTTCAACAGCTCGACGCTGAGATCGTGCGCGCGGGTCAGATCGGCGCGGATGAAATGACAGACCCAGAGCCCGCGCGTGGCGGCGAAGGCCTTTTCGTCGTCGTCGAGCTGCTGGCCGAGTTCGAGGGCGCGGACGTAGTTCTCCTCGACCTCCTGCACGGCATAGCCCTTGGCGGCGATCAGCGCGTTGCCGAGCGCGATGCGCAATTCGAGCTCCATCTCGTCGGCGCCCTGCATGCGCGCATTGGCCTGCACGACGCTGAGGCCGCGGCCCAGATGCCCGATCGCCTCCAGATTGGCGCCACTCTTGGCCGCCTGCTTACCGGCCTTGAGCCAGAAGCTGGCGGCGCTCTCGCTCTGGCCGGATTCGGTCATATGATGGGCGAGCAGTTCCGGTTCGCGCTCGGTCTTCTCGGGATACATCTCGGCCAGCACCTGGGCGATCCGGGAATGCAGCTTGCGCCGCTCGCTGTGCAGCAAGCTCGCATGCGCGGCGTTCTGAATCATCACGTGCTTGAAGGAGTAGAGCGCGTCGGGCGGATGGCCGCGGCGCATGATCAGTCCGGCCTCCTCCAAATGATTGAGCGCGGCCTCGATCTGTTCGGCGGGTGTGTTGGCGACCGCGTGCAGAGTCTCGTAGGAGAATTCGCGGCCGATGGTGGCACCGATTTGCGCGATCCGCTTGAACGGCCCCATCCGGTCCAGCCGCGCCATCAGCGAGTCCGTCAGCGTCGCCGGGATCGCAAGCTGCCGCCACGGACCCGACAGCACGTAGCGCCCGTGCCGTTCGGTCAGGAGGTTGGATTCGAGAACCGTCTTGGTCAGCTCCTCCAGGAACAGCGGCACGCCGTCGGTCTTGACGATGATCTCCTCGATGACCTCCTTGGGAAGCTCGCGTCCCGCCACGCGCTCGACCAGCGTCGCGCGCAACTGCCGGCTCAACCGGTTCAGCACCAGGGTCGTGATATGCGAATGGGCGTTCCAGCTCGGCTGGAATTCGGTGCGCGCGGTGATGATGACCAGGATTGCCCGGTTCTGTGCCCGGTCGACCAGGAGATCGATCACCTCACGGGACGTCGGGTCGATCCAGTGCAGATCCTCGAATGCGATCACCAGCGGCTGCTCGCGCGCAAGGCCGAGGAAATGATTGACCAGCGCCGCGACGGTCGCATCCTTTTGCTGCTGCGGCGACAGCTCGAGCGGCGGATAGCGGTCGCCGGTCGGAATGGACAACAGCACGGCAAACAGCGGCGCAACCTGCTCGATGTCGCCATGAGCGGCGGCGATCGCGGTCTCCAGGCTCGCCAGCGACTGAACGGACGCATCCTCGCGATCGAGACCGAGAGAGAATTTGAGCTGCTCGGCGAACGGATAGAACGCCGTGGAGGTGTAATAGGGCGAGCACTGGAACGAGACCTGTCCATGGCGATCGCCCGCGATCCGGTCGAAGATCTCCTGGATGATGCGCGACTTGCCGATGCCGGGCTCGCCGAACTTGACCACGACCTGGCCCTCGCCCTCCTTGGCCTGCTGCCAGCGCCCCATCAGCAGCGCAATCTCCTCCTCCCGGTTGACGAGCGGGGTCAGCCGCGTGCCCATGGCGGCGGCGAAGCGGGTCTCCACCCGCGAGGCGCGCATCACGTGCCAGGCCTGGGCTTTCTCCGAGATTCCCTTGAGCACGTGGACGCCGAGATCGCGGTAGTCGAACTTCCCCTTCAGCAGCGACTGGGTCGACGTGGAAATCACCACACCGTTGGGCGGCGCCAGGCCCTGCAGGCGCGCGGCGAGATTGACAGTTTCTCCGACCGCGGAGTCGCGCTCTTCGGTGCCCTGTCCGACGAGGTCGCCAACCACGACGAGACCGGTTGCGATGCCGATGCGGACGGCGGGTGAGTGGCTGAGCGCGCCACGCGGCTCGATCGCGCGAGCGGTCGACAGCACCCGGACGATTTCCAGCCCCGCACGCACGGCGCGCTCGGCGTCGTCCTCATGTGCGGTCGGATAGCCGAAATAGACCAAAATACCGTCTCCGACGAAGCGGGCAGCAAAACCTTCGTAATGCTTCACGACGCGGACACAGGTTTCGCGGAAGCTCGCGATCATGTCGCGCACGTCTTCCGGATCGAACTGCACCGAGAGCGAGGTGGAATCCACCATGTCGCAGAACATGGTGGTGAGCTGACGCCGCTCGGCGCCGACCTCCGTCCGGATTTGCGGGCGAGCCGTCGCGTCGGGCTTCTCCGCGGTTTCGGCCCGGAACAACGCGGTCATGGCGCGCTGGAGCCGCTTCCGATCGCCGAGCGGCAATCCGAGCTCGATCAGATCGGATTCGGTCAGGTCCGCCATGACGTCGAGATCGAGACGGTGCTGCGCGAAGAGATCGGTATAGTGGCTAAGACCGATACCCTCGAGCCAGCGCTTCAGCCCGCCTTCCGCTCCCGTGCCCGGCTCATTCTCCAGCATGGTGATTCCGCCCGACCAATCACTCCGTCGAAGGGCTTAGGGCCCCGCAACCACAGATTTTGGGGCCAAAACTTCACCTCAGACTGGACGCGTTTCCTAACTTCTTGGAAGAATAGCCCAATCGGATCAAAAGGGAACGGAATTGTCGGACGCCACACGCCCAGCCCCGCGGGAAGCGAGCACGACGGCCGAAGCGAAGATATTCGAGGATATCGGCGGTCTTCTCGATTTCCATGCCCGCAAGATGCCGGTGGCCCCCGCCCTCCTCGCCCCCGGCCGGCCGGTCCTCAACTACGGCGGGATTGGCGCGCGGACGCAGGATCTCGTCCGCACGCTGCGCGGGCTCGGCATCGCTCCTACCGACCGCATCGCGGTTGCGCTGCCGCGCGGTGCCGACAGCGCACTGGCCCTGATCGCGGTAGCCTCGAGCTGCGCTTGCGTTCCCGTCAATCCCGATCTGACGGCGGACGAGCTGCAACGCTATTTCAGCGAATTGAAGCTGACGGCGCTCGTCACCCGGGCCGACACGAACTCGGCGGCCCGCGATGTCGCCAAGGCGCTCGATATTGCGGTGATCGATTTCGTGCCGGGGCCGCAAGACGATCTCGGCGGCTGCGCGTTGGTCGGGCCGGCGGTCGGACCGGCGAGCAGCAGCGGCGCCTCGCGCGGCGACGACGACGCGTTCATCCTGCTGACCTCGGGCACGGCGGCGCGGCCGAAGATGGTGCCGCTGACGCATCGCAATGTGTGCCTCTCCGCCTACAATGCCGGCCGCGTGCTCTCGCTCGCGTCCCACGATCGTCTGCTCAACGTCCTGCCGCTGTTTCACGCCCATGGTTTGATTTCCGGCCTGCTGACGGCGCTGGCCGCGGGCTCCAGCGTAGTCTGTACCGAGGGTTTCGACGCAGCCTCCTTCTTCGGCTGGATGCGGCAGCTGCGACCGACCTGGTACACGGCAGTGCCGACCATCCATCGCGCGCTGCTGACGGCGGCGGAAGCCAACCCGGATCTTGCCCGATCGTCGTCGCTGCGCGTGATCCGCTCCGCCTCGGCCTCGCTTGCGCCTGCGATCCTCGACGGGTTGGAGGCGACGTTCGGCGTTCCCGTGCTCGAAACCTACGGCATGACGGAGGCGGCCTCGCAGATCGCGGCCAACCCGTTCGAGCTGCGCAAGGTCGGATCGGTCGGCCGCGCCGCGGGCCCCGAGATCACAATCATGGACGAGACGGGCCGCCCGCTCGCCAGCGGCCAGCACGGCGAGATCATGCTGCGCGGACCCAACATGAGCCGCGGCTACTATAATGACGAGGCGGCGACGCAGGCTGCCTTCCGCGACGGCTGGTTCCGGACCGGCGATCTCGGCTATCTCGATGCCGACGGCTATCTCTTCATCGTCGGCCGCATCAAGGACGTCATCAACCGCGGCGGGCAGAAGATCTCGCCTCTGGAGGTGGAAGAGGTTCTGCTCAGCCATCCGGCGGTGCTGGAGGCCGGCGTGTTTGCCGTCCCGCACCCGAAGCTCGGCGAGAACGTCGCCGCAATCGTGGTGCTGCGGCCGAATTCCGAGGCGACTTCGGACCAGTTGCGCCAGTTCGCCCGGAAACGGCTCGCGGCCTACAAGGTGCCGAGCCTGATCCGCAGCGTCGCGACGCTGCCGAAAGGCGCCAGCGGCAAGGTCAAGCGCAATGCGCTCGCCGAATTGATTGCAACGGGCGGCGGCGAGGAGGAGGCCCGTCTGCCGCGCAACGCGCTGGAGACCGAGTTCGCCGGGATCTGGGCCGATCTGCTGGAGCTGCCGCAGGTCGGGGGCGATCAGGACGTCTTTGCGCTCGGTGCCGACTCGCTCGCGGTGACGCAGATGCGTTCGCGCCTGCGCGAACACTTCAATGTCGATTTCTCGTTCGAGGACGTTTTTGATTGCGCCACGGCCGCCGCGCTTGCGGCCCGGATCGAGACCGCCGCAATCCATCGCGAAACGATGCTACCGGCCTGGCGCCAGGCCGGGGAAGCAGACGCGCCGCTGTCGTTCCAGCAGCAGCGGATGTACGTGCTCTCGCGGCTCGACCCCACGCGCTACAATTATAACGTCGTCGAAGTCGCGCTCCTCAAGGGTGGGCTCGACGTCGCCGCACTTTCTGCGAGCCTCACCGCCGTATCGGCGCGCCATGAGGCGTTGCGGTCGGTCATCGTCGAACGCGAGGGCGAGCCGGTGCAGCTTGTGCTGCAATCGCCACCGCGGTTCGAGCGGATCAAGCTCAAGCCCTGCCCCGCGAACAAGCGGGTCGCTGTTGTCAGGCGCGAAGCACTCCGGCTCGCGCAACATCCGTTCGACCTTGCGAACGAGGCACCGCTGAAGGTCACGCTGCTCTCGTTCGACAAGAGCAGCCATGTGCTGGTGGTCAACGTCCACCACCTCGTCACCGACGGCTGGTCGCAGCGGCTGTTCTGGGAAGAACTCGCCGCCCATTATTCGGCAGCGCGCAAGAACGACGTGGCGGCACTGCCTTCGCCCGCCTTCCAGTATCGCGACTTTGCGCTCTGGCAGCAGAGCTGGGCGCAGACGCCGGCGGCCAAGGAGCAGCTCGATTACTGGCGGGTGCAACTGGACGGCGTCACCACGCTGCCGCTGCGAACCGACCGCCCAAGGCCGGAGGTCTGGAGCGGCCACGGTGCCCGTCACTATCTCGAATTCTCCAAAACCCTGTCGGCCGACCTGCGCGCGCTGAGCCAGAACCAGGGCGTCACGCCCTTCATGACCCTGCTCGCCGTGTTCCAGTGCCTGCTGTTCCGTCACACCGGACACGAAGATGTCGCGACCGGATCGCTGATCGCCAACCGCAATCAGATCGAGAGCGAGCGCCTGATCGGACTGTTCGCCAACACCCTGATCCTGCGCAATGATTTTGGCGGCGATCCGAGCTTCGGCGACATGTTGCGCCGGGTACGGCAGGTCACGCTCGATGCCTATCGCAATCAGGATCTCCCGATCGAGGAAGTCCTGCGCTCGCTTCAGATCGCACGAAGGACGGACGGCAATCCGCTGTTCCGGATCATGTTCATCCTCCAGAATGCCTCGATCGAGGCGGCACGATTCTCCGGTCTGTCGACGCGGCGGATCGAGATCGATCCAAAAGTGGCGCGATTCGACATCACGCTCGAACTGGTCGAGGCCGACGGCCGTTTCACCGGCTTCTTCGAATACGCCACCGATCTGTTCGACGCGGCGACGATCGAGGGCATGGCCGCTCAGTTGAAAACCCTGCTCAAATCCGTCATCGCCGATCCGGAGCAGCGCATCTCCCGCCTGGCACTCCTGACCGAGGCCGAACGCCGGCAGCTGCTGGCGCAGGGCCGGGGCGTGCTGGCCAATTTCGTCGCGCGCGGCAATTTGAGCGAAGGTTTCGATCGCCAGGTCAAGAAGACGCCGAACGCGATCGCGGTGTCGGACGGCCGCACATCCCTGAGCTACCGCGAGCTGGCGCGCCGCAGCCAAGCGGCTGCGCGCTGGCTCACTCTCGAAGGCGTCGGCGCCGAGGCCGTGGTCGCCTTGCTTGCAGATCGCGGGCCCGACCTGCTCGCCGCGATGATCGCCGTGCAACGCGTGGGCGCCGCCTTCCTCAATCTCGATCCCGACCAGCCGCGGGAACGGCTCGCAACCATCCTCGGATCGAGCGGGGCCCGCATGCTGCTGATCGGACGGGCGCAGTCATCCATGGCGGAGGCGCTGCTCGAACCGCTGGTCGAGCGCATCCAAATGGCCGAGCTCGAGGACGCGATCGCGCCAGCGTCGACCAAGCCGGCCCGTGCGGCGCGGCGCGCGGCTTCGAGCCTCGCCTATCTCATCTACACCTCCGGGTCCTCCGGGGCGCCCAAGGGCGTTATGATCGAGCAGCGCGGGCTTTCGAACCATCTGGCCTCGCTCATCTCCGAGCTGAACCTCTCGTCCCGGGACGTGATCGCGCAGACCGCGCCACAGAGTTTTGTCATCTCGGTGTGGCAGTTCCTCGCGGGGCCCATGGTCGGCGCGCGCGTCCATGTCTGCGGTACCGCGATCGTGCAGGACCCGATTTTGCTCGCGCGCGAGATCGAGCGCGAGGGCATCACGGTGCTCGAGATCGTCCCGTCGCTGCTGCGAGTGATCCTCGATCGTATGGACGAGGCACAAATCCGACGCGCCTTTGCGAGGCTGCGCCTTCTGATTTCGACGGGCGAACCGCTGCCCGTCGATCTGTGCAAGGCCTGGTTCGCCCGCTGTCCGAAAGTGCCGCTGATCAACGCCTATGGTGCGTCGGAATGTTCCGACGACGTCTCGCTGCATCGCCTGACCAAGGCGCCGGCGACCGACATAGGCCATGTCCCGGTCGGCGCGCCGCTGCCGAACATGCAGCTCTACGTGCTCGACGCAAACCTGCAGCCGCAGCCGGTCGGCGTGACCGGCGAGCTCTGCATCGGCGGCGCCGGTGTCGGCCGCGGCTATGTCAACGATCCCGCGCAGAACCGGCAGCGCTTCCTGCCCGATCCGTGCTCGCGCAAAGCAAGCAGCCGGCTGTACCGGACCGGCGACCTCGCCCGCCGCCGTGCCGACGGCACGATCGAATGCCTCGGTCGCGCCGACCATCAAGTCAAGGTCCGCGGCTACCGTATCGAGCTCAAGGAGATCGAGAACGCGCTTGCCGACCATCCCAGTGTGCGCGCCGGCATCGTCGAGCCGCGTCGCGAAGCGAGCGGCGATGTCAGGCTGATTGCCCATATCGTCGCAAGATCCGGCAGCCGGAGCAGCGCCAGCGAGCTGCGCGACTTCCTGAAGAGCCGGCTGCCGGACCATGCCATCCCGTCCGCGTTCTTGTTCCTGGATCAGGTGCCGCTCAATGCCCATGGCAAGATCGATCGGACCGCGCTGCTGGCGCCGGCGCAGCAGGAAACGTTCGGACCGGATGCGGCCGTGCCGGCGCGGCGCTTCACCGAAAAGGTGCTGTCCGACATCTGGATCGACCTGCTGAAGGTCGAGAGCCTCGGCGTCACCGACAATTTTTTCGACCTCGGCGGCCATTCGCTGCTGGCGGGCCAAGTCATGGCGCGGGTCGCTCGGGCGCTCGGCGCGTCGCTGCCGATCAAGACCATCTTCGAGGCACCGACGATCGACGAGCTTGCCCGGCGGGTCGACGAGGTCGTGGCGGCAAAGCCGCGCAAGCCGGCTGCAAGTTTTGCAAGGCTGGCTGGCGCGAGCCTGGCCGAAGGCAGCCCACCCACGCTCTCGATCGCGCAGGACCAGATGCTGCGGATCGAGCAGAATCTTCGCGGACTGCCGCTGTTCAACCTGCCTTTCGCTTTCCGCCTCCAGGGGCCGCTGAATCCGGCCGCCCTGGCGCAGGCGATCGACGACATCGTGCGCCGGCACGAATCGCTGCGGACTCATTTCGGCTGGAGCGGCGGGGAGCCCGTCAGCCGCATCGCCGCGCCCGGCGCCCTCGGCCGTGTCCTGACTGTCGGGACGATCGGCGACGGTCAGCCCCACAACAACAAGCGGCGCAAGGCGCTGGAGCTCCGCAAGATCAATCTCCTGATCGAACAGGAGACCTATGTCCCGATCGACACCACGCGCGCGCCGCTGCTGCGCGCCCGGCTGTTGCGGCTCCACGATGGCGATCACGTGTTGCTGCTGACGCTGCACCACGCCGTCGTCGATGGCTGGTCGATCGGCGTGCTGTTCGAGGAATTGTCCTACCGCTATGCGGCGCTGGCCGGATATTCGTCGGTGCCGCTGCCGAAACCGCCGCCGGCCTTTTCGGACGTGGCGCGCTGGCAGCGCTGGTGGTGCGGCACCGATGCCGCCCGCCGTCAGGCGGCCGACTGGACCGAGAATTTGCGCGGGGCGGCTCCCCTCTTCGAGGGCGAATCAAGGCCGGGCCCGTCCAGGGGGCACCATCCGGTCAGTCTCAAGCGTGAGCTGATCGGCCGGCTCGCGGCTTTCGCCGGCCAGCACAGTTGCACGGCGTTCATGTGCCTGCTGGCCGGCTTGAAAGCCGTGCTGCTGGCGCGGACCGGCCGCCACGACATCTCTATCGCCACCGCCATGGCCAATCGCGCCCAGCCGGACACCGACCGGATCGTCGGTCCGTTCGAGAACACGGTGATTGTTCGTACCAAAATCACGCCGGAGCTGTCGTTCGCGCAAGCCTTAGTCCGGGTCCGCCAGAGCGTGCTTGACGCGCATGCGCGCCAGGAGCTGCCTTTCAACATCCTGGCCGATCATTTGGAGCAGGAGGGGGTCAATCCAGCCTCGCTGCTCCAGGTCTATTTCACCCTGCAAAATCCGCTGCGCCAGCCGCTCGATCTGCCTGATCTCACGACAGGATCGATCGGCAACATCGCCCGCGAAGGCCAGCCGGTGCTGCCGATCGACCAGACATGGCTGTCGCTGATGCTCAAGGAGCGGCCGACGGGAATCACCGGTTCGTGCAATTACAAGAGCGAGCTGCTCGACGGCGCTACGGTCGGCCAGTGGATGGAGGATCTCGTCGCGCTGCTCGCGGCCGCCCTCGCCCAACCCAACACACCGCTCGGCCGATTGCTCAATCGCAGGGCGGCATGACCGACCGTACATCACGGACGAATACGGGGTCACTCGTCAAAGCTGTGAATGACCAAGTTGCATCTTGATTATTTGGCGCCATCGCGCAAGATTATTCTCGCGTTTTGATTTGGACGAGTATTTTCAACCGGGGAGTTCGTTATGGGTTTCATCAAATTTACCAAGGGCACCTCGTTGAGCGACAAGGACCGCAAGGCCCTGCAGAAGTTGCTCGGCGCCGAGAAGAAGAAGCTGCAGTCCGCGCTGAAGGACGTCGACGCCAGCATTTCGATGTTGGGCGGCTCCAAGAAGTCCAAGAAGAAGAAGACGTAAGACTCGTCGGCCGGGACGCCGCACGAATCTTCAGGCTTCAGTTTTCGGGCTTCATTTTTCACATTTGGCCGCTCGCGTGTCGAGTTGGGGTCTCGCACAAGCTTGCGCCCGTAAACCGGCCAGCAATCGACAAGGATTCGCCCGAGTGGACCGCTAGAAGCGGTCCGCTTAGTTGATTCTTGCTCAGTTGATTCTTCCGTCATGGCAGGGGATTTGGCCCCGGCTTGGCGCCATGGGCCCAATTGATGGCAGACGACAGAATTGAACTGTTTGTCGGATTGATCGAGAATTTTGACACGCCAGGTGCGATCGATACGTGCCGGCGCCTGCTCTCGGTCGACGAACGGGTACGAGCCGACCGCTTCGTGTTCGAGCGGCACCAGCGACAGTATATTTTCGCGCACGCGATGTTGCGCCTTGCGCTCTCGCACGTCGCACCTGAGGTCGCACCGACCGACTGGTCATTTGCGGCCGGGCGTTACGGGCGGCCGTTTGTCGCATCACCCAGGACATCGAGCACGCTGCATTTCAGCCTGTCGCACGCCGACGGCTGCGTCGCCTGCGTCGTGTCGGGGCATGAGACCGTCGGCGTCGATGTCGAGACCGTGTCGCGTCGGGTGGCGCCGCTGTCGACCGCGCTTCGGTTCTTCGCGCCGGAAGAGGTCGAAACGCTGCGCAGGCTGCCGGAGCCCGCCGCGACCGAGCGCTTCTTCGACTACTGGACGCTGAAAGAAGCCTATCTGAAGGCCAGGGGTTTCGGCCTCAATTTGCCGCTCGACGCCTTCGCGATGCAGGTATCGCGCGAGGCCATCGAGATCAGCTTCAAGCCCGATATCCCCGACGATCCGCAAGGCTGGCGATTCCAGCTGATCTCGCCGTCGCCCTCGCATCGTCTCGCGATCGCGGACGGCTCCCGCGCCACCGGCGGCCTTCCCATCACCCGCAATGGATGGCCGCTACAGGAGGCGGCTGAATGACGCCGCGGCGGCTGCGCGTCTTTCCCGCGATTTCGCGCAACCGCGACCCCAAGAAATATGTCGACGAGCTGATGCGGGTGGCGCAGTTCGCCGATCGCAACGGCTTCGAAGGCATCCTGCTATTCGAAGGCAACGACGTGTTCGTCGAGCCCTGGGCGATGGCCCAGCACATCATCGGCGAGACGACCCGATCCTCGCCGCTGATCGCGGTCAATCCGGTCTACATGCACCCGTTCACGGCGGCAAAATTCGTCTCGTCCTTTGCGCAGCTCCACGGCCGCAAGGTCTATCTCAACATGATCACGGGGACGGCGGTCAGCGATCTGCAGGGGCTCGGCGACGAGCAGTCGCACGCCGATCGCTATGTCCGGCTCGGCGAATTCGTTGCGCTGATGCGCCAGCTGCTGGCAAGCCCGCGTCCGACGACTTTCGAGGGCCGGTTCTACCGCGCCAGCAACCTGCAACTGCGGCCGCGCCTGCCGCCGGAGCTGATGCCGGAATTTCTGGTCGCAGGCCAGTCCGAGCCGGCACAGCGCGTCGCAAAGGAGACCGGCTGCATCAAGATGCAGATGTTGCCGCCGGATCTCGACCGCGGCCTCGATGCGCCGGGCATGAATTTTGGAATTTTCGCCCGCGAGGGACGCGACGAGGCGCGGCAAGCGGCAAAGGCGCGTTTCCGCGATAATGCCGACGATCGCGAGCTGCTCGCGCTCACCGTGGAGAACAGCGATTCCGTGTGGAAACGGCGCCTCTACGAGAGCCAGAGCGGCGAGCTCGCGGACAATGGCTATTGGCTGCTGCCGTTCCTGACCTTCCAGGCCGACTGCCCCTACCTCGTCGGCAGCTACGCGGAGATCGGCGCGAAGCTGAAGGAGTTTGCCGCGAAGGGGCTGACCACGATCATGCTCGACATGGTCGCGGACGAGACCGAGATGCAGCACGTCTGCAAGGCGCTCGCGGCAAGCGGGATGTTTTGAGTTGTGGATGAAGTCGACCTAACCATCCACATCGTCATTGCGAGCGTAGCGAAGCAATCCAGAGTCCCTCCGCGGAAAGATTCTGGATTGCTTCGCTACGCTCGCAATGACGGAGAATGATGGGCCACTCAGCGAGAATCAGCGCGCCTCTTCGAATCCGGCCAGCACCGAGGTCAGGTTCGCGCCGAGGATGTCCGAGAGGTAGCCGCCCTCCTGCACGAACACGGTCGGCAGGCCCATCTTCGCGATGGCCTGTCCGATGCGGCGGAAGCCCGGCGTGGTGACGGCGAGACCCTTGAGCGGATCGTGCTCGGAGGCGTCGAGGCCGAGCGCGATGACGAGGGCGCCGGGCGCAAAGGACTCGATCGCCTTGCGCGCGACGTCCATCGCCTGGATATAGCCGTCATCGCCGGTGCCGATCGCCAGGGGAATGTTGAGATTTGTGCCAAGGCCGGGACCTTCGCCGCGCTCATGCGCATAGCCCCACACGTAAGGATAATACGCGACGGGATCGGCATGGATCGAGACCGTGTAGACATCCGGCCGCGCGTAGAAGATTCCTTGCGTGCCGTTGCCGTGATGGACGTCGACGTCGAGGATCACGACACGCTCGTGCCTCTGCCGCAGATGCGCCGCCGCGATCCCGCTGTTGTTGAGGAAGCAGAAGCCGCCGGCCATGTCGCGATAGGCGTGATGGCCGGGCGGCCGGCAGAGCGCATAGGTCGCATCCTCGCCGTCCATCACCATCTGTGCCGCGGTGACCGCGACGTCGGTCGCAGCGCAGGCCGCAGCCCAGGTGCCCGGGCCGATCGGCGCCGCGGTGTCGGCGGTGTGCCAGCCGAGCTTGCCGGTGATATGGGTGGGATAAGTCGCGGCATGGCGCACCGGATGGATATTGCCGATCATCTCCGGGCCGGAATCGCCGAGCGCGGTCCAGGCCTCCCAGGCCTCGCTCAGGAACGACAGATATTCCGGACTGTGGATGCGCGCACGCGGTCCCTGCCCGAATGTGGTCGGCTCGACCAGTTGATGCTTGCCGTCCTTGAGCCCTTTGAGCAGGCGGTCGGCACGTTCGGGCTGCTCGGTGGTGCGCTTGACCACACCGCGAACCAGGAAGAATTGCGGATCGTGGCTGCGATGCAGCTCGGTATGGACGGCTTTCACTCGAACACTCCGTGGTCGCTTTGAGGGTGCCACAGATGTCTAAATCCCCGCGGCGGCGAGATGCAAGCAAGAAGAATGCCGCCCCTGTCGCACCGCCCTGCGCCGGAAGCAGATCCCTCGTGAAGCTCAGCAGCGCCCGCGCTGAAGGCAGTGCTCGCGGCCCTGCTGGTCGGTGCGGAAGGACTCGACGAAGCCGCCCTGACGCTGAGTGACGAAGATCGTCTTGCCGTCGTGGCCTCCGAAGGCGAGGTTGGTCGGCTCCTTGGCTCTCAGCGTGATCTCCCGCTCCACCGCGCCATTGGCCTTCATCAACGTGATCGTGCCCTTGAGGATGCGCGCAACATACAGGCGGCCAGCGATGTCGGTGCGCAGGCCGTCGACAGTGTCGGGCTGAAATGCCTTGACGAGTCTTGGACTGGTGAGCTCGTTGCCGGCGACCGTATAGGACCAGATCTGACCGCTGCTGGATTCCCCGACATAGAGCGTCTTGTCATCAGGGCTGAGATCTATGCCGTTGGTCGTGCCCATCGCGCGCGGCGCCGACATCAGCTGTCCCTGCACCGTTCCGTCGGCTCCCTTCGCGATGCGCCAGATGTGGCCTTCGCGACCTTTCCAGTTCGGATCGCTCGCGTAGATCGTGCCGTCGCGGGCGATGGTGATGTCGTTGGGCTGGTTCATCTCGTCGGAGTGAAACCAGATGGCGGGCTCGGTCGATCCCTTCGGGATCGCGAAGATGTTGTGCTTCTTGTAGTCGGCGATGAACATGGTGCCGTCGCGCGCGAAGCGGATGGCATTGCCGACGCTGCCCTCGGGCAGCGCCGTGAACGGCTCGGACGCCGTGCCGCCGACGGGCAGCTTACCGATGGTGCCGGGCTTGCCGAAATTGACGACGAAGAGATTGCCGTCGAGATCGGCGGCCGGCCCTTCGATGCCGAACGTGTATTCGCCTGATGGCGTCACCTGCACGCTTTCGAACAGTTTCGTTTCCGCTCGGGCCGGTGCCGTCGCAAGGACGAGAACAACGCTACTGCACAGGCACCAGAAATTCCTGCCGGATGTAATAGCCATCGCCGTCGCTGCACTCGCCATTCAGATAGGCATCGGCCGATCGGAAGAAGCGGCTGAAACCGGGTTTGTCTACAGCGTTCCTTTGTGTCACGACGACGACCTTGGCAGCCGGTATTTCGCCGCATTCCTTGTTCGTTTTGCCAAAGAACTTGCGCTGCGGCGGGCCGGACTTGATCCGCATCCGGATGCCTGGAACCATTCTTGACACCAGCAGATCCGCCGTGTCGAGCAGGCGCGTGTAACCGGGTTCGGCCTTCGGCAGGCCGTCGCCACCCGGCGGCATCAGTTTCTCCGCGCCCAACCCACGAAGCCGCGTGCGCAACTTTCCGGAATCGGGACCACCAGGATAGATCCAGCCATCCTGCGACAGCATGAAGCGAAGCACCGTCGCGTCCTTCTGAGCGTCCGATAGGCCCCCGCTTCAGGCCGAAATCCGAGTGACAGCCGACGCAGTGCTTTTCGACGAGGCCCTTGCGCAAATTGGTGAGCCGGACGCTGTTCTGCGCGTCCCTGGCCACGAAGACCGCCAGTTGCTCGATCAGCGCCTGGCTACGCACGTCGCAGGGCAGCGGCGACGGCGCATCGCCCGCGGCGCGGTCGATCCGGATCACGGTCTGGTTTTTGTCCTCGACCAGCCAGATTGCGCCGTCCTCCGCGACCGTCATGCCGACCGGCGCACCTTGCGGCCGCGCGCCGTTGACGCGGTGCCAGCCTGCGATCAGCTCCTCGAACGGCGCGGCGGCGACGGCGCCGGCCTCGGTCTGAAAGCTGTGGGTCGGATCGGCCGCGCAACTGACATGATAGCGTACCGGCGCCGGGGCGGGCTTCGGGAAGCCGTGATCGTCGACGTCATAGACGATGACGCGGCTGCCGGTCGGGCGGTAGCCATGCAGGCCGACCAGCAGCTTGCCCTCGAGCTCCGGAAATTTCGCGCCGTGATAATAGAGCATCGCGAGCGGCGCGCCGTGCGGCGGCAGCAGCGAGAACGGCGCCTTGTAGAGAGCGTTGGCGGTGCACAGCGATTTGTAGACCCCCGACCGCAATACGATCCTGAATTCTAGACTCGGCGTCGACAAATCGTAGCAATAGGGCCAGCCGTAATGCCTGCCCTGCTCGATCGCGTTGATCTCCTCGTTCGGCTTGAAAATGTCAGGCAGGTCGCGGCCGTTCTCGCCTTGCAGAAAGGCATAGCCCGCATCAGGGAAGTTCGGATGCAGCGCCAGCGCCATCGAGTTGCGCAGGCCGCGCGCATAGACACCGTGCGGCGGGTCGGGTTCGCCAGGCTTCAACGCCGGGAAGATACCGCCCGGGGGCGGCGTGAACAGCCAGATCGACGCCATTGCGGAAACGCCCTCGGCCGCCGCGCAAGGTCTCGTGATCGGCGCCGGCGTGATGCAGTCGTCGCTGTGCGAGCCGACATTGACGAACAGCCGGCCGTTCTTATCAAAGACAAACTGCTTGAATGGATGCGCGCTCTCGTCGAGCTTTTTGCCGTCGGGCAATGTGATCCGGCGGCCGGGCATGTGACGGACGACGGTCTCGACCGTGTCGCGCGGATTGTCGGCGAGCGGATCGAACCGGAAGATCGTCTCCGCGCTCGAGGCATAGAGCTTCTTGTCCGGGCCGATCGCGAGGCCGAACGGATATTCGATTGCAGTCAGCAACTCCTTGAACCGCTGTCCCTGGGGTGCCCGCGGGTCGAGCAACAGCAGCCGGCCATCGGTATGGCCCCAGCCCGCCATGTCGGCGACCACGAACAGGTCACGACCGGGCACCTGGATGATCGAGCGCGGGAATTTCAGCCGATCCTCCTCGCTGGCGACGAGGCCAGCGCAAAATCCCGCCTTCATGTCGATCTGGATTCTGGGAAAGGCGAGATCGGCGCTGCCGCAGGTCTCCGTGCCGATCGCATAGCCGCTCTTGCGGACCGGTTCTGATGAGCCTACCGAGGCGAGGGTCAGGAGGACCACCAAGGCGCCCGTGCATGCGCGCAGGCTTCGGCTTTCACGCCAAAATGTGAGGTGGTTCACGGCGCCTCCCGGACGTTCCGTCCAGGGTTGTTCCATGCCGCGGGAACGCCGTCCAGTTGATCAACACCCCCTTGTGATCAAACCAGCAGGGGGCTTGGCGCCGACCAATCTCCGTAGATTCCCTTACCGGGCTCGACCCGAATGTTTCGCGAAGGCTTGGAATGGTATCGGTTTGCCGTCCCAATCGCTCCCAATAGGAGACGCATATGGTCCAGGTCTATTTTCACTGCTCCAACTTGGACGGCACGCTGATCGATCGCAGCGGCACAGCCGTGACCAACCTGACCGAGGCGCGCGACCGTGCCGCCCAGATCATGAACGCGATGATCCTGACGCCCGGCGCTGAGGATTGGCGCGACTGGGTAATCCATGTCAGCGGCTCCGACGGCGAGGAGATCTTCGACCTCCCCTTCACTGCCATGCTCGGCAAGCCGCACTGAGGTGATGCCATGTTGCTCGCGTCACTGACCCTGCTCCGCCAGCCCCTGAACTTCATCGCCAGCAAATGGCTGACGCTGATCCGGATCGCGGGCAATCCCTACCGCCCCGAGCTCCACTACATGCGCGGGCCTGGCCCGAAATGGCACGCCAGGTATCAGGCCAGCCGGCTGGATCGCGCGCGCTGAGCCCTGCGGCTTCCGCTTCCCACTGATCGGTCTCATAACTCGTCATGCCCGGGCCTGTCCCGGGCTTTCTCGTCTTGGCATCTACGTCTTGCCGACTGCGCCACCCCCGCTGTTACACACCAGCCATGCCGCGTCGCCCTTTCGATGTTCTCGATGGGGGCGATGTGCCATTCTTCGCGGAGCTCAGCGCAACGAAGCCAAACCGAAGACAGCACACAGACATCATCATGCCGCACCAGTTCAGCCACACCCAAACCGTCCGCAAGCCCGCCGTCACATCCAAAGGCGGCATCGTCGCCGCGCAATCGCGGCGGGCGGCCGAAGTGGGGGCGCAAGTGCTGGCGGCGGGCGGCGACTGTGTGGACGCGATCGTCGCCACCACCTTCGCGCTTAACGTGCTGGAGCCCTGGAACAGCGGCATGGGCGGCGGCGGCGGGATGGTGCTCTACCGTGCCGCGGAAAATCTCTACGAGGTGATCGACTACGGCATGTGCGCGCCGCAAAGCCTGCGCGCCGCCGACTATCCGCTCAGCGGCGAAGGCGCGGCTTCCGACCTGTTTCCCTGGCAGCGGGTGAAGGACGACCGCAACATCCACGGCCCCGGCTCGATCGCCGTGCCCGGCGTCGTCGCCGGCATGGAGGAGGCGCATCGCCGTCACGCCAGGCTGCCGTGGAACGATCTGGTCACGCCGGCCGTCGCCCTCGCCGGCGAAGGCCTGCTGGTCGATTGGTGGACCACGCTGACGATCGCGGCATCGGCGTCCGATCTTCGGCGCTATCCCGCGAGCGCGACAACGTTCCTGAAGGACGGCCTCCCGCCGAGCGCGCCGTGGGGCATCAAGTCCGAGACGCGGCTGCCGCTGGACACGCTGAAGGCGACACTGGCGCACCTCGCCGACGCCGGTCCGCGCGATTTCTACCAGGGCGACCTCGCCAGGAGCATCGCGTCCGACATCAAGGCTGACGGCGGCGCGCTATCGGTGGAGGACCTCGCCGCGTTCCGAGCCCATCTGCGCGATCCGCTGGCGATCCCCTATCGCGGCGGCAAGGTGTTTGCGACACCGGAGCTGACGGCCGGACCGACCATGGCGCATGCGCTGCGCCTGTTGCAGCAGAACCTGAAGCCGGGAAGCGCGCCCGATGCGGGCGCCTATGCCGAATATGCCGCCGCGCTGCAATCGGCCTATCGCGAGCGGCTCAAGGATATGGGCGATGCCGACGGCAAGCGCTCGCTCGGCGCGGACTATCTGGCGCCCGCCTGCACCACGCACTTCTCCGTGGTCGACCGCCACGGCAACATCGCGGCGGTGACGCAGACGCTGCTGTCGTCCTTCGGCTCGAAATACGTCACGCCGCACACCGGCATCGCCATGAACAACGGCATCATGTGGTTCGACCCGAAGCCAGGCACCACCAACTCGCTCGCCTCTGGCAAGCGCTGTCTCACCAACTACACGCCCGTCATCGCCGAGGCCAAGGACGGCAGACGGCTCGCGGTCGGTGCCTCCGGCGGTCGCCGCATCCTCCCGTCGGTGATGCAGATCGTGTCGTTTGCGATGGATTTTGGCATGGATCTCGATGCCGCAATCCATCAACCGCGCATCGACGCCAGCGAAGGCGCGATCGTGATCGGCGATACCAGGTTGCCGGCGGACACACGCGAGACGCTCGCGGCGCGATTCGACTATGAGGAAGCGCGGGTGCAGTCCTTGCCGCAGAAGTTCGCCTGCCCGAGCGTCGTGATGCGCGACGGCGACACCAATTCCGGCGCGGTCGAGATCTTCCAGCCCTGGGCCGACGCGGTGGCGGAGGGCTGAGCCTAGATCCCCAGCCGGTCGCGCAGGCGACCAGCGATCACTGCCGTCGTCACGCCGACCGGCCAGAAGGCATGCATCGGGATCGGCTTGATGCCGGTGACGGGCATGTCGAGCTCGGCCTTGGCGCCGCCGATCAGACGCCGCGCGAGCTGCGCGCCCATCGCGGTCGAGAGCGCGACGCCGCGACCGTTGCAGCCGAGCGAGATCAGGATGTTGTCCGCGGGCTCGTGCACGTGCGGGTAATGATCCGCGGTGATGGCGAGCCGGCTGTTCCAGCCATGGGTCCAGGCCACGCCCTTGAGCTGCGGCCATAGCCGTTCGGCGTATCGCATGAGATAGGCGACGTCGCGCGGCGAACTGATCCAGCGCATCGGGCCGCGGCCCCCCATCAAGAGGCGGTTCTGCTGATCGATGCGGTAATAGACGGTGATGTGGCCGCTCTCGTAAAGGACGGGACGCGTCGGCATGATCGAACGGGCCACGTCGTCAGAGAGCGGGGCCGTGGCCGCGATCGAGGAAAACACCGGCACGATGGTGCGGCGAAGCGCCGGCCAGAGATCGTCGGTAAAACCGTTGGTCGCGAGCAGCACCTTGTCGGCATGCACCACCGCGCGCGGCATTTCGATGCGCCAGCGGCTGCCCTCGCGACGGAGTGATAGTGCGGGTGTTTCGCCGTGCACCTTCGCGCCTGCCGAGATTGCAGCACGCGCGAGACCACGGGCGTAGCTGAGCGGATGCAGATCGCCGCCGCGCGCATCCAGCATGGCGCCGATATAGCGATCCGTGCCGGTCATCCCGCGCAATTGCTCGCGATTGAGATACGACACCGGCATTCCGCGGGCGATACACTGTTGTGCGGTTTTCTCGATGGCGGCCGCGCTGGCCTCGTTATAGGCCGCGCGCAACGTACCGTTCTGCCGCGCTTCGCACGGGATCTGGTAACGGCGGATCAGATCATGCGTAAAATTCGTGGTGCCGTAGGAGAAGTCGATCATGCGGCGGCCGAGCTCAGCGCCGAAATCGGCCTCGATCTGATCGGGGTCGTGCTTCAGTCCCGGATTGGTGTGGCCGCCATTATTGCCGGATGCGCCCCAGCCCGGCTCCTGCGCCTCCAGCACCAGTGCCTCGACACCCTGCTCCGCCAGGTGCAACGCCGTGGACAGGCCGGTGTAGCCGCCGCCGACGATCGCGACCGAGACCGTCCTGTCGACGTCGAGCGGCGGCGTAGTCGGCGGCACGACGGCGGTGTCGGCGTAGAGGGACGGCGGCAGAGGCAGGCGCGTGGTCATGGCGAAGACCGGTCAGAGCGGATGCAGCACGCGGCGCAAAAAGTCCTGCGTGCGCGGATGCTGGGGTTGATTGAGCAGCGACTTGGCCGGCCCCTGCTCGACGATGACGCCGCCGTCGATGAACAGCACGCGGTCGGCGACGTCGCGGGCAAAGCCCATCTCATGGGTGACGACGACCATGGTCATGCCGTCGTCGGCGAGCTTGCGCATCACGCCGAGAACGTCGCCGACCAATTCAGGATCGAGCGCCGAGGTCGGTTCGTCGAACAGGATGGCCTTGGGCTGCATCGCCAGCGCCCGTGCGATCGCGACGCGCTGCTGCTGGCCGCCGGAGAGCTGGGGCGGATGCTCGTTGGCTTTCTCGGCAAGGCCCACCTGGGCGAGCAGCGCGCGGCCACGCTCGAATGCGGCAGCGCGTGGCTCCTGCTTCACATAGAGCGGACCTTCAACCACGTTCTCCAGCACCGTCCGGTGCGGAAACAGATTGAAGCGCTGGAACACCATCGAGACCTGGGTGCGGACTTTCACGATCGACGGCGCGTCGCGGTCGACCTTCAATCCCTCGACGCTGATCTCGCCGCGGTCGTAGCTTTCGAGACCGTTGATACAGCGCAAGATGGTGGACTTGCCGGAGCCGGAGGGGCCGACGATGCAGACCACCTCGCCCTTCTGGACGGACGCCGTGATGCCCTTGAGCACCTCGTTCGCACCGAAGCTCTTGTGGACGTCGGTCAACTCGATCATTTCTTGCCGGCCCGCTTCTCGAAGTGACGGACCAGCAGGATCAGCGGAATGCTCATGGTGAGATACATCAGCGCGACAAGCGTGAACACGTTGGTGTTCTTGAAGGTCGAGGACGCGATCAGCTTGCCCTGAAGGGCGAGCTCGGCGACCGTGATGGTCGAGGCCTGCGAAGAGTCCTTCAGCATCATGATCATGACGTTGCCATAGGGCGGCAGCACGATCCGCACCGCCTGCGGCAGCACGACCCGGCGCATGGTCAGCCACCAGCCCATGCCGATCGATTGCGCCGCCTCGATCTGCCCTTTGTCGATGGCCTCGATGCCGGCGCGGAAATTCTCCGCCTGATAGGCCGAGTAGGCGATGCCGAGCCCGAGGATCGCGGCCTGCAACGCGGACAGGGTAACGCCGAGATCGGGCATCACGAAATAGAGGTAGAACAACAGCACGATGATCGGAATGCCGCGGATCACGTTGATCAGGCTGGCGCTGAGCAGCGACAGGACGCGGATGCCGGAGACCCGCATCATCGCCCAGACGAGGCCAAGAACCGTCGAAAGCAGCAGCGAGCCGATGGTGACGACGATCGTCTGCGCGACGCCGCTCATCAGGATCGGGAAGAATTCGGCCGCGTCGTGCCAGAAGCCTTTCATCGATCAGCTTTCATCGATGGCCTCTGCCGATCAACCCTGTGCCTTCAGACCCCATTTATCGAGGATCTTGTCGATGGTGCCGTTGGCCTTCAGCTTGGCGAGCGAAGCGTTGATCTTGCCGAGCAGCGCGGCCTCGCCCTTGCGCACGCCGATGCCCACCGAGCCGACGGTGACGGGCTTGTAGCCATCGACCAGGCGCACCTCGGGGAAGCCGCCCTGCTTCAGATTGTAGGCGAGGATCGGATAGTCGGCGTAACCGGCCTTGAGGCGGCCGGTGTTCACGTCGCGCAGGATGTCGGGGATGGTGTCGTAGGCCTTGACGTCGGCGAACAGGCCGGACTTCTTCAGCGCGTCGACGAAGGCGGTGCCGACCTGAGCGCCGACCGTCTCGCCCTTCAGATCGTCCTGGGTGGCGTAGGCCTTGGTGTCGCTCTTGGGGACCACGAGGCCTTCGCCATAGGTGTAGATCGGGTCGGAGAAGTCGACGACCTCCTTGCGCGGCGCTGTGATGAACATCGCGGCCGCGATGATGTCGATCTTGCTTGATGTCAGCGACGGGATCAGGGCCGAGAACTGCATCGGCTCGATCTGCACGTTGAAGCCGGCATCCTTGCCCACTTCAGTGACGAGATCGACCATGATGCCCTGGATGCTATTGGTCTTGGTGTCGAGGAAGGTGAAGGGAATGCCTGTCGGCGTCGAGCCGACCTTCAGCACTTGCTGCGCCGAAGCCGGCGCTGCTGCGGCAATCGCGAGTGCCGCGAGCGCGGCCAGACCAAAACGCTTCATCGCATCCCCCTTGGGCCCGACCGATGGCGGCGCTCGCAAACCTCGTTCATCGCAGACGTTGCGGGCAAAGCCGTTTCGGCCTATTTTCACCAGTATGAAAATTTGGTCACACTTCTGCGGCCGATGCAAGTGGTTTTCATGCACATGAAGGAAGCGGTTTGACGTGAGCGGTGGCAAGAGAATGCACAGGCCGGCCGCCGCAAAGCCGGTGAAGAAGGTGAAGGTGAAAGCCTCCGCCCGGGCTATCGCCAAAGCGGCCGAGCCGGCGATGGATGTTGCGGTCGGCCGCCGCATTCGCGATCTCAGGCGCATCAGGCAATTCTCGCTCGAGACGGTCGCCTCGCGCACGGAGCTGTCGATCGGTTTCCTCAGCCAGATCGAGCGCGGACTGTCGTCGCCGTCGCTGCGCGTGCTGGCCACGCTCGCCGACGTGCTCGGCGTCGGCATCGCCGCGCTGTTCGGCGCCAGCCCGAACGCCGACGGTGCACCAGATCAGGTGGTCACGCGCGGACTGCAGCGGCCCGAGCTGAAGCTCTGGCGCACCGGCGTGTCCAAGCAGTTGCTGAGCCCCGCCAGCCCCGACAACCGGCTCAACCTGTTCCTGGTGCATCTGGAGCCGGGCGGCTCCACCGGTGACGAGCTCTACACCCATGACGGCGAGGAAGCCGGCCTCGTTCTCGAAGGCGAGATGATGCTGACGGTGGACAGCGAGACGTGGTCGCTGAAGACGGGCGACAGTTTTCGGTTTGCAAGCCGTCGGCCGCACCGGTTTTCAAATCCAGCCAATGACGCGAAGGCGGTGGTGCTGTGGGTGAATTGCGTGACGGGGACGGCGTAGCGCAGCCGTCATTGCCAGCGAAGCGAAGCAATCCACATTCTCACCGCGGAGACACTCTGGATTCCTCGTCGCGAGAGCTCCTCGCAATGACGGGAGGATAGAGTCTTAGCCAAACCGGTACTTGTACCGGTCCACTGTCAGCGCACTCACATCAATGTCCGGCTTCTTGCCTGACAGCATGTCGGCGAGCACGCGGCCGGAGCCGCAGGACATGGTCCAGCCTAGCGTGCCATGGCCGGTGTTGAGGTGAAGGTTGGCGTATTGCGTCGGGCCGATCACGGGCGGGCCGTCCGGCGTCATCGGGCGCAGGCCGCTCCAGAACGTCGCCTTGGAGAGATCGCCGCCTCGCGGGAACAGATCGGTCAGCGAGTGATCGAGCGTGGCGCGTCGCGCACCATAGAGCTGGCTCGAGAAGCCGGAGATTTCGGCGGTGCCGCCGACGCGGATGCGATTGCCGAGGCGCGTGATGGCGACTTTATAGCTCTCGTCCATCACCGTCGATTCCGGCGCGCCGGAAGCGTCCTTGATCGGTACCGTGATCGAATAACCTTTCACGGGATAGACTGGCAGCGAAATATCGAGCGGCGCGACCAGCCGCGACGACCAGCTTCCGAGCGCGAGCACGTAAGCGTCTGCCTGCAACATCCCAGCGCTGGTCGCGACGCCGCTGACGCGCGCCCCGTCGGTGACGATGCGGTCGATGCCGGTATTGAACATGAAGCGCACGCCGAGCGCTTCGGCATGCTTGGCCAGTGCCTGCGTGAACATGTGGCAGTCGCCGGTCTCGTCCTGCGGCAAGCGTAGTCCGCCCGCGACCTTCTCTTTCACGCCCGCCAGAGCCGGCTCGGCCGCGATGCAGCCCTCGCGGCTCAACACCTCGAACGGCACGCCGTATTGCTTGAGCACGGCGATGTCCTCACCGGTGCCGTCGAGCTGGGCCTGGTAGCGAAACAGCTGCAGCGTGCCCTGCGAGCGCTCGTCATACTGGATGCCGATGTCGCGGCGCAGGTCGCGCAGGCAATCGCGGCTGTATTCCGCGATCGGAATCATCCGGCTCTTGTTGATCGCGTAGCGTTCGCTGGTGCAGTTGCGCAGCATCTTGAGCAGCCAGACCCACATCACGGGATCGAGCTTCGGCCGGATCACCAGCGGGCCGTGCTTCATCAGCAGCCATTTGACCGCCTTCACCGGGACGCCGGGACCGGCCCACGGCGAGGAATAGCCGGGCGACACTTCGCCGGCATTGGCAAAGGAGGTCTCGAGCGCCGGTTCGGGCTGACGGTCGACAACCGTCACCTCATGGCCGGCACGCGCGAGGTAGTAGGCAGAGGTGACACCGATGACACCGCTGCCGAGGATCAGAACTTTCACGCTTGGTCAAACTCCCGCGGCATCACGCTCGCCGCTGCAAGAGGAACTCGGCAACGGCGAGAGCAATTATCAGGCCACCTGCTTGATGGCGTCGCCGAGGATCGACACGATATCGTCGATGTGGCTCTTCTCGACGATGAGCGGAGGCGACAGCGCAAAGCTATCGCCACTCATGCGGAAGTACAGCCCGCGATTGAAGCAGTCGACCATGACGTCGTAGCCACGCACGCCGACGGTGCCGTCACGCGGCGACAGCTCGACCGCGCCCATCAGGCCGCAATTGCGGATATCGACGACGTTAGGCAGGCCCTTCAGCGAATGCAGCGCGTCGCGCCAGTATTCAGAGATCGAAGCACCGCGCGTCAGCAGGCCTTCATCCTTGTAGATGTCGAGCGTCGCGATGCCCGCGGCGCAGGCGACCGGGTGCGCCGAATAGGTGTAGCCGTGGAACAGCTCCATCGCGTTCTCCGGGCCGACCATCAGGCCGTCGTGAACCTTGCGGCTCGCAAACACGGCGCCGCAGGGAACGGTGCCGTTGGTGATGCCCTTGGCCGTCGTCATCATGTCAGGCGTGACGCCGAAGAAGTTGGCGGCGAACGGCGTGCCGAGGCGGCCGAAGCCGGTGATGACCTCGTCGAAGATCAGGAGAATACCGTGCTTGTCGCAGATCTCGCGCAGGCGCTGGAGATAGCCCTTCGGCGGCGGCAACACCGCGGTCGATCCGGGCACTGGCTCGACGATGACGGCGGCGATGGTCTCGGCGCCATGCAGGGCCACCAACCGCTCGAGATCATCGGCGAGCTCGGCGCCATGCTCGGGCTGATCCTTGGCGAAGGCGTTGCGGGTGAGATCGTGGGTGTGGCGGATGTGGTCGACGCCCGGCAGCAGGGTCGCGAAGGCGCGGCGGTTGGCGACCATGCCGCCGACCGAGGTGCCGCCGAAGCCGACGCCGTGATAGCCGCGCTCGCGGCCGATCAAACGGGTGCGGCTCGCCTGGCCGTTGGCGCGGTGATAGGCGAGCGCGATCTTCAGCGCGGTGTCGACCGACTCGGAGCCGGAATTGGTGAAGAAGATGCGATCGAGACCCTTCGGCGCGATCTCGGCCAGACGCTCGGCGAAGTCGAATGCCAGCGGATGGCCCATCTGGAACGACGGTGCGAAGTCCAGCGTCATCAGCTGGCGCTCGACGGCGGCGGCGATCTGCTTGCGGCCGTGGCCGGCATTGACGCACCAGAGGCCGGCGGAGGCGTCGATCACCTTGCGGCCGTCGACGGTGGTGTAGTGCATGCCCTCGGCCGAGGAGAACAGGCGCGGCGCCTTCTTGAATTGCCGGTTGGCCGTGAACGGCATCCAGAACGAGTCGGTCTTGATGGTGTTCGGAATCTGATGAAGGGTCACGGGCCACGCTCCTTTGCTGACCTGCTACCAGAGGCACGGCTTGAATAGCGCAACAAGTCCTTTTCTGAGAGGCTGCAAGCCATTGATTTAACTGGGGCTGCCGGTCCATATTTGCGCGATCCGCAACACCTGCAACACGGGACAGGGACATGAGCGTCGATATCGGTGGACGGCTGCGATTCATCCGGGCGCGCCAGAAGCTGTCGCAGCGCGAACTCGCCAAGCGCGCCGGCGTCACCAATTCGACGATCTCGCTGATCGAATCCAACCAGATGAACCCGTCGGTCGGCGCCCTCAAGCGCATCCTCGACGGCATTCCGATGGGGCTCGCCGAATTCTTCGCGCTGGAGCCGGAGAGCCGGCGCAAGATATTTTACCGCGGCGAAGAGCTGACCGAGGTCGGCAAGAAGCCGATCTCCTATCGGCAGATCGGCGACAATCTGTTCGGTCGCAGCCTGCAGATTCTGAAGGAGCGCTACGAGCCCGGCAGCGACACCGGGCGCGTTCACCTCGTCCATGACGGCGAGGAAGGCGGCATCGTGATCTCGGGAAAGCTCGAAGTCACCGTCGAGGACGAGCGCCGCATCCTCAATCCGGGCGATGCCTATTACTTCGAGAGCCGGCGTCCGCATCGCTTCCGCTGCGTCGGCGGCAAGCCGTGCGAGGTGATCTCGGCCTGCACACCGCCGACATTTTGAAGTTATCCGCGATCCTACGGAGCCACCGGTATCTTACGGAGCTTGAGCCATCTCAATTTCCGCAGCCTGATCCTCTATATATTTCGAGCCATAGCCAAGCAGCCTCCGCTTTCCGGAGCCGCTTCGTAACAGGGCTCGCTATGAAGATCACGCTCGCAAATGCAGAGGCCGCACTCGATGAAGTGCAGCGCGACAACGACAAGCTCCATTCGGAGGAGCTGCGCAAGGCCATCGCGAACTACATCGAGTCGCAGCGAGAAGCGCTCAAGGCTCTTCGCAAGAAGCTGCACTAGCAGGCGGAGAGCGAGACGGCCTCGCCCGCCGCTGCTTAAAGGCTACGTCAGCAACTCCTCGATCCGGATCGGGAAACGGCGGACACGGACGCCCGTCGCATGCCACACCGCGTTGGCAACCGCGCCCGCACTGCCGGTGATGCCGATCTCGCCGACACCCTTGATACCGAGCGCGTTCACGTGCGGGTCGTGCTCATCGACCGTGATCACGTCGAGCGGCGGCACGTCGGCATTCACCGGGATATGGTACTCGCCGAGATTGGCGTTCATGATCCGGCCCGTGCGGCGGTCGGTGATGGCTTCCTCGTGCAACGCGAAGGACAGGCCCCAGATCATGCCACCGAACAGCTGGCTCTGCACCATACGCGGGTTGACGATGCGTCCCGCGGCGAAAGCGCCGACCATGCGGGTGACGCGGACCTGGCCGAGCTCGGGATCGACCTTCACCTCCGCGAACACCGCGCCGTGGGCGTGCATCGCATACTCCTCCATCGCCGCCGGATTCGGCGCGCCCGTGCCGCGCGCCTCGAGCTCGGCGACGCTGGCGCGCGCGAGAATCTCGGAATAGCTTTCGCCGCGGCTCTCGTCGTCGCGCCGGATCAACCTGCCATCGCGCGCGATCACGCCGGCATTGCCGGCGCCAAACAGCGGCGAGCGCTCATCGTTGGTGGCGAGATCGGCGAGTTTTGCAATCACGGCCGCGCCTGCGCTGTGGATCGCGGCACCCGCGGTTGCCGTGTGTGCCGAGCCGCCGGCGATGCCGGCATCGGGCAGGTCGGATGAACCCGCCTTGAACTCGACGCGGTCGATATCAAGCCCCAGTTCGTCGGCCGCAATCTGCGCCAGCGCCGTCCAGGCGCCCTGCCCCATGTCATGCGCGCCGATTTCCATGGCGCCGGAGCCGTCGCGGCGAAGCACTGCGCGTGCCTCGGCCTGGAACATCAGCGCCGGGAACGTCGCGGTGCCCATGCCCCAGCCGACCAGAAGGCCATCGTCGTCGCGCATCTGCCGCGGCTGGAGCGATCGCTTCGCCCAGCCGAAGCGCGCCGCTCCCTGCTCGTAGCAGGCGCGCAATGCCTTGGACGAGAACGGCTTGCCGGTGATGGGCTCGACCTCGGCATAGTTCTTCAGACGAAAGGCGAGCGGATCGATGCCGCAAGCCCACGCCATCTCGTCGATCGCGCTCTCTAGCGCGATCGAGCCGGTGGCCTCGCCGGGCGCGCGCATGAACAACGGCGTGCCGGTGTTGACGCGCACGGCATCATGCGAGGTGCGGATCGCGGGCGCCGCATAGAGCGTGTGCGAGGCATCAGCCGCGGGTTCGTAGAAATCGTCGAACGTGCTCGACACGGTCCTCGCATGGTGATCGAGCGCGGTCAGGCGCCCCTCGCCATCTGTGCCGATGCGCAGCCGCTGCCGCGTCGGCGCGCGATGGCCGACCGGGCCGTACATCTGCTCACGGCGCAGCACCAGCTTGACCGGTTTGCCGACGAGCTTTGCCGCCATAATGCCGAGCACCGGAGGGCCGGCCATGAGCCCCTTCGAGCCGAACCCGCCGCCGAGGAACGGGCTGCGGATGTGGATCTTGTCGTGTGCGATGCCGAACAATTCGGCAACGCGCGCCAGCGACAGCATGAGACCCTGGGTCGGCATGTCGATCTGCAGACTGTCGCCGTTCCAGGCAGCCACGATCGCATGCGGCTCCATTGCGTTGTGATATTGCGGCGGCGTTTCGTAGATCGCGTCGATCCGCTTGTCGGCGGAGGCAAGCCCCGCCTCGACATCGCCGCGGTGATTTTCCGTGGGGTTGCCGACACCGACGACCGGCGGCACGAAGCTTTCACCCGCATCGAGGCCGATGAGCGCGGGCAGCGTCTCGTAGCGCGGCGCCAGCAGCGCCGCGCCTTCCGTCGCCGCCTCCAGCGTCTCGGCGATCACGACGGCGATAGGCTGGTTGGCGTATCGGACCTCATTGCTCTGCAACACCTCCATCCGGAACACGAATGGATTGGTCTTGATCTCGGGGTCGATCGCAAGCTCAGGCTTGTGGTCTGACGTCATGACATCGACGACGCCGGGGTGGCGCTTGGCAGCGGCGACATCGAGCGAAGTCACGCGACCGCGCGAAATGCTGGAAACGGCCATCACCGCAAACAGCATGCCGGGCGGATGATTGTCGGCGGCGTAGGTCGCCTGGCCCTTGACCTTGAGGACCCCGTCGCGGCGGGTCAGCGGCTGGCCGATGTTCGAGCCGTGGCGCAGATGAGCGGGCGCGCTGGTGAGATTAAGCTCGGGCATGAATGGCTCCGGACGTCGAGGCAAAGGGAGAGGCCGGCAGCGCGGGGATGCGCACGGGCGTACCGGCGGCGGCGAGGCTCAGCGCGCGTACGACGATGCGGCGCGCGAGCTCGATCTTGAAGGCGTTGTCGCCGGACGGTTTTGCGTCGGCGAGCGCGCGCGAGGCGGCTTCCTGGAAAGCGTCCACCGTGGGCGCGACGTTCCTGAGCACATCCTCCGCAGCGCGGGCGCGCCAGGGCTTTGCGGCGACACCGCCGAGCGCAAGCCGCGCCTCCGCGATCTTGCCGTTCTCGATCCGCAGCGCAGCGGCAGCCGAGACGACGGCAAACGCGTAGGACGTTCTGTCGCGGACCTTGAGATAGCGCGCATGAGCGGCAAAGCCGCGCGCAGCGGGCGGCAGGCGCACCGCGACGATGAGATCACCCGGTTCAAGCGCCGATTCACGCTCGGGCGTATCGCCGGGCAGGCGATGCAATTCGTCGAGCGCGATCTCGCGCCGCCCGTTCCTGCCCTCAATCTCGACGATGGCGTCGAGCGCAACCAGCGGCACGCAGAAGTCGGACGGATGCGTGGCGATGCAGTTTTCGCTCCAGCCGAGCACGGCGTGGGTGCGGTTCTCGCCGTCGCGAGCGTCGCAGCCGCTGCCGGCCTCGCGCTTATTGCAGCGACTTGCGGTGTCGTAGAAATAGGCACAGCGCGTCCGTTGCAGCAGATTGCCGCCGATGGTCGCGGCGTTGCGCAGCTGCGCCGATGCGCCGGAGAGTAGCGCTTCGGCGACGGCCGGATAGGCCTTGGCAAAATCTGCGTCATGCGCAAGATCGGCGTTACTCACTAGTGCGCCGATGCGGATACCACCGTCGGCGAGGCGCTCGACCCGATCGAGTCCGTCGAGATGGGTAACGTCGACCAGACGATCCGGACGGCTGACGCCGCCCTTCATCAGATCGAGCAGATTGGTGCCGGCGGCAAGATAGGCGGCGCCCGGCTGCGTCGCGGCGGCGACGGCCTCGGCAACCGTGGCCGGCCTGACGTAATCAAATTGCTTCATGCGGAGCGCCTCTGATTGGATTCGTCCATGCCGGCCTGCGCGTCGAGCACGGCATCGACGATGCCGGCATAGGCGCCGCAGCGGCACAGATTGCCGCTCATGCATTCGCGAATGCGCTCGGGATCGTTGCCGGCCTGCGCCTCGCTCATCATGCCGATCGCGCTCATGATCTGGCCGGGCGTGCAGAAGCCGCACTGAAATCCGTCATGGGCGATGAAAGCGGCCTGCACGGGGTGAAGCTGGTCGCCGCGCGCCACGCCCTCGATGGTGAGAATGTCGGCGCTGTCATGACTGATGGCCAGCGCGAGACAGGAGTTGATGCGCTTGCCGTCGACGAGAATGGTGCAGGCGCCGCATTGGCCGCGGTCGCATCCCTTCTTGGTTCCGGTCAGATGGAGGCGCTCACGCAGGAGATCGAGCAACGTGACGCGCGGATCGTCGAGGACGAAGTCGCGCCGTGCACCGTTCACGGTGAGGCTGATGGAGTGGTTCATACAAGGCTCCGATCAGGTATAGACATGAGTGATCGTGCAGCGCGCCACCGCCGTGGCCGCCGTCGATTCCGCGCCGTCCGAATATCATCCGAGCCAGCGTCTTCAGCGAAAATACGGAGGCAGCCTCCGCTTAACAAGGGCCGGCGGGAAATATTTGGAATTCGTCAAAAGCCCGTGCGCATCAACGCGATGCAGCCCCACAAGGGTTCAATCTAACTAATTCGTGATCTACATTGCCTGGATGGACGAGCACACCGACCAGACCCGCAAGCCCCGCGCCGATGCCGTGCGCAATCGCGAGCGCGTGCTCGAGGCGGCCAAGGCCGTGTTCAACGCGGGTGGTCCGGAGGCGAGCCTGGAGGCCGTCGCAAAACGCGCCGGCGTCGGCATCGGCACGCTCTATCGGCATTTCCCGACCCGCGAGGATTTGTTCGAGGCGGTGTACCGGCGCGAGGTCGAGCAGCTCAGCGAGCTCGCCGAGCAGTTGAAGAACGCCAGTGACCCGGTCGACGCGCTCAGGCGCTGGCTGCGCTCAGGAGTCGAATTCGTTGCCACCAAGAAGGGCATGGTGGCAGCCCTGGCACTCGCGGTGCAGAGCGGGTCGGAGTTGCATGCCTTTTCCTTTGAGCGCCTGACCAAGGCGATCGGCTCGCTGCTCGATCGCGCAGCCGCGGCCGGCGCGATGCGCGCGGACATCAGTCCCGAGGACTTGCTGCGCGCGTTCTTCGGCATGTGCTACATGCACGACCAGCCCGGCTGGCAATCCTCGGTGCTGCGGATGCTCGACGTGTTCGTTGACGGTTTGCGGGTGCAGCCTGCCATGAAAGCCAAGGTCCGCGCGTCCGCCAAGCCTGCGAAGCCGGCTGCAAAGCGGAAGCGATAGCCCGCGAGATGTGCTAGGATCGGCGCCGCCGGGATTTCAACGCGGAGCTTGTCATGCGCATCGCCGCCTTGCTGGTCTTTCTCAGTGTCGCCTTCGGTCCCATCTCAGCGCGCGCCGACGATGTCGCGACGGCACAGAGTATCATCCGCGCCCAGGAGCAGGCATTCGGCCGCGACGACGCGCGCGGGGCCTATTCCTACGCCGCTTTTGCGATCCAGGAGATCTTCCCCGCGCCCGACATCTTCATGTCCATGGTGCAAAACGGCTATCCGCCGGTCTATCGGCACAAGAGCTTTGAATTTGGCGACAGCAAGAGCGAGGGCAGCCGGATTGCCCAGCACGTCCATATCATCGATGCCAATGGCGAGGCCTGGGAAGCGCTCTACACGCTGGAGCAGCAGCCGGACGGCAGCTACAAGATCACGGGTTGTTCGCTGCTGAAGGCGGGACAGGCAGTCTAGGTCGCAAAACCCGGACCGGTCCTGACTGCATTGATCCGCGAGCGGATCAGCAGCGTCAAGACGATGCCGATATTGAGCGCGTTCCACGCCACGCCGTTGGCGAACGCCGCGGCGTAGGAACCTGTCGCATCGAAGATGACGCCCGAGACCCAGCCGCCGAAGGACATGCCGAACACGGAGGCGAAGATCACGATGCCGACGCGGGTTGCGGCCTCGCTCGCCGGCATCGCCTCGCGCACGATGATGGCATAGCTCGGCACGATGCCGCCCTGGAACAGGCCGAACATCGCGGAGATTAAATAGAGCGAGGTCAGGCCGTCGAAGAACAGATAGAACACGAGTGCAAAGCCTTGCGCCACCGCACCGATCAGCAGTGTGGGGATGCCGCCGATCTTGTCGGCGAGGTAGCCGGAGCCGATCCGGCTGACGATGCCGCAGGCCATCATCAGCGACAGCATCTCGGCGCCGCGCGCCACGCCATATCCGAGATCGCCGCAATAGGCGACGATATGCACCTGCGGCATTGCCATGGCGACGCAGCAGGAAATGCTGGCGATCGAGAGCAGCACCGTCAGCGTGTTGGTCGAGAGCTTGAGGTCGACCCGCGGCGGCGCTGCATTGGCATGATCGTGAACCTTGTCGTCGCCCATCTGCGCGCGCAGGACCAGCACCAGGATGGTCATCAGGCTGACGCAGACGAGGCCGATGCCGATATGAGTGAAGCGCCAGCCGATCGTCTGCATGCCCGTGCTCACGAGCGGCGGCCACATCGTGCCGGCGACATAATTGCCGCTGGCGACGATCGTCACGGCCAGGCCGCGATAGCGCTCGAACCAGTGCGAGGCCTCCGCCATCAGCGGCGCAAAGGTCGCCGACGTGCCGAGCCCGATCAGGAAATACGCCGCCACGAACTGCCAGAGCTGGGTCGACAGACCCGCCAGCACATTGGCGACCCCGAGGAAGGCAATGCTGATCGCCATAGCCGCCACGATGCCGAAGCGGTCGGTGATCCTGCCGGCGATGACGCCGCCAAGCCCGAAACCGAACATCATCAGGGTGAAAGCCAGCGACACCGCGCCGCGCGTGGCGGAGAATTCGGCCTGCACCGCGGGAATCATGACGACGATCGCCCACATGCCGACACCGCCGATCGAGCCGATCAGAAGCGCAATGACGAGGCGCATCCAGGCCTGACGCGAATCAGGGGTGAATGCTTCGGGTGTTTGTCCTAACTGATTTGGTGCGTGCACGGGCGGGACCATGGCCCGCGGATCACCACAGGGTCAACCATTGTGGCGCGATATTGGGCATGCACGGTGCACTGCGGTAAGATGGAGCTTGGCGAACGCGCGTTTTGTCATTATTTTGCAAATCAGCGCATGCAACACGGCGGCGCGGAGAGCATGTCGGCGGAATGTTGCTGCGATTGACACGATCGATGCGGATCAAGGTGGGGCGCTTCATTGCCTTCGCCTATCTGTTCTGCGTGATCGCGCCGGCCGCAAGCCTCGCCTGGGGTAGCGCTCCAGCACCGTGCCTCGACGACGCGCTTCTCGCCGACCGCGTGCCGGTGCATCACCAGATGCAGGCCGGCCACACGCATGACGGCGCCTCGCATGACCACGCCAGGCCGCATGCGCATCATCAGGGCGCCGTGCAGGACGCGCCCCCCACCCCTCATCATCACGGCGGCAAGGGTACGGCGGGACCGTGCTGCGCGATGATGTGCGTGAGCGCGCTGCCGGCCGACCTGCCCAGCGTCGCAAAGTCGCTTCAGCCGGTTTCCGCCTGCTCGCCCGAGATCGTGGCCAGCCTGCACAGCGCGGCGCCGCCCCTGCACTACCGCCCTCCGATCGCCTGATCTGACGCGCGACGACGTCAGGCCGAGCGCGCATCCGCGCGCGCGCACCTGTGGTCTCCAGACAGATCAGGGATGACTCATGCTTACGCTTTCCGGGGCGAAGTCCGCCGCTGCATCCGCGGCGCGGGGACGACACTTTCGATTCAATTGGCCGCTGCTGGCCGCGACGGCCTTGGCGTTGTCCGGCTGCATGCCGGCAACGATACAAGTCGCTGGCGCTGATCCTGCCGATCCCGCGGCCAAGATCGCGCGCGCCGGCTATCGTTCGACGATTGCGCCCTACACCAGCCTGCGGCCCGCGACGCCGGCACCATGGCGCGAGCGCAACGAGAGCGTCGCGCCGCAGCTCAAGCAAGACCGGTAGGAGCGCGCCATGACACATCGTCTCGCGCTAAGCCTGCTCGGTCTCACCTCGTTTGGACTTGCAGGCTGCGCCGCCTTCTCGCCGGAAAGCGGCATGAATGCCGTCTCGGAGCTGACGAGCCAGACCATCAACAAGGATGTCGCCTTTGTGCGAACAACCGAAGGAGCCGGCGCGGTCGACGCGCGCGTTCGCCAGCTGCTGTCGCGAACACTCAGCATCGAGACCGCCGTGCAGATCGCACTGCTCAACAACAAGGGGCTTCAGGCCGCTTATAACGAGCTGGCGCTGGCCGAGACCGATCTCGTCGAGCAGAGCCTGCCGCCCAATCCCGTGTTCTCGGTCTCCCGGATCTCGGGCAACGGCGCCAGCGAAATCGAGCGTCAAATTGTCGGCGACATCCTCGCGCTCGCCACCCTGCCGTTCCGCTCGGAAATCGCCCGCGACCGTTTCCGCCAGGCGCAATTGCGCGCAAGCCTGGCGACGTTGCGGCTTGCCGCCGATGTCCGCCGCGCTTATTGGCGCGCCGTTGGCGGCAACGAGATGGTGGCGTTGCTGACGGATGCGAAGGCGACGGCGGAATCAACCGCGCAGCTCGCGGTCAAGCTCGGCGAAACTGGCTCGATCAACAAGCTCGATCAGGCCCGAGAACAGGTGTTTTACGCCGAAACCACCGCCGACCTCGCCACCGCGCGACAGACGGCGACGAGCGCGCGCGAAAAGCTGGCGCGCCTGATGGGGCTGTGGGACGGCGGCCTCGACTTCCGGCTGCCCAATCAACTGCCGCCGCTGCCGCGCCGGCCGCAGGCTTTGCCGTCGATCGAAGCCGACGCGGTCGCCCATCGCATCGACCTGCAGATCGCGCGGCTCGAGCTGAGCGCGCTCGCAAAGTCGCTGAACCTCACGGAGGCGACGCGCTTCGTGACACTGCTCGATCTTGCCGGCATCTCCCGCCGGACCCGGGATCCGGAAGGCGCGCCGTTCCGCGAGCGCGGCTTCGACGTGCAGTTCCAGATCCCGATCTTCGACGGCGGCGAGGTGCGGGTGCGGCAGGCGGCGGAGACCTACAATTTCGCCTTCAACCGGCTGACCGAGCGCGCCGTGAATGTACGCTCCGAGGCACGCGATGCTTATCGGGTCTATCGCTCCGGCTACGACATCGCCAGCCATTATCAGCGCGAGATCATCCCCTTGCGAAAAATCATCACGGAGGAGATGCAGCTCCGCTTCTCCAGCATGCAGGTCGATATCTTCGCGCTGCTCACCGAGGCGCGGCAGCGGCTCGCGTCGCTGCGCGGTGCAATCGATGCCAGGCAAAGATTTTTCCTTGCCCAATCCGACTTGCAGACCGCCGTCAATGGCGGCGGCGCGCCTGCTGACGGCGACAATTCAACCACTCTCGCCGCGGCAGCGCCTGCCGATGGCGGTCACTGACATGGAGGCCAACATGTTTTCCCGCCGAGGATTTTTGGGTAGCGCCGCGCTCGCCGGCGCATCCGTCGTCAGCGGCCGCGCCCAGGCCGCCTCGATTCCGGAAGCCCCGCACATGGACAAGGTGGTGATGCAGCCGCCGCTGCACCCCGTCAGTGGGCCGGACTATCGCCCCGTCGTCACGCTGAACGGCTGGTCGCTGCCGTTCCGGATGAACGGCGACTGGAAGGAATTCCATCTCGTCGCCGAGCCCGTGGTGCGCGAATTCGCCGAGGGCATGAAGGTGAATTTGTGGGGCTATAACGGCCAGTCACCGGGCCCGACGATCGAGGCCGTCGAGGGCGACAAGGTCCGCATCTTCGTGACCAACAGGCTGCCCGAATACACCACCGTGCACTGGCACGGCATGATCATTCCCAGCGGCATGGACGGTGTCGGCGGACTTACCCAGCCGCACATCCAGCCGGGAAAAACCTTCGTCTACGAGTTCGAGATGAGGAAGAGCGGGACCTTCATGTACCATCCGCATTCGGACGAGATGGTGCAGATGGCGATGGGCATGATGGGCATGGTCGTCGTGCATCCGCGCGACCCGAGCTTTCGGGCCGTGGACCGCGACTTCGTCTTCGTCATGAGCACCTATCGCGTCGATCCCGGCACTTATCTGCCGAAGGTCAACGAGATGACCGACTTCAACATGTGGACCTGGAATGCGCGGGTGTTTCCCGGCATCGATCCGCTGCCGGTCAGGCTCGGCGACAAGGTGCGCGTGCGCATCGGCAATCTCAGCATGACCAACCATCCGATCCATTTGCACGGCCACAGCTTTGCGGTGACCTGCACCGACGGCGGCTGGATTCCGGAGAGCGCGCAATATCCGGAGACGACGACGGACGTACCGGTCGGCGCTGTCAGGGTGTTCGACGTGCTCGCCGACAACCCCGGCGACTGGGCGTTCCACTGCCACAAGTCGCATCACACCATGAATGCGATGGGACACGACATGCGCAATATGATCGGGGTGTCGCGCAAGGATCTCGTCAAGGCGGTCGGCAAGCTCGCGCCTGACGGCATGGCGATGGGCTCGACCGGCATGGCGATGGGCAACATGGAGATGCCCGCGCCCGACAACACGCTGCCGATGATGACCGGCACCGGTCAGTTCGGCCCGATCGAGATGGGCGGCATGTTCACGGTGATGAAGATCCGCGAAGGCCTCGCGCGGGACGATTATCGCGATCCCGGCCCCTACCAATTCCCGCAGGGCACCGTCGCCTACGAGGTCACGCCGCCGGCCCCGGAGCCCGTGCGGCAACAACCAGGCGGACCGCCGATGAAGAACATGAAGATGTGAGCGTTTCGATGAACCACCACCAACTGGAGCTACCAATGAAGACGACGATCAAGCTCGGTCTCGCGCTGGCCGCGCTTTCCACCGCGCCGGCCTTGGCCCACGACCAGCACGGGCACGGCACCTTTTCGGCCGGCGAGCCCGGCGATCCCAAAAAGCCCGCGCGCACCATCGAGATCCTGCTGAACGAGATGGACTATGCCCCCGCCAGGATCGAGGTCAAACGCGGCGAGCAGATTCGCTTCGTGCTGCGCAATGTCGGTAAGGAGGACCATGAATTCCTGCTCGCCACCACAAAGGAGAATCTCGCGCATGCGGTGGAGATGAAGAAGCACCCGCACATGGAGCATGACGATCCCAACGGGGTCAGGCTCGCGCCGAGCAAGACAGCCGAGATCCTCTGGAAGTTCAGCAAGGCCGGCACGTTCGAATTTTCCTGCCTGATTCCCGACCACCGCGACTACGGCATGGTCGGCCACGTCACCGTGAAGTAACGCAAGGGAGGCTCCCATGAACCGCATCATCCGTATCGCCGCCGCGCTGGCGCTGGCCGTCGGCCGTGCCACAGGTGCCCTGGCAGCCCAGGGCGCCGCGATCAGCGGCGAGGTCAAGAAGATCGACGAGGGCGCCGGCAAGATCACGCTCAAGCACGGGCCCGCGAAGAACCTCGGCATGGATGAACCCATGACCATGATCTACCGCGTCAAGGACCCGGCCGTGCTCAAGCAGGTGAAGGTCGGCGACAAGGTGACTTTCGAAGCCGAAGAGGCGACTTCGGGCTATACGGTGACCCGGATGGAGAAGGCGAAGTAGGGCCACTTCCTCCGTCCGCCGATATCGGCCCCAGACGCTTCCACAAATCATGGCCGGGCTCGTCCCGGCCATCCACGCCTTCGGCGGGACAAGCCGGGCATGACGACTGCTTGCCTGCCAGATGGCCGAAATACCCCGGTCAGCCCCCATGCCGCACCCTTTATTAACCCTTTGCTAACCATACACCCGGCAAGAATTGCCCAGTGGAGTCGAGTGTCGTCAGCCGCGTAGAACGGGAGCTCCCGTGGACGCCAGTGCGGTGCCTCACTTTCGGAACGGCGGCCCCTCGGCCGCCGCGCAGACATTTGGGGCGCGCGGACGGCAGTCGCGCGGAGGGGCAGCTACCATGGTCGACGTCACCGCAGGACAGGGCGTAGGCAGCACGAACGCCGGTTTCCCGACCCTTGCCGAAGTCGGCAACATCCTCAAGCGCGGCGATATCGCGCTCGCGCTCGGCGTTCTCACCATCCTGGTGGTGCTGATCCTTCCGCTGCCTGCGATAGTGCTGGACCTGTTCCTGGCGATTTCGATCACACTCTCGATCCTGATCCTGATGACGTCGCTGTTCATCCAGGCGCCGCTGGAATTCTCCGCTTTTCCGACCGTTCTGCTGATCTCGACCATGCTGCGGCTGTCGCTCAACATGGCCTCGACCCGCCTGATCCTGTCGCACGGGCACGAGGGCACGGATGCCGCCGGTCACGTCATCGAAGCCTTCGGCAGCTTCGTGATGGGCGGCAATTTCGTCATCGGCATCATCGTCTTCGCCATCCTGATCATCGTCAACTTCGTCGTCATCACCAAGGGTTCGGGCCGTATCGCCGAAGTCGCGGCACGCTTCCACCTCGACGCCATGCCCGGCAAGCAGATGGCGATCGACGCCGACCTCTCCGCCGGCCTGATCGACGAGACGGTCGCCAAGCAGCGGCGCAAGGATTTGGAGGACGAGAGCGGCTTCTTCGGCGCCATGGACGGTGCCTCCAAATTCGTCCGCGGCGATGCCATCGCCGGCCTCCTGATCGTCTTCATCAACGTCGTCGGCGGCATGATCATCGGCGTGGCGCAGCAGGGTCTGTCCTTTGCCGATGCCGGCCGCAGCTACACGCTGCTGACCGTCGGTGACGGCCTCGTCACCCAGGTGCCGGCGCTGATCGTTTCGACCGCGGCCGGCCTGCTCGTCTCCAAGGCCGGCGTGTCCGGCGCCGCCGACAAGGCGTTGATGAAGCAGTTCTCCGGATATCCGCAGGCGCTCGCGATGTCCGCGGCGGTCATGCTGGTGCTGGCGGCCCTGCCGGGCATCCCGACCCTTCCCTTCCTGGCGCTCGGCTCCGGCGCCGGTGCGCTCGCCTGGCACGCCCGCAACCGCAACCGGGCGACTGCCAGGGCTGAGGAAGTCGCGAAGACCGCACCTGCGCCCGGAACGCCGGGCGCAGCCGGCTCCGCTGCGGCGGAGGAGCCGATCTCCGCGGCGTTGAAGATCGACGATCTCAAGATCGAGCTCGGCTATGCCCTGCTGCCGCTGGTCAACGGCCCCGACGGCACCGATCGCCTCACCGAGCAGATCAAGGCGCTGCGCCGCTCGCTCGCGATCGAGATGGGTTTTGTGATGCCCGCCGTGCGCATCCTCGACAACGTCCAGCTCGAAGCCAACACCTACATCATCAAGATCAAGGAGGTCGACGCCGGCACCGGCAAGATCTGGCCGAACCAGTTCATGGTCATGGACCCCGGCGGCAGCCAGGTGCAGGTGCCCGGCATCCACACCACCGAGCCGACCTTCGGCCTGCCCGCGACCTGGGTCGATGCCAGCCTCAAGGAGGAGGCCTCGCTCAAGGGCTATACCGTCGTCGACGCCGCGACCGTGCTCTCGACCCACCTCACCGAGCTGCTCAAGGCCAACATGTCGGACCTGCTCTCCTATGGCGAGGTGCAGAAGCTGCTCAAGGAGCTGCCGAAGGAGCAGGGCGAGCTGGTCAAGGACATCGTGCCCGGACAGGTCACCGTCTCCGGCATCCAGCGCGTGCTGCAGCTGCTGCTCGCCGAGCGCATCTCGATCCGCGACCTCTCGACCATCCTCGAAGGCATCGCCGACTCGCTCGCCTTCTCGCGCAATCCGGCCACCATGGTCGAGCACGTCCGCGCCCGCCTGGCGCGGCAGATCTGTGCGCAGAACACCTCTTACAGCGGCTACCTGCCGCTGATCGCGCTGTCGGCCCGTTGGGAACAAGCCTTCGCCGAATACATTATCGGCCAGGGCGAGGAGCGCAGCCTCGCGATGCAGCCCTCGAAGCTGTCGGAGTTCATGACCGGCGTGCGCGACGCCTTCGAGCGCGCGGCGCGTGAAGGCGAGGCCCCGGTGCTGGTCACCTCTGCGGCAATTCGTCCCTTCGTGCGTTCCCTGGTCGAGCGGTTCCGGGCCCAGACGACCGTGCTGTCGCAGGCTGAAATCCACCCCAGGGCGAGGTTGAAAACGGTCGGAAGCATCTGATTTGCCTTAAGAAGCCGTGTGTTTTTTGGCCACAGGCAAATGGTTTTTCAGGTTTTGGCGCCTTGCCGATCGACGGCGGGCAAGGCGCTTGGCAGACACATTACAGCTTTGAAATAATTGCTAAATTGCACGATCAAGGGTCGTTTTCTGATCGCGGCTTCTCACGTCCTGTCACGCCCTTGTGATCGCCTCTTGGGAACGAATCCCCCAATACTAGGTTGTTGGGCACCGGAAGCATGAACCTGCCCAAGCACGCAGGCGACTACTTCGGGTAGATGGCGGCAGGAGCCTTCCATGAACCACTCGATTTACAGCGCAGATCGCTCGACCCACCTCAAGATCGTGGTTGTCGCGCTCGTTGCCGGCATCACGGTGGCGGGTCTCGGGATCACCGCGCGTACGAGTTCAGATGACGGCCTGACCCAGACCGCTCGCGTCATGAAGGCGGGCAAGCCGATCGCTATCACCAGCTCGAACGTTTCCCTCGTTCGCTAAGGAGATTTGAGTTTCAGGAATTCACGCGGCTCTTTATCAGCCCCCCAAAGTCGCCACGTGGATATGTAGACGACCCCAACCCCAAGTCGACTACAGAAAGCGCCCGCCCCCCACGGGCGCTTTCTCATGTCTGGGGTATGTCGTCACCGTGAGCGCACGCGCGTGCAGCTGCGTCATTGCGAGGAGCTCTTGCGACGAAGCAATCCAGAATCCCTCCGCAGAGACATTCTGGATTGCTTCGTTACGCTCGCAATGACGATGGAAAACGTACCGCCGTCATCCCGCAACAGGCACGGATACTACCGCGCCCCATACGTCGGCGGCGGCGCCTGCACGGTTGGGACTGCCGCAGCGAATAGCTCGTCCTTGCTGCCCGACAACGGCGGATAGATGCGCTTGCGGTTGATCGTCTGCTTGGTTGCCTTCGCGGCCGCGCCGGTGGCGCGGACTTCGCGGTCCCACCCTTCCGTATAGAGTGCGCCCCAGCCGCCGAGATCGAGCACGGTCACGTACCAGTCTATCCGCAGCGGCAGCATCGGCAGGCCCGCGAGATCGGCGACCACATTGTGGCCGGCGAAGCGGCCCATCGGACGCGCGAACTGGCAGGACATCACGGTCGGATGCAAGCCGTCGACCACGCTCGAGGCGACGTCGCCGGCCGCGAACACGCCGCCGGCATCCGCAACCCGCATCATGGGATCGACCAGAAGACGCCCGAGGCGATCGCGTGCGTCCGGAAAGCTTGCGGCCAAGGGGCTCGCGCGCATCCCGGCACACCAGATCACCGTCCGCGTCGGAATGAATTCGCCCGAGCTCAGACGCAGTCCGGCGGCCTCGACGGAGACGACGCGCACGCCGAGCCGCGTCTCGACGTCAAGCGAGGCCAACGCCGTCGCGATGACGGGACGCGCATGCGCGCCGATCGTGGCGCCCACCACCGGATTGGGATCGACCAGGATGATGCGGCGGCTGCCGGTAATGCCGGCGCGCGCCAGCCTGTCGGGCATCTCGGCCGCGACCTCGATGCCGGTGAAGCCGGCGCCGACCACGACGATCGTCGAGCGCCCCGGCGCGGGCACGCTGCGTCCGAGCGAGGTGAGATGATCCTCGAGGTGGCGCGCCGCTGAATAAGTGTCGACATCGAAAGCATGCTCGGCAAGCCCGGGAATGTCGGGACGCATCACTTCGCTGCCGAGCGCCAGCACCAGCCGGTCATAAGCCAGCGTCTCGTCGCCGCCTCCCGTGACCAGCGAAATCTCCCGCCGTGCCGGATCGATGGCTTCGACCTCGCCGATCCCGTGACTGACGCCGATCGGATCGAGCAGCTGCGGCAGCGGAAGCGCGACCTCGCTGAGATCGGCCTCGTAATTGCGGACGCGGATGTTGTGGTAGGGATTGCGATCGATGACACGGATCTCGATGTCACGGCCGGCCGCGCCGATCTCCTCGCGCTTGCGTGCGGCACCGATGGCCGCCCACAGACCTGCAAACCCGGCGCCGAGCACGACGATACGCGCCATGTCCGTTGACTGCATTTCCCAAGAGAGCGACGACGAAGCGACGAACGATCAAGCTGTCTGACCGCGCAGACAAATATAGCTCATCCTGCCGGATGGACCAACTGCGGTGGTACCGGCGCGCCGCACAAATTCTCGGTCGGCTCAGGCCTCGCGCAGTTCCGACGGCGTCGCGGCAAAGCGCTTGCGGAAGGCGCGGTTGAAATAGGACAGATCGGAGAAGCCAGACGAATGCGCGATGTCGCTGATCTTGCGGGTCCTGGCGCGGGGATCGCTGAGCAGCTTGCGCGCCTGCAGCAGGCGCTGCTCCAACACGAATTCGGTGAAGGTCGTTCCGGCCTGCTCGAACAGGCGCTGTGCCTGACGCGGGCTCAGGCCGGAGCGCGTAGCAATCTCGGACAGGCAGAGATCGTTGCGGCCAAGCGCAGCCATCACGTCGGCGCGCATGAGATCGAGACGGGCCGCCGCATGACCTCGCCCGCGCGCGAGACTTGCATGTTCGGCGTCGGTGCCGAGCAGCAGGCCGACGAGATCGACCATGTGCTGCGCGGTGAGGCGCTGGCCGACGGCATCGAGATGCGGCGCATGATGGGCGGCAAGGGAGTGGTAGCGCAAGATCGTCTCGGCGAGCGCGCCGTCCGAGAGCACTTGCGACAGCTTGTCCTCGGCGCGCGGATGGATCTCGAGCAGCGCGCGGCGCGGCATGCGGATGGTGGTGAAGCGATCTTCCTCGGTGTGGCCGACGGTGCCGGTGATGCCCATGTCGACGAGCACCATTTGCGCGGGCGCAAGCTCCACGGCATGGCCGTTCTGCCCGACGCGGACGAGGCCCGCATGCGCGGCGATCAGGACGAGATCGTCGCTGCCGTCGGCAAGATGGCTCTGGGTGCGTGAATATTGTGCGGAGGCGCCTTCGGGAATGGCGAGCGCGATATTGTCGACCACGCTGACTTGGAGCCGGCAATCGATGCTGTCGCCCCGGCTCGGCGCGATATCCAGGCCACAGGCCCCGAAAGTCCGCTCGCGCCAATGTTCGAAGGCCGGACCGTGTGGCAGCCCCGCATATTGGTGAATGAAGATGCCCGACGTTTTCGCTGCATCCATCTGATTTCTCGCCCCTCTCCGGCACCATGATTGGGGGGCGCCGACTGCAAATTCCGGGCATTTGACGCCGCGAAACGCGGAGAGGTTCAAATCGGGGGCGGATTCGGCGGAATTTGTCGGAAGACGACGCGGGACGGACCGTGGCGACAGAACCGATCAGGCATTGCCACCACATGTTGAAGCGTCCAATGCCCCCCGGGGTCGTCCTCGACAAGCGAGCAGAGCGAGCGCCGATCCAGGACCCATTACCTCGGGGATTGAGTGGTTGCTCACCCGTGTTGCCATCGCTCACTCTTGCAACAAGCTCTTGGGGCAATGGGTCCTGGCTTTCGCCAGGACGACAATGGAAACCTACTTCTTCGCGGGCGCCTGTGGCTGTGACGATGGCACGGTTTCGATCAGCTTGCCGGAAAACACCGGCGCCGAGGTCGGCTGGCCGTTGGGCGAACCGCCCGCCTGCTCGAGCGTGACGGCGTAGGTCGCGCCGTTGACAACGTCGGCATCGTACGAGCCGAGCACCGGTCGTGCGGTGAAATCGCCGGCGCCGATCACGCCGAGCGAACGCGGACGCGGCAGCTTGTCGGAGATCAGCCAGAGCTCGAAACTCTTGCCGGGCTCCGGTGTCGCGCCCACTTTACGCACCGTAAAGTTCTTGGTCGCGCCGTCGATGGTGAGGATGAAGGCGGGACCTCCGCCCTGGCCCTGCAACAGGGCGACATATTGCGACGACGCCGGGAGCGGCGCCGGTGTCTTCACCTCGACGGTCTGGATGCGCGGTACCGGTCGCAAGCCGCCCGGCAGCGCGTCGGGCAGGAAGATCTGAAGCGACAGCGTCACGAGCAGCGCGGCCGCGAGCGCGCCGACGGCGGATGCGATGGTGCGCCAGCGCTTCACGCGGCCCTCGAGCCGGATCACGTTGCTGTTGTCGGCAACCGGCGGCGGTGGCGCACGCGCGACCTCCGGGTCCGGCGCGTGGACCTGCGGCATGAATAGCGGCACGACGTCGGGAATCGCATCGGTCTCAAGTCGCGCCGGGGCAGGCTGCTCCGCTTCGGGAGGCGGCGGCGGTTGCTGCATATTCTCCGACGGCACCTGCGGAGGCACGGTGTCGGGCGAGGAATATTCCGGCACAGGTGGCGGCGGCGCTGCGTCCGGCAGTGCTGGCGGATCCTGCGCAAAGCCTGTCCGCGCGAGCTCGGACCTGATGTTCTCCCACACGATCGGCCGCGGCTCGATCGAGCCGACCATCTGGTTGAGGACGCCGAGCCGGAATGCCCACGCCTGCACGACATCGGCGAACGCCTTGTCCACCGCCATCATGGTCTCGACCTGCGCGCGCTCGCCGGCGTCGAGCGTGCCGAGCGCATATTCCGCGGCGAGCGCGATATGGTCCTCCGTATAGGCCATCACTTGCGGTCCAGACCCACCCTCACCGTATGAGCTCCCGTAGCCCGAATCTCATAGCCCGAGACATTCGCGAATATCCATCATGCTGCGCCGAAGCCACGTCTTCACCGTGTTGACGGGCGCCGCGAATTTCTCCGCCAATTGCTCGCGGCTCCAGCCGTTGTAATAGGCGAGAAGCACGAGCCTCTGACGGTCCGGCTCGAGCCGGCCGATACATTCCAGCAGCCGCTTCAATTCCTCGGTCATCTCCCTCCGCGCCAGCGGATCGGGGCTGTCGCTTGCGACTTCCATCGCCTGGGGCTCTTCCTCGATGGAGACTTCCGTCTTCTTGCGCACGATGTCGATGGCGCGGTTGCGCGCGATCGACGCCATCCATGTGATCGGCGACGCGAGAGCGGGATTGAACTGGCCGGCGCTGTTCCAGATCTTGACGTAGGTCTCCTGAATGACCTCCTCTGCGAGATCCTGTCGGCGCAAGATACGGAGCACGACGCCATAGAGTTTCGCGCGCGTGGCGACGTAGAGGCGCTCGAACGCGGCCTGATCGCCCTGCGCCATCGCCCCAATCAGCCCGACCAGCTCTGCTGGCGTCAGCATTCAGCCCCCCAATGCGCGGCCCGTCGCATTCCGCGCAGGCGCTGGCATTCCGCCACCATAGCGCGCGACAAAGCCGACCACCAAGGGGGCGCGGCGCCACACTGTGGACAGGGCATGCGAAAACCCGGACCTTGGGGTCCGGGTTCTGCAAATTCTCGCAGGTCTGGCGGCTAGCGTCTCAGGCGACGGCGCCCATGCGGGCACGCATCAGGCCGATGCTGTCGAGATCGGCCTGCTCGCGGGCGTTTTCCTCGGCGCGTTCGCGGGCCTGATCGCGCTCGTCAAGGAGCTCGACCTTCTTCAGCTCCTCGAAGGCTTCGGCCAGCGCAGCCTTGGCTTCGTCGAGCTGGCCCTTCAGCTCGTCGGCCGAGCGGGTCAGGTTCTCGCGACGCTGGATGGCAGCCTTGGCGTAGGTCGGATAGGCGAAGTGCGAGGGATCGTTGATCCCGGCGCGCTCCTGCTCGGTCGAGATCTCGCGTTCAAGATCGGTCGACATCCGCTGGAAGTCGGCGATCATGGTCTCGATCTGGGTGACCCGGCGGCGCTTCTCGTCGACCTGAAATTTCTTCAGGCGGATGAGTGTATCACGTGACTTCATCGACTCGTACTCCCCAGAAGTCCCTTGGCTGCACGTGGGACAACACCGGTCTCCCCACAGGCCCGACGGGGGCCAAGACCGGCTCTACTACTCTGTGGGATGGGATGATGACGGGACAAAGTTAGCGTTCCGTTTCCAAATCACCAAGGATTTGCGCCAACTGGCGGTAGCCGTCCGCCAGCGATGCATTTTCATCCTTGCGCTGGCGCAGGAAGGCCTCCAGCGGCTCGTGCAGGCGGATCGCCTCGTCGACCTCGGGGCTGGAGCCGGCGCGGTAGGCGCCCAGACGGATCAATTCTTCCATGTCGGCATAGGTCGCCATCACCGCCCGCGCCTTCTGGATGGTCGGCCAGAACTGCGGGTCGGCCGATTTCGGCATGGTGCGGGAGATGGATTTGAGGATGTTGATGGCGGGGTAGCGGCCGCGCTCGGCGATCGAGCGCTGCATCACGATGTGTCCGTCGAGGATGCCGCGGACGGCATCCGCAATCGGCTCGTTATGGTCATCGCCATCGACCAGCACCGTGAAGATCGCGGTGATGGCGCCCTCCCCGAGGCCCGGACCGGCGCGCTCCAGAAGCTTCGGCAGCTCGGTGAACACGGTCGGCGTGTAGCCCTTGGCGGTCGGCGGCTCGCCAGCGGACAGGCCGATCTCGCGCTGGGCCATGGCAAAGCGCGTCACCGAATCCATCAGGCAGAGGACGTCCTGCTCCTCGTCGCGAAAATACTCGGCGACCGCAAGCGTCAGATAGGCGGCCTGGCGGCGCATCAGCGCCGGCTCGTCGGAGGTCGCGACCACGACCACGGAACGGGCCAGGCCCTCCTCGCCAAGGTCGTCCTGCAAGAATTCCTGCACCTCGCGGCCGCGTTCGCCGATCAGCCCGATGACGCTGACGGCGGCATCGACGTTGCGCGCAAGCATCGACAGCAGCACCGACTTGCCGACGCCGGAGCCTGCGAAGATGCCCATGCGCTGGCCGCGGCAACAGGTCAGAAAGGTGTTCATCGCGCGCACGCCGAGATCGAGCGGCGCGCCGACGCGCTTCCGCGAGTGCGCCGGCGGCGGCGAATTGCGGTACGGCATCGGCGCCGGGCCCTGCGGCAGCGGCCCCTTGCCGTCGATCGGCTCCCCCAGCGCATTGACGACGCGGCCGAGCCAGGCCGCGCAAGGCCGCACCTGATTTGCGGCATTGGCGATGACGGCCTTGCAGCCGCGCCGTACGCCGTCCAGACCGGCGAACGGCATCACGACGGCGTTGTTGCCGGAGAAGCCGATCACCTCGCAGGGGATGGAACGGTTGCCGCCGGTCTCGATCACGAGCCGCGCGCCGACCGACATCGCATGGATCGGACCGGCGACCTCGACCATCAGGCCGCGCACGCCGACCACACGGCCATAAATATTGATGCCGTCAATGTCGCCGATCTGTTCGGCAAGAGCCTTCACAAGAGGGCCTTCATGAGGGTGATCGCCTTCATAATCCGGGGTTTCGTGGCGAGAACCTTAAGTTTCGCCATATTTCTGAACGGCGCTTAACTTCGTGTTTACCCGCATCGTTAATCATTGCGTCACTGTCTTTGTGACTGAGCGTGGCTCCCCTTCAGAAGAAGGCTGAGTCGCGAGAGTCGGTTAGGCCCGTCTCTTAAAGTGGAACTTGAACGCAACCGGATAACGAAAGCTGCTTCGCACACAAGACCTTAGGGCGATTCGACGAAAATTGCATCTACAGGGCTTGCGTTCCAGAATCAGAATTTGTTAACCATCTGTTGTCAGGATCCGAATCAGTTGTTCAAAGGCGTTTTGTTGTGTGCCGCGAATGCGGCCGACCTGACGCCCAGGAGCGGCGACTATGGGGAACTGGCATGCGCGTTTTGCTGATTGAAGATGACAGCGCCGTCGCGCAGTCGATCGAGCTGATGTTGAAGTCTGAGAGCTTCAACGTCTACACGACCGATTTGGGGGAAGAAGGCGTCGATCTCGGTAAATTATACGATTACGACATTATCCTTCTCGACCTCAACCTGCCCGACATGTCCGGCTACGACGTGCTCAAGCAGCTTCGGGTCTCCAAGATCAAGACACCCATTCTGATCCTCTCCGGCCTCGCCGGCATCGAGGACAAGGTCAAGGGTCTCGGCGTCGGCGCCGACGACTACATGACCAAGCCCTTCCACAAGGACGAGCTGGTTGCCCGCATCCACGCGATCGTGCGCCGCTCCAAGGGCCATGCCCAGTCGGTGATCCAGACCGGCGACCTCGTCGTCAACCTCGACACCAAGACCGTGGAAGTCGGCGGTCAGCGCGTGCATCTGACCGGCAAGGAATACCAGATGCTGGAGCTGCTCTCGCTCCGCAAGGGCACGACCCTCACCAAGGAAATGTTCCTCAACCACCTCTATGGCGGCATGGACGAGCCCGAGCTGAAGATCATCGACGTCTTCATCTGCAAGCTCCGCAAGAAGCTCGCCAATGCCTCCGAAGGCCGCAACTTCATCGAGACCGTGTGGGGCCGCGGCTACGTGCTGCGCGAGCCGCACGAGGTCGAAGAGCGCATCCCCGCCTGATCCTGGGTTTTACCCGCGAGCCCTTCGGGGCTTGCTCCTCCCAGCCTGGACCCCGCCGCAAATGGCGGGGTTTTGTTTTTTGGGGACGCGAACGGGGCCTCATCGTCCTTGCGCCGTTGAACCGCTATCCTTCCCCCGCCGACGAATGGTCGCTGCACGATGGGGGAACGATGATCCTGCAATCACTGGCCGGCCTGCCCGCCTTCCTGGTCTATTTCTGCACCGGGCTGATCGCGATCGTGGCGTACCTGTTCGTCTACACCCGCATCACGACGCATAACGAATTCCAGCTGATCCGCGACAACGATCCGGCTGCGGCGATCGCACTCGGCCTCAGCCTGCTCGGCTTCGTGGCGCCGCTTGTCAGCGCGATCGCGCATTCGGCCAATGTGCTGGACTGCCTGATCTGGGCGATGATCGCGCTGATCGTCCAGATCGTCGTGTTCTTCCTGGTGAGAGTGCCGGTGCCGAACCTGTCGGCGCGGATTGCCGCCGGCGAACTTGCAGCTGCCATCTGGCTCGGGCTGTCCTCGCTCGCCGCAGGCCTGCTCAACGCCGCCTGCATGATCTACTGACATGACCGACAAGCGCTCCAAAAAGGAGTTCGGCAAGCGCCGGCCGGCGGCCGGACCGCCGCCTGCACAACAGCCGGTGAAGCGCTCCGGCCATGTCGCGCTGCTGGTGATGGGCACGATCGCGGTCGGCACCACCGCCTACACACTGATGCCGCGGCAGAATTGCGAGCCCTCCCCTGCCGGCATGGACCCGGCGGTGCAAGCGAGCACCTCGTGCAGCAGCAGCCGCAGCTCCTCCAGCGGCGGCGGCAGTTCGTCGCGATCGAGTTTCTTCAGCAGCGACTCCTCGAGCCATTCCTCGTCCGGAACGTCGTCCGATTCAGGCTCCGGCGGCGTGAGCCGCGGCGGCTTCGGCTCGTTTGGCCATGGCTTCTCCGGCGGCGGCTGACCCATGCAACGCATCGTCTGCCCCGAGCGCGACGACTGGCGGCAGACCGCCGAACAATGCGGCTTCGCCTTCCACACCATCGACGGTGAGCGCTATTGGGACGAGCGCGCCTATTACGCCTTCACGCTCGACGAGATCGAGCGTGGCATCGAGGCGCCGACCGGCGAGATCGACGCGATGTGCCTGGAGCTCGCCGGCCGCGTGATCGGCGACGAGCGCCATCTGCAGCGCTTGAAGATACCGGAGGCGTTCTGGAGCCTGATCGCCGAGAGCTGGGCACGAGACGACCGCAGCCTCTATGGCCGGCTCGATCTGAAATTCGACGGCAAGGGACCGGCAAAGCTGCTCGAATACAACGCGGATACGCCGACCTCGATTTTCGAAGCCGCGGTCTTTCAATGGACCTGGCTCGAACAGGCGATCGAACGGCGCATCATCCCGTCGCGGGCCGACCAGTTCAACTCCATCCACGAACGATTGATCGAAGCCTGGAAGCAGATTGCCGCTAGCCGCCACGTCCATCTCACCGGCACCACGGGCAATGAGGAGGACGCCGGCACGCTCGCTTATCTCGAAGATACCGCGCGCCACGCGGGACTGACGACCACGCTGCTCGACATCGAGGCGATCGGCTGGCGCAATGATACCGGCGGCTTCGTCGATCTCGGCGACCGCGACATCACGCTCGCCTTCAAGCTCTATCCTTGGGAATGGATGTTCCACGACGCCTTTAGCGCAAAGCTCAAGGATGCACAGACACGCTGGATCGAACCGCCGTGGAAGGCGGTGCTCTCCAACAAGGGCATCCTGCCGCTGCTCTGGGAGATGTTTCCGAACCATCCCAATCTGCTACCGGCGTTCTTCGAGGACGATCCGCGGGCAGCCGAGCTCGGCAGCTCCTATGTGCGCAAGCCGCTGCTGTCGCGCGAAGGGGCCAATGTCACGCTGGTGTCTGGTGGAATGCCGCTCGACGAGCAGGCAGGCCCCTACGGCGCCGAAGGATTCGTGCGGCAGGCGCTCGCGCCGCTGCCGAATTTTTCCGGCTTCTATCCCGTGATCGGAAGCTGGCTGGTGGATCACGAACCCTGCGGCCTGTCGATCCGCGAGGACGAAAGCCCGATCACCGGCAACGGCTCGCGGTTTCTGCCGCATGCGATCTTGTGAGGTGCGCTCTTCATTCCTTCTCCCGTTGTGGGAGAAGGTGGCGCGAAGCGCCGGATGAGGGGTTCTATCCGCGAGTTCAAGTGTCGGTGGGCTCGCGGATAGAACCCCTCACCCGTCTCGCCGCTACGCGGCGAGCCACCCTCTCCCGCAAGGGGAGAGGGGAAGAACGCATCTCACCGCGCCGCTGCTACCTTCAATGACGGCGGCATCAATCCACCCATCGGGCGCCCGGAGCGCGTCGGATTGAGCTGATAGAGGCCACGACGATCGGCGATCGGGCGGAACGCGTCGGTAATTCCGACGACGGATTCGGCGGCGCCCAACAGCAGCGTGCCGTCGGCTTCCAAAACCTTCGCCATGCGCTCGAAGATCACGGCCTTGGTGTCCTGGTCGAAATAGATCAGCACATTGCGGCAGAAGATCACGTCGAACGTGCCGAGATGGGAGAAGTCCTGCAACAGATTGAGCTGGCGGAACTGCACCATCGCGCGAATGTCGGCATTGAGCTGCCAGACTTCGCCCGCTTGCGTGAAGTATTTCATCAGGTGCTGGATCGGCAGGCCGCGCTGCACCTCGAACTGGCTGTAGACGCCGGCCTTGGATTTCTCCAGCACCTCCTGCGACAGATCGGTGGCGACGATCTCGATGCGCCAGCCGGCGAAGGCTACGCCCATCTCCTTCACGCACATCGCAATCGAATACGGTTCCTGTCCCGTCGACGACGCCGCCGACCAGATGCGCAGCGACTTGCGCGCTGCGCGCGCCCGAAGCAGTCCCGGCAGGATCGTTTCGCGCAAGTGATCGAACGGGATCTTGTCGCGGTAGAAGAAAGTCTCGTTGGTGGTCATCGCTTCGACCACATCGCTCGCAAGCCGTCCGTCGCCATTCCTGATCTTCAGCACGAGATCGGGAATCCCGGCGAGGCTCGCCTTGCGGGCCAGCGGCAGCAGCCGGCTCTCGACCAGATACTGCTTGTCCGGGGAGAGATCGAGGCCGGAGCGCTCTTTCAGGAATTTGCGCAGATAGTCGTAGTCAACCGGCGTCACGAGCGGTCTCCTGCGAACAGGCGATTGACCCGGGCGCCGATCTGGTTGAGCGGCAGGATCGCCGCACAGATGCCGGCATTGGCCGCTGCGCCCGGCATGCCCCAGACCACGCTGGAAGCTTCGTCCTGCGCGATCACGCTGCCGCCGGCGGCGACGATGTCCTTGCCGCCGCGCATGCCGTCCGAGCCCATGCCCGTCAGGATCACGGAGAGGATGGCGCCATGCCAGATGTCGATGGCGGAAGTGAACAGCGGATCGACCGCGGGCTTGCAGAAATTGACGGCGGGACCGTCGTCGAGCGCGATCGCCACGTCGGCGCCGCTACGCACGACGCGCATGTGCTTGCCGCCCGGCGCAAGATAGATGCGGCCCGGCTTCACCGGCTCGCCATCCACCGCCTCGGCCGCCGGCTTGCGGCTCGTGCGTGCCAGATGCTCCGCGAGAATGGTGGTGAAGGTGGGCGGCATGTGCTGGGTGATCAGCACCGGGACACGGTCGATCACGGGACCGAGCTCGGCGACGAGCGCCATCAGCGCCTGAGGACCGCCGGTCGATGAGCCGATCAGCAGCACCTTCGGGGCCTGGGTCGAAAACGGACGCGTGGACAGCACCGAGGACGACGACGGCGCATGGACGGCCGGAGCGGCCGCGGACGCGGCAGGCCGCGCGACAACCGGCCCACGTGTCGCCGGAGCCGGGCTTGCGGTTGCGGGCGCGAGCGGCGGGCTCGCAACCGCGGCCTTGCGGCGCAGCCGTGCGCCGAGGTGGCGGATTTTCTGGATCAGGTCGTGATGGAAGATGTCCGCAGCCGAAGCCTCGCGCGTCGATTCAGGCTTCGGAATGTAGTCGGCGGCGCCGAGCGACAACGCTTTGAAGCTGATCTCCGCGTTGCGGCGGGTCAGCGTCGAGGCCATGATGATGACGAGATCGCGCTTCTTCGCCAGGAGTTGCGGCAGCGCCGAGATGCCGTCGAGCTCGGGCATTTCGATATCGAGCACGGCAACATCGGGATTGATGCGTTCGATCTGGTTGACCGCCTCGAGCCCGGTGCGCAGCGAGGCCGCGACCTCCATGTCGTGCTCGGCGCCGATCCAGCGCGAGATCAGACCGCGGATGACGACGGAGTCATCGACGACCATCACCCGCAACGGTCCGGCTTCCCGCGACGAGCCCGGGGTCGAATTACCTGCGAACGCAACACTCATTACTCACCAACTCAGACTGAAACGGTCAGTTGAAAACAAACGCCGAAGGAGCCGTTCAGCCTCCAGGGCGGTCGCTCAGATAAGGCCGACTTCCTGGAATTTCGCCGTCACGATGTCCTTGTCGAAGGGCTTCATGATGTACTCGTTGGCGCCAGCGTGCAGCGCGCGCGCGATATGCGCGACGTCGTTCTCGGTGGTGCAGAACACCACCTTGGGCTGGTCGCCGCCGGGCATGCGCCGGAGATGGCCGAGGAACTCATAGCCGTCCATCACCGGCATGTTCCAGTCCAGCAGCACCGCATCGGGCAAGCCGCGCTTGCAGGCCTCCAGCGCCTTCTCACCGTCCTCGGCTTCGAGGATCTGGAAGTCGAGGCCCTCCAGGATCCGGCGCGCAACCTTGCGGATGACGCTGGAATCATCAACGACGAGACAAGTTCGCATGTGAACCTCTGCTTCCCCCCCTTTTGCGGGGGCACTTCCAATTGCAGGTACGTCGGCGGATGTGCCGGCGTATCAGGCCGCCATCATATCGGGCGCGAGCTCGAGGACGCGATCGACGTCGAGGACGACCATGAGCTGGCCGTCGAGACGGTGGACACCGCCGGCGAGCTTGGCCATGCGGGGGTCGAGATTGACGGGG
>NZ_JADPJC010000036.1:0-532 GCF_023073215.1 Bradyrhizobium sp. 35
GTGTGAACAGGCGATCGGCCGCTCGCGCGGTGGGCGGACCACGAAAATCCACGCGCTGAGCGACCCTGATTGCAAACCTTGCGCATTTCATCTCACTCCAGGACAAGCCGCAGAGCCGGCCCTTTTGAAGCTCGCGCCGCCCATGTCTTCCCTCATTGGGGACAAAGGCTACGATGGCGACGGCTTTCGCGCCGAAATCGTCAATCGCGGCGCGAAACCCGTCATTCCAAACAAATCCAACCGGGTAACCCTCCACAGCTTCAGCAAGCGCCTCTATAAAGGGCGCAATGTTATCGAGCGCTGTTTCTGCCGGCTCAAGGATTTCAGGCGTGTTGCTACTCGCTACGACAAACTTGCCAGAAACTTCTTGGCCGCCGTCCACCTCGCCGCTCTCGTCGCTTATTGGATCAATTGAGTCTGAACCCTAGTCGTGGTGCCCTCTGAAGTGCCGCCTAACCGCATTCCACGCTCGAAGGACTGGAAGGATGAGCACGATGAAAAGAACCCTGATTGCAACCGGCCTCATTGCGCG
>NZ_JADPJC010000148.1:0-1665 GCF_023073215.1 Bradyrhizobium sp. 35
CATCGACGGCCATCCCCATAGCCGCATCGAAGACCTCATGCCGTGGCGATTCCGCAAAACGTCAAGCCAGCCTCAATAGGGTTGCGGCTAAGCGCTTACCATTATTTTCAGTTATCCGAATTTAATTCGTAAAATGTATTAATCGATCATAGGCAGCTTAATATTCGGGGTTGGGTGAATCCGAACGTGACCTCCTCAACGGCGGTGGCGCTCTTGAGTATGTCCAGAGCAGTGATCCGTCGGGAACGGATGGGAGTATCGTCCTAATTAAATGGACAGCTTCTTGATGTTGTTGTAATTTCTCGGGTTTCAGCTTCGGAACTGATGTTTTGGAGCAACTCATGCCGGAGTATCGAGCCTACATTCTTGGATCGGACGGCCACATACAGCTTCGCCTTGAACTTGATTGCGTCGACGAACCAACGGCGAGCGAACGAGCCAAGCAGCTCGTTAACGGCCAAGACGTCGAGCTTTGGGAAGGCGCGCGCAAAATCGCGACATATAGGCCAGAAGAGTAAGGTCGCCGACACTGGCGCGCTGGACCAACCCACATTTCGATTGCCGCGACGAGTATCTTGCTCATAGGGGCATAAGCGCACACTGCGCGTCATTCGTGGTCGCCGTTGCTTCGGGGGCAATCGTCTCCCGGCGCGAGTAATCATTCGCCTCTGTGCGTGCTTGAGGCTCTGTTCTTTCATTTGCACAAGCGACGTTGCATTCTTGGAAATGGGACGACAGCTCAAGCTCAGCCAAGTGCTCCCAGTATTCTGCTTCCGCGAGGAGCTTCCATTTATTCACGCCATTGTACGCTGCTTGTTGACGACACAGCGAACCCATCGCGCGTAAGCGTCGCACCTTCTCCACTGCGGACCCCCTTCGGCTTGTTTTTGACAAACCTGTTATTTCTGAGTGTCAGAGTTAAAGTCTCGCAGATTGAAATGACAAGCCCGGTGTTTGACTGGTTTTATGACAGCGCAATAGTCTGACTTTTGCCGCTAGCGTGCATCCGGTTGAAACATTGACTAGATCGATAAACCCCGCTCTTCCGACTGCCCGCAATCCCCCTCGCGGAGGCGCTTAGGAAGGTGGCGGCTCCAGTCCGATGACTGGAGCCTTTTGTCCGCCATCCATCAAAGCAGGTGAGCAGTCCCAGCGCTGAGTGCAATGTCGAGTGTCAGCGCCAGAGCGTCGTCCGCCTGCGCTCTGCGCAGGCATGCAATAAGGTTCGCACCAGCAGCAGTGAACTTTTGAGCGATCCTTCTTCGATTATGGTTAGCTTTTCATCACTCCGACGTTTGATCCTTACTTTGTCTCGCCGCATTGGACCACGAACCTGCTCGACGACCGATGCCAATTGATCAACACAACCCCCGCTATTGCGCGAGCCTCGGAGGGCTATCAGTTACTGCAACTTGGACACTAAGAGCCCGACACACGCAACGAGCGTTGCCGTACTCAGGGTCAAGAGCTGCTCGGTGCGGGCTTGCAGATAGCGGTTAGCAACCAGCTGATTCAGTTGGTTTCGAAGCCCCTCAGATCGAATTTGCTGGAATGCCAGTTCGCAGAGCGCTCACACCGTCTAATGGGACGTAAGCTCTGACAGATTGCGACGCGCGCAAGCAGGAGCCAGCGTGCAGCTTTAAACGTTTATGGGCGTGGATCGAT
>NZ_JADPJC010000070.1:0-1629 GCF_023073215.1 Bradyrhizobium sp. 35
AGGTTGCGAACCCCTCATCTCAAGACAGGACGCCTCGTTGCGCTATCCTCTCAGCCGCGCTGCCGGCCGTCGTGCCTACCGCGCGAGCGGTTTAGTCCTCGGGCGGTTATCGGACGTCACAAATCCGCTGATCGGCACGTCGGCTAAGGGGCCAACACAAACATTCATCGTGCCGCCGGTTCAGGAGCAACGGCGGAACACACTGAACTGGAACGATTGATCAGAGCCCCAGGGCGTCGCATGAGCATGCCGGCGAGTGTCGACGAGCTGGAACGCGTGACCAAGTGTCTGGCCAAGGCTCAAAGGATCGTATCGAACCACGGGTAGGCCGCTGCATCGTTCAGGCCCATCGAGCGCAAAGGTGGCAATGATTGCGTATCCACCAACTTTCAAAGCTCGCCCAAGGCGCGCGACATACGCAGCACGGTCCCGGTCCTCGGTAAGAAAATGAAACGCCGCCCGATCGTGCCAAATATCGTAAGCCTTCAACGGCTCCCAGGCTGTAGCGTCCGCTACTATCCAATGAACCTGTGCGGCACGGTGCCCCATGCGTACCCTGGTGGCCTCAAGTGCAGCTTCTGACACATCGAGAACGGTTACATCCTCGAAGCCTCGATCAGTGAGATGATCGACCAGACGCGAAGCCCCTCCACCGATGTCGATAATAGCCGAAGAGTGACTCGCGCCGATCTGCGCGATCAGTTCAAGCGAAGGAGCGGGATTTTCCTGAAACCAACTGACTTCCGTCTCACGCTTCTTGGTGTAGACACCCTCCCAATGGGCTTGACGGCTGTCATTGTTCATAGCTTCTTCCTCCAACCAAGGTCCGAAGTAGGCTTGAATATGGTCATTCCTCCCATCCTCGACAATAAGCACACGTCTGAGCCGTCAGTGTTCGCTCCAGCAGCTCTGCTTCGTGAGGCACGGCGGCAGAAAGGGCTCGATACTCTAGAGGTGCCCCGCGTTTGCATTTTGGACCCTGATGGTGATTTGGTAAGCCAATTGCGACGGACGGGGGCGGCAAGACCGTTCGCAGGCTGGCCCTGTTACCACACCGAGCTCGACACCTTCGACCTCTGCGGCCATCAGGTCGGGATTGTTGGCCGCGTCGTTGGTGCTTCCTTCGCCGTCCTTGTCGCTGAGGAGCTGTTCGCCAGCGGATGCCAGTTCGTGGTCAACCTCACCTCGGCGGGCCAGATTATAGCTTCAGGACCGCCTCCTTACTTCGTTGTGATCGACCGCTCCCTGCGCGATGAAGGGACGAGCTACCACTATGCGCCACCGTCTGAGTTCGCAGAAGCAGACCCAATCATTGTGAAGAAGGCTGCAACCGCGCTGGTACAGAGCGGCCATTATGCCGTTGTAGGGGCGAGCTGGACCACTTGCGCGTTTCGCGGGATCGTGAGCACGGATTTCAGCGCATCGTGAGCAACGATTTCAGAGGATCGTGAGCAGCGATTTCAGGCGATCGTGAGCAACGTTTGGCGGTGCCGGACGCTTCGACCGACAACTCAACCGGGCTACGGATTTCTCATTCAACCAATGAGGAAGCCTGATGCCTACCGAGAGATTGTCGATGCGCCGGATCCGAGAAGTTCTACGTTTGAGGCACCAGGGCCTGACCGAGTG
>NZ_JADPJC010000086.1:0-527 GCF_023073215.1 Bradyrhizobium sp. 35
TCTTCTGCAAGGGTGCTCATAATGGACGACCATTCGGACGACATAAGACGACCATTGACACAGCGTATCGAAGTGTACGCCGGCGCAGGCCGTAAGCAGTGGCCGGATGATTTGAAGGCCCGGATTGTCGCGGAAAGCCTTGAGCCGGGCGCGGTTGTAACAGATATCGCACGCCGGCATGGCTGCCGGCCACAGCAGGTGCATGACTGGCGGCGCCGGGCGCGTTTAGGTCAACTGGTGCTGCCAGCTGCGGCGGGTGCACTGTCGTTTGTGCCGTTGCTGTCGGAATCGTCGCCATCGGCGGCTGCCGCGCCCTCCTCATCGCCGGAAGCAGCCGTTGTGACGGTTGAGCTCCAGGGGGCACGAGTTGAGGTGCGAGGGACGCCTGGACTTGCCGTGCTGAGTGATGTGTTTGTTGCGTTGCGCCGGGCACGTTCATGCTGACGGCTCCCGCTGGCCTCATGATTTACGTTGCGACCCGACCTGTAGACTTCAGGAAGGGCGCGGATGGTCTGGCGCTGTTGGCG
>NZ_JADPJC010000038.1:0-1623 GCF_023073215.1 Bradyrhizobium sp. 35
CCAACGACGTGGAAAAGGTTCTTGCCAATGTCGATCCCAAACACCGTTGCCGGCCTGGGCTTGTTCCGTGTCCTCATTGCTTCCTCCTTTCAAAAGCCACCTCAGTCTGACTGAGAGGACGGGGCGGGTCATCCCATTCTGATGTCCCCAGTCAAGCACACAACGCACGGTTTCCCATCTCCACGTGGACTCATCGTGAAGTTCTTGCGCCGATGGATCGTGCAGAGGAGAAGGCGGAACCCAAAGACGTCGGTGAACAGGCTCTGATGCGCGGGTTGGATACCGCATTTTCGTTTTTTCGTCTGGGGCTGTTCCTGGTCTAGCATCGGGCGTCGATCGGATGATCGGCCACATAATGGGTTTCAGGATTTCCCCTGCCGTGGTCCCACCTTCACCTCTGCACGATTGATGTCTGCGACTACCCTGATCCTGATTGCAACAAAGAGGGCTGTGGGCCGGTCGAGCGCACCTCACGACTCGAGCGGTCCACAGCCCCCAACGATGTTACGCCTGTCGAGGTGGCATGAGCTCGCGATTGATTGCCCAAATGAAGGCGGATAGCTCTCGGGCAATCGCCGTGACGATCACGGTTCGCCGCTTGCCCTTCCGCTCGAGTGAGCGGAAGGGTCCGCACAATCTGGTTTGCGCTTTCCACGCAATCTCTCGCGCGCGTCTCGGTGCGGCCTCCACCTTTGGCTGCTTGTCTCGGCTTACGCGCGGCGGATATCGATAGCTCCAGGCCGCCTCCACAAGAATACGTCGCGCCCGTCCATTACCGGCTTTGGTGATGCCGCCTCGCTTGACCTTGTCGCCAGTTGAGTTTTCCGTGGGCACCAGACCCAGATAGCTCATCAGCTCGCGCGGATTTTGAAAGCGGGAGAGATCACCGATCTCGACCAGCACCCCCACAGCCGCAATGAGATCAATCCCCCGCATCGCCCGCAGGGCCGCGACAACCTCGGCGAGCGACCACTCGGGTACTACCTCGCGGATGGCATCTTCCAAACGCTCCAGCCGCTCACTTTCCTGGCGTATCCCCTCAAGTAACTCTTCGAATGCGATGCGCTGCTCGCGATGCTCGAGCTTCTGCGACATGAGCCATCTCATGTGGGCGGGTCCCCACGTTGTCTTGCCCGGATAGATGCGTCCCAGCCGCAGCATCAATGACGAGATCTGTTGACGCTTGCCCTGGAGGTCCTTCTTCACTGCCTGACGGGCGCGCGAGAGATCGCGCATAGCCTCATGGCGCTCGTCCGGCACCCACACTGCGGTGAGCTCGCCCGCGCGCAACAGCTTGGCGAGGCTTACCGCATCGCGCCGGTTCGTCTTCACTCGATCGCCGGCCTTCTTCGGAACGAGCGAGGGGGCCACCACCAGGCAGTCATGGCCGAGGCTCTTGAGCAGTCTGTAGAGGCCATATCCTGTCGGCCCTGCTTCGTAGCAAAACGTCAGATGACAGCATTTCGCTGCAAGCTTTGCCACCAGCTTTCGGATCGCTGCCTCCGTGGCAGAAAACTCCCTATAGCGCGACAATCTGGATGGGAAGCGCGCGACAATCTGGATGGCGAGTCGGTGTCGCGGCGAGGTGATGATTGCCGCGATGATTGTCGCGCGCAAGAGTTT
>NZ_JADPJC010000115.1:0-520 GCF_023073215.1 Bradyrhizobium sp. 35
GATCATCGTCTGCCATCACAAGGTGTCCACCTATTTTGGTGGACACCTCATGCATCAGAGCACTCAAAAGCAAAAGGTGCAGGGAAATTCGCGCTTACGGTGATTATCGCCAATCCGCTGCAGGTGAAGGCGATCGCCCAGGCTCACGTCAAGACCGACAAGATCGATGCCGGCACGCTCGCCAGTCTGCAGGCGGCTGGGTACCTGCCGCAGATCTGGACGCCTGACGCGGAGACGGAACGCAAGCGTCGGCTGGTGGCGCGGCGCTACCAGGTCGTGCGCCATCGCACGCGGCTCAAGAACGAGGTGCATTCGATCCTGCACGCGCACCTGATCCCGAAGTGCCCGCATGCCGATCTTTTCAACGGCCGCGGCCGGGCGTGGTTGGCCGCCCAACCGTTGCCGGACGATGAGCGCGCGGCGATCGATCGGCACGTCCGCGAGCTTGACCGGCTGGCGGAAGATCTGGCCCTGCTCGACCGCGAGATCGCGCAGGACGCCATCGACGATTCCGCGGTCA
>NZ_JADPJC010000058.1:0-158376 GCF_023073215.1 Bradyrhizobium sp. 35
CGACCGTGACCTTGCCCGCAAGGTTGGCGGTGCCGGTCACAACCGTCATGTCGCTCGATGCGCCCGATATCTGCACCAGATAGGTCGATGCCGCCGTCATCGTCAGGCTGCCGCTGACGGTGAGCGTGCCGATCGAATTGCCAGGCGCCAGCGTGCCGCCGTTGACGTTGGTGTTGCCGACCGTGCCGATGCCGCCAAGCGTACCTCCAGTGTTCACGGTGATGCCGCTTGCCGAGGTGATATCGCCGTTGACCGCGAGCGTGCCACCATTGACGTTGACCGGACCTGCAAAGGTGCTGGTGCCGGTCAGGGTCCAGATCGAATTGTCGACCTTGTTGAAGGTGCCGAACCCCTGATACTGCGCGGCCGCGTCGATCTGCGAGACATCGAAGCTCGCCGCGCCAGTGCCGCCGAGCTGGAACGTGTCGGCGCCGGTGCCAAGCACATTGGTCGTGATCACCGAGCCCGGCGCCAGCGTCAGCGTATTGCCACCGACGGCAAACCGGATCGCGGCGGTGCCACCGCTGATGGTACCGGCATTGAAGACCGAAGAACCGGCGCCGGTGGCGTAAATTCCGTACTGGCCACTGGTGATGCTGCCGGAATTGGTGACGTTGGCAAAGCCTCCGATGGCGCCAATGGCAACGACGGTGCCGGTGATGTTGCCGGAATTGGTGACGTTGGCGGAGCCTGCGGCGACGTAAATTCCCACCTTGCCGCCCGCAATAGTACCGCCGGCCTTGTTGGTTACTGTTGCCTTCTGGTCGGCAATAATACCACCGTCGACGAAACCAGCGATGGCGCCGCCGGTGATGCTGCCGGAATTGGTGACATCGGCGATCGCGGCCCTAATTCCATACAGGCCGCCTGTAATACTGCCGCCGGCACTGTTGGTTACCGTTGCGGTCGTTTGGGCGAAAATACCGGCGTCGGTGCCGCCGGTGATGCTGCCGGAATTGGAGACATTGGCAAAGCCTCCGACGGCGGAAATTCCGCTCTCGGCGCCGCTGATGTTGCCGGAGGCATTGTTGGTCACCGTCGCGTTGGACTGAGAGATGACGCCGAAGGAGCCCGCGCCGGTGCCGGTGATGCTGCCGGAATTGGAGACATTGGCAAAGCCTCCTCCGACGGCGGCAATTCCGAACCCGCCGCCCGTGATGTTGCCGGCAGCATTGTTGGTCACCGTCACGCCGACTGAGCCGGCAATGCCGACCTGGCCGCCCGTGATGTTTCCCGAATTGGTGACATCGGCGACCGTGGCGCCAATTCCGTAAAAGCCGCCCGTAATACTGCCGCCGGCATTGTTGGTTACCGTTGCAGTGCCTACCGCGCCAATACCGGCGTTGGCGGCGCCGGCGATGCTGCCGGAATTGGTGACATCGGCAGATCCGAGAGCAAAAATTCCGTGCGCGCCGCCTGTGATGCTGCCGGCGGCAAGGTTCGTCACCGTCGCGTTGGTGTCGGCGTAAATGCCGCGGCCCAAAAGGCCGTCGGTGCCGGTGATGCTGCCGGAATTGGTAACAGCGCCCGAACCGAGAGCGAGGCCGTTCTGAAGACCGGTGACGGAGGCGTTGATATCGACAGTGACCGTGACGCCAGTTTCGACGGCGGTGCCGTAGCCGTTGTTGGGGTCTGCGCTGGTGCCGGGCGCGCCGGCGCCCTGATTAATGGTGATCCCGGTACAGGTCGCGGTGACATCGTTGGCGGATGCGGGGGTGCAATCCGCCTGCGCGGCTGTATCGGCCAGCAGCACGATTGCGATGGCGGCGACCAGAGTTGGCGCCGCGGCCGTGATGGCACGCCACCAAGCGGAGCCACTACGCAGCCGCGCAGTCCCGGACATTTGCGCTAGCCCCGTGGCTGCGCGCGATTCCGTTAGTGCAGTATCCGAGCGAGCGCGATGGCGCGCATTGAGCAACTGTCGCGCCATACAAATTTCCGTTATTCCAAAATTGATCTTCACTGTGAACTATCGTCAGCATCAAAGATACCGCCGCTGAACCACGGGGCGCAGTTTGATGGTGATCGTTGCCTCAAAGGCACAGCGGTGAGATGGCAAACCTGGTGCGGTCCGAAAACCCCCTAATTAGGTGGCTCGCTGTCTTTTATGCATGCCCGACTTGGGCCAAAGGTCGAAACTGCGGGACTGCTTGTGCAAGTCTGCTTGAACTTCAAAAGCGGACACTTCCACTTTTATGAGTCCACGTTCTACGCCGCGTAGGTCGCCCGCAACTTCTTCGGATCAAGCAGCGCCAGAACGCCATCCGCCGACACCGGCCGGCTGATGAGATAACCCTGCACCTCGTCGCAACCGATCTGGCGCAGATATTCGAGCTGGTCGGCGGTCTCGACGCCTTCGGCGACCACGCCGATGCGCAGGTCGCGCGCGAGCCCAATCACCGATTTCACGATCGCGGCGCAGTCGGGCTGCACCAGCATGTCGCGGATGAAGGACTGGTCGATCTTGATGCGGCTGAACGGCAGCTTGCGCAGGTAAGTCAGCGAGGAGAAGCCGGTGCCGAAATCGTCGAGCGCCACGGTGACGCCGAGCTCCAGCAGCGCGTTCAGGACCGACGCGGCCGAGGCGTATTTCGACAGCAGCATCGATTCCGTGATCTCGATCTCGAGCCGGTGCGGGGCGATCTTCGCGTCCGCGAGCGCCTGCACGATGATCTGGAGGAGGCCGTTGTTGTGAAACTGCGCGGCCGAGAAATTCACCGCGACCCTGATCTCTTCGGGCCACTCGGCAACCGTCGCGCAGGCGCGGCGGACGACCCATTCGCCGATCTCGTGGATCAACCCGGTTTCCTCGGCGATCGGGATGAATTCGCTCGGCGGCACCAGCCCGCGCTGGGGATGCTGCCAGCGCAGCAGTGCCTCGAAGCCGGTGATGCGGTTGCCGCCGAGGTCGAGGAACGGCTGGAACACCAGGAACAGCTCGTCCCTGGCGATGGCGCCTTCCAGATCCGATTGCAGCGCTTTGCGGTCGCGTGACGAGCGGTCGTCGGCTTCCTCGAAGAAACACACCGTGCCAGGTCCGGCCTTCTTGGCGCGGTAGAGCGCGGTGTCGGCGTTCTTCATGATGTCGAGTTGCGTGCTGCCGTCACGCGGCGCCAGCACGATGCCGACGCTGGTCGCGCCGACGATCTGGCGGCCCTCGATCTGGAACGGTTCATCGAAGGCCGCGACGAAGCGCTCGGCGATCTCGAGCGCATCCTCCGGCCGCGCCCGATTGGCCATCACCAGCGCGAACTCGTCGCCGCCGATGCGTGCGACATGCTCGGCCGCGCGGGTGCAGCGTTGCAGGCGGCTCGCGATCTGGACCAGAAACTCGTCGCCGGCGGGATGGCCGAACTTGTCGTTGACCTCCTTGAAACGATCGAGATCGAGCAGAAGCACCGCGAATTCCTCGCCGGACAGAGCGAGCCGCTTCAAGGCTGCATCGAGCGTTTCGTTGAACGCGACGCGATTGGGCAGATGGGTCAGCGAGTCCTGCCGCACCGTACGCTCGGCCTCGATCTGCCGCATCACGCGCCGTGCGAACGCGATCGAATTGACGAACACGCTGCGCAGCAGCACTGATCCGTAGACGACCACCAGGAAAGCGATCAGCAGAAACGCCGGATCGCCATTCCTGCCGAGGCAGATCGCGATGCCAGCGAAGATCGGGGCCGTGAATGCGATCGCGGCGATCGGGATGGTGGCGAAGGCCAGCGCGCCCCCCGCCAGCATCCCCGAGCAAAGGCAGGTGATGACGAGCTGCCCGCCCGTTGAGGCATTGACGAAGAATGCGACCGGAACGGTGCCCCAGGCGGCGCCGAGGATGAAAGCATTGCGCACCAGCCGATGCATGGCCCGGCGCGAGACGAATTGCGGTTTGGTGATGCGGCGCGCGGCATGGGATTGCAGGCCGAACGCGATCGCGGCGCCCGCCACGATGGCGGCCCAGATCAAGGCCAGCTTCAAGTCCGGCGAATGCCACAGCGCGACGACGAGTACCCCGGCGTTGCAGGCATTGGCCAGCATGATGCCGACTGAATAGCCGAGCACCAGCGACATCTGTTCGGCGCGGATATGGCCGGCGACGGCTTCGTCGGTTACGGGACCGCCAAAGGCCGACAGATCACCGGCGAACAGCCGCGCGAAATAGCTGGTCGTTTGAGTCCGCATTCCAGAGCCTAGCAGCATGGGCCGCTTGTCCGGCCCGGTCAGGAGAATTCGCTGCAAACCTTTGACGAACTATGAATTATCCAAACTTGCGACGATTGCTCTGACCACTTCTGCGTGTTCGCGATATTGTATCGATAACAAATCGATACAAATGCGGCGCCTCGCGTTACGGCTGTGACGGGAGGCTATGTTCGCTACCAATTCCGCTGTCATGCCTCGCCTTGTGCGCACTTGCGCACTGGGGCGGGGCATCCAGTACGCCGCGACCTATCGGATCAATCAAGCCTGTCTCGGAGTACTGGATCGCCCGGTCAAGCCGGGCGATGACAGTTGTGCTTCAGGCATCACCGCCCCAACTGCTTCGGATCGTAATAGAACCGCTCTTCGATCAACTGATCGCCCCGCCAGGTCTGCCATGCGATCTCATCCAACGTTCGGATGATGCCTTCGGCATTGGTGAAGCTGAATCTCCAGCGCGTCGCGACATGATCCCCTTCGATCAGGCTCGGCCCAATGCGCACCGCCTTGACCTCCTTGAAGGCTGCCAGCACGCCGCGCTCCTTGGCGGCGAGCTTGTCGCGTCCGACCACGGGATCGCCCTGGTTTTCATAGGTGGCGGCGTCCGGCGTGTAGTAGTCGAGGATCGCCCCGACGAAATCCCCGTCCTCCAATCGTTTGGCAAAAGCTTCGACGACATCACGGCTCGGCATGGTGCACCTCACGAATAAAACCGACTGTTGGTCGGTAAATACCGACCGACGGTCGAAAAGTCAACTGGCTGTCCTCGTCCATTTCGACTACAGCAGACCCATGGCGAAACAGGCGGAGCGGCGGGCTGCGACATCGGAGGCGATCCTGACGGCGGCGCGCCGCCTGTTCGGGACGCAAGGCTTTGTCGCGACGACGATGGACGAGATCGCCGAAGCCGCCCACGTCGCCAAGGGCGCGGTGTATCATCACTTCAAGACCAAGGAGGCGGTGTTCGAAGCGGTGTTCAATGAGGTCTCGCGCGACCTCGTCGCCGAAATCGACAGCACGGCCCGTGCCGAGAAGGACGTGCTTGCCGCGATGGTCGCCGGCACCCAGCATTATTTCGCCGCGACCGCGAAGGGCCCGACCGGCCAGATCATCCTGCGCGACGGCCCGGCCGTGCTCGGCTGGGAGCGCTGGCGCGAGATCGACGCCAAACATTTCGGCGGCAAGCTGCCGCGCGCGATTGCGGCGGCGATGGAGGCCGGCCTGATCGCGCGGCAGCCGGTCGAGCCGCTGGCCCGGCTGCTGCTCGGCGCGGTAACGGAGGCCGCCGTCGCCTGCGCCGGACGCGCCGATATCGCAAGGGCGGGTGCGGAATATGCCCGTGCGTTCAGGTCGCTGGTCGAGGCGCTGCGCGTGGCTGCATGATCGTGCTAAGTGATGATTGGAAACGCCCGTCAACAAAAAGAACAGTAGCGCATGAACGCAACTTCCTCCCTGACACCCTCCGACCCTGAATTCGACTACATCATCGTCGGTGCCGGCTCTGCCGGCTGTGTGCTCGCCAACCGGCTGTCGGCCAACGGCAAGCACAGCGTGCTGCTGCTCGAGGCAGGCCCGAAGGATTCCAACATCTGGATCCACGTGCCGCTCGGCTACGGCAAGCTGTTCAAGGAAAAGACCGTCAACTGGATGTACCAGACCGAACCGGAGCCTGAGCTGAAGGGCCGTCAGGTGTTCCAGCCGCGCGGCAAGACGCTGGGCGGATCGAGCTCGATCAACGGCCTGCTCTATGTCCGCGGTCAGCACGAGGATTACGACAGATGGCGTCAGCGCGGCAACGCCGGCTGGGGCTATGACGACGTGCTGCCCTATTTCAAGAAGGCCGAGAACCAGTCGCGCGGCGCCGATCAATACCACGGCAGCGGCGGCCCGCTGCCGGTCTCCAACATGGTGGTGACCGACCCGCTGTCGAAGGCCTTCATCGATGCCGCGGTCGAGACCGGTCTGCCCTACAATCCTGATTTCAACGGCGCCACCCAGGAAGGCGTCGGCCTGTTCCAGACCACGACGCGCAACGGCCGCCGCGCCTCGACGGCGGTGGCCTATCTCGGCCCCGCCAAGGCCCGTCGCAATCTCAAGATCGAAACTGGCGCGCTTGGCCAGCGCGTGCTGTTCGAGGGCCGCCGCGCGATCGGCGTTGAATACCGTCAGGGCGCCACATTGCGCCGCGCCCGTGCGCGCAAGGAGGTCGTGCTGTCGAGCGGCGCCTACAACTCGCCGCAGCTGCTCCAGCTCTCCGGCGTCGGACCCGCCGACCTCCTGCGCAAGCACGGCATCGACGTCGTGCTGGACGCGCCGGGCGTCGGGCACGATCTCCAGGACCACATGCAAGTCCGCATCGTGATGCGCTGCTCGCAGAAGATCACGCTGAACGACACCGTCAATCATCCGCTCCGCCGCACCATGGCTGGCGCGCGCTATGCGCTGTTCCGCAAAGGCTGGCTGACGATCGCGGCCGGCACGGCGGGCGCGTTCTTCAAGACCAGTCCGCGGCTGGCCTCGCCCGACATCCAGGTCCACTTCCTGCCGTTCTCGACCGACAAGATGGGCGAGAAGCTGCACGATTTCTCCGGCTTCACGGCGTCGGTGTGCCAGCTCCGTCCCGAAAGCCGCGGGTCCTTGCGCATCAAGAGCGCCGACCCGACAGTGCCGCCGGAGATCCGCATCAACTACATGTCGACCGAGACCGACCGCACCACCAACGTGGAAGGCCTGAAGATCCTGCGCAAGATATTGCATGCACCGGCGCTGAAGCCGTTCGTGGTCGACGAGTACGATCCCGGAGCGAAGGTGTCCACGGATGCCGAGCTGCTGGACTATTGCCGTGAGCGGGGCAGCACCATCTACCATCCAACCTCGACCTGTCGTATGGGCAATGATGCGCTCGCGGTGGTCGATCAGCGGCTGAAGGTGAGGGGCCTCGAAGGCCTCCGAATCGTCGACGGTTCGATCATGCCCGATCTCGTGTCGGGGAACACCAACGCGCCGATCATCATGATCGCCGAAAAGGCCTCCGACATGATATTGGAGGATGCGCGGTAAACTCGCGTCTTGAGAGGATTTGGGCTTGGCTACGCGATTCAAGATCGGCACACGCAAGAGCGCGATGGCGCTGGCACAGACGGAAGAGATCGCGCGCCGCCTGACCGCCGCCATGCCCGATCTCGACGTCGAGATCGTCAAGTTCGACACCACGGGCGATCTCGACCAGACCAGCAAGCTGTTGCCCCATGGCGGCAAGGGCGGTGCCTTCGTGGCGCAGATCCGCGCCGCGGTGCTGTCGGGCGAACTCCACGCGTCGATGCATTCGCTGAAGGACATGCCCGGCAACGAAGACACGCCCGGCCTCGTGATCGGCGCCACGCTCTCGCGCGATCCTCCCAACGACGCGCTGGTGCTGCGTGACGGCGTGACGCTGGAGGCGTTGCGCCAATCTCGTGGCAAGGGTTTCAAGATCGGCACCAACGCCGTCCGCCGCGCCGCCTATGCGCGGCGGTTGTTTCCGGACGTGGAGATCATCCACTTCCGCGGCGCCGCGGACACGCGCGTGCGAAAACTCGACAATGGCGAGAAGCAGCGCCTGCCGGATGGCGGCGCGGTGGGGCCTGCGGATGCGCTCATCATGGCGCGGTCCGGCCTCGACCGCGTCGGCCTTTCACAGCGCATCGCCTACGAGTTTACCGCAGCCGAGATGCTGCCGGCAGCGGGGCAGGGCATCGTCGCCGTCGAATGCGCCGCGCAGGACTGGCAGACGCGTCGCATCCTCGCATCGATCGACGATCCCGCTGCCCACGCCTGCGCCGATGCAGAGCGCGAGGTGCTGTGGGTGCTGAACGGCCATTGCAATTCGCCGGTGGCGGGCTTTTCGACCATTGCGGGTGATCAGATGTCGCTCACCGCGTCCGTGCTCGATCTCTCCGGCAACACCATCATCGAAGCCTTGCGTTCGGGCCCCGCCAATCGCCCACGCGAACTCGGCCGTGCGGTGGGACTGGATCTGCTGGCCAAGGGCGCCGCGGAGATCATCGAGCGCAGCCGGCCGCGCTAAGTCGGCCGCGAGGCGGGCATCGGTGGATGATGGCATCATGCGCCTGTTTTGCCCGACGGGTCAAATGTTGGCGCGCTCTGATGCGATGACGGCGCACCTGATTTCAGTCCGCCCTAAGTCATTGATCGGGCGTGGCCTCTCTACTGTGCATGGGGTTGTTTTCGCGTTTTTTTGTTTTTCCGCTCCCCAGGCGCAAAATAAATCAGCCCCGAACCCGCTTCAGCATCTGCTCGACATGGGCGATCGGCGTCTCCGGCTGGATGCCGTGGCCGAGATTGAAGATGAACCGCCCTTGCGCGAAATTCGCCAGCGTGTCGTCGACCGCGCGGTCGAGCGCGGCGCCGCCTGTGATCAGCACCAGTGGATCGAGATTGCCCTGAACCGCAACCTTGCTCTGCACGCGCTCGCGGATGAAGGCCGGCTCCGCGGTCCAGTCGATGCTGACGGCGTTGACGCCGGTCGCCTCGACGAACCCGGGCAGTTGCGCACCGGCACCGCGCGGAAAGCCGATGATCTTGGCGTCCGGCACCTTGGCGCGCACGCCTTCGACGATGCGCCGGGTCGGCTCGACCGACCAGCGCGCGAACTCGGAGGGTGGCAGCACGCCGGCCCAGGTGTCGAAGATCTGCAAGGCGTTGGCGCCGGCCGCAAGCTGCGCCAGCAGATATTCGATCGAGTTCTCGACCAGCACGTCGATGATAGCTGCGAACGCCTCCGGATGCCGGTAGGCCATCATCCGCGCCGGGGCCTGGTCGGGCGTACCCTGGCCGGCGACCATGTAGGTCGCCACCGTCCACGGAGCGCCGCAGAAGCCGATCAGCGCGATCTTGGGATCGAGCGCGCTGCGCACGATCTTGAGGGCCTCGAACACCGGCGCGAGCTTGCCGAAATCGGCGTGCTTCGCCAGTGTTGCGACCTTGGCGGGATCATCCAGCGGTTCGAGCCGCGGACCCTCGCCGACCTCGAAGCGCACGGAACGTCCGAGCGCATAGGGGATCACCAGGATGTCGGAGAAGATGATCGCCGCATCGAAGCCGAACCTCCGGATCGGTTGCAGCGTCACCTCGGCGGCAAGCTCCGGGTTGAAGCAGAGATCGAGAAAGCCGCCGGCCTTGGCGCGCACCTCGCGATATTCGGGCAAGTAACGGCCGGCCTGCCGCATCATCCAGATCGGCGGAACGACCTGCCGCGGGCCGGAGAGGACGTCGATGAATGGTTTGGTCGCAGACTGGGGCACGAACGGTCCTGAAGATGGTTAGGGCTCCTGATACACCGCCACGGCCCGAAGCGGAACAGGGGAACCAAGCGCAATTGGGCCGCGTTGACCAGCCAACGGAGGACGAGACCATGGCTGAGACATTCAACCCCGCGCCGCATGACAAGCACGCCGACGATCTGCACGAAGCGCTCGCCGCCGACCGCCACGCCAAGCTCGACGCCGGTCTGAAAGATACCTTCCCGGCGTCCGACCCCGTGAGCGCCGCCCAGCCGACGCCCTCGAAGGCCGATGCGGAGGCCGACAATCCCTCGCTCTGGGACAAGGTTAAGGCGATCTTCAGCTAAGGCGGAGAGCGCCGGATTCCGATAGGTTTGCTAATGCCTTGTTAGCGATGCGCTGATTCCGGCGTCCGTACGACTACGGAAAGCCGGGGACATCACTGCATATTTCTCCCGGTGTTTCAGAGTTCAATAACAGAAGCAGCAGAGTTTCCGGTCATCGGAGAATTCTGCTGCATGAGTGCTGTAACCCAAAGAGCCGGATGGAGCCGCCTGCCGCTGCGGGCGGCTGCGTTCGTCGCGCTGACCTGCGTGGCCATCCTCGGCGTCAGCGGCTGGCGGGAATGGGCGGCCCGCGACGCGGTGCTCAAAGGCGCCGAGGCAGAAATGGCGAACGTTGCGCGCTCGCTGACGCAACATGCAGAGGACAGCCTCGATCTCTTGGATTCAGGCGTCGTCGGCGTCGTCAGCCGGCTGGAGATGGACGGCACCGAGCCGGCCACGATCGCCAAGCTCCGAAACCTGCTGGAGGCGCGAAAGAAGGCGATAGAGCGCATCCATAGCCTCGCCATCATCGACGAGCGCGGCAACTGGTTGACCTCGCCTGGCACGATCGGCTCGACGCTAAACGACGACGCGTTCTTCCGATATCACCAGCTCTCGCCGAAACGGGAGCCCCATGTCGGCCGTCCCGTGAAGAGCCTGCTCGACGGTGAGTGGGTCGTGACCCTGTCGCGCCGTTTCAACAAGCTCGACGGCAGCTTCGGCGGCGTGGTGCTCGCGACCATCAGCTCGGGATATCTCTCGCATTTCTACGAACAGTTCGAGATCGGCCGCAACAGCTCGGTGGCGCTGACGCACGGCGACGGCCTGATCATCGCGCGTAACCCCAGCAACGACAGGTTCGTCGGTCGCAGCGTTGCCGATACGCCGCTGTTCCGCGATACCGCCTTGCAGCGGCCGGGCGGCGCCTACCATTTCAAGTCGCCGCTCGACGGTGCCGACCGGGTCAGCTTCTTCAAGCGCTCCGGCCGTTATCCGCTGGTCCTGCTCGCCACCGTCGACAAGGCCGAATTGCTGGCGCCCTGGCGTGCTGCGGCGATCTCCCGCATGCTCTACGTGCTCGCGCTGGTCATGCTGATCGCGATCATCGGTGCGGTGCTGGTGCGGCAGCTGCAACGGGGCCAGAGTATGGCGGCCGCGCTGGTCGAGAAGGAAGCGCATTTCCGGCTGCTTGCCGAAGGCTCCAGTGACATGGTGACCCGTATCGGGCTCGACGAGCGGCTGCGCTATGTCTCGCCGTCATCGATTGGCGTCGTTGGCTGGCGCGCCAATCAACTGATCGGTACCCTCGCGCTGGCCGGCATTCACCCGGACGACCGGCCGCAGGTCCAGGCCCTCGTCGACGCCATGAAGCGCGGCGATGCGGAGGAGGCGCGGGTCACCTATCGCAATGTGCACCGGCAGAACTCGGAAGTCTGGCTCGAATCGACCATGCGGGTGACCCGCAAGGAGAATGGCCGCGTCGACGGCGTGGTCGCGATCTCGCGCGACATCACCGAGCAGAAGAAGCTCGAGACCCGGCTCGAAACGCTCGCGATCGAAGACAGCCTCACCGGGCTTGCCAATCGCCGCCGCTTCGATGAACGATTGAAGGAGGAGTGGGCGCGTGCCTATCGCGAGCGCTCCAGCCTCTCTTTGCTGATGATCGACGTCGACCACTTCAAGTCTTACAACGACGACTACGGCCATCCCGCGGGCGATGCCTGCCTCCGGCAGGTGGCCCAGATCATCGCTGCTGAGGCGCAGCGTTCCGGCGATCTTGCGGCGCGTTACGGCGGCGAGGAGTTCGCCATGTTGTTGCCGAACACCGACGCTGCGGGCTGCGCCCTGATCGGCGACCGGATTCGACGGGCGATCCGTGATGCGGGCCTGGTCCACACCAGCAACCATGTGGCTGGCTGCGTCACCGCTTCGCTCGGCGGTGCTGCGTGCCGGCCGGCGCTGGAGCGCACGGCCGGCGTCACCTCGCTGGTCGAGGCCGCCGACCAGGCGCTCTATGCTGCCAAGGAGGCCGGGCGCAACCGGCTGATGATGTCGGGCGAGGTGAGTAACCTTCTTCTCAAGGCGTCCGGTCAGTAAGCCCGCTCAATAATGCGGCGGACGCTCATTGGCGGCTCCCGGCGCATTCGCCTCGGCCTCCTGCAGCCGCTCGCCGAGCTCTGCGATTCTCCGCGTCAGCGCGTCGATCTGCTTCCACTGCGCCGTGATGGTCTGGTTCAGCGTCTCAATCGCGTCGTCCTGATAGGCGAGGCGGGTCTCCAGCGTGTCGATGCGCTCGCCGAGCGTCTTGATCTCATTCGTCACGTGCCGCGTCCTTGTCCCGTTCGCGCAATCCACATTCTTGCAAACCGTGGCCGAGCGCGACACGCTCATCGAACACGAAGCATTCGCCGCGCCAGCGACTCTGAGCCTCCGGCACCTCTTCCAGATATTTGAGAACGCCGCCCTTGAGGTGATAGACCTCGGCAAAGCCGCGCGCGAGCAGGTGTGCGCTCGCCTTCTCGCAGCGGATGCCGCCGGTGCAGAACATCGCGATTCTGCGGTGTCTGGCGGGATCGAGCTGCTCGGCCGCAAAATCTTTGAACTGGCCAAAGCTCCTGATGCCGGGGTCGAGCGCGCCCTCGAACGTCCCCATCGCCACCTCGAAGGCGTTCCTGGTGTCGAGCACCAGCGTATCCGGCGCTTCGATGAGCGCGTTCCATTCGGCCGCATCGACATAGGTGCCGACCTGCCGCGTCGGGTCGGCGCTTTCGTCGCCGAGCGTGACGATCTCCTTCTTCAACCGCACCTTGAGCCGGCCGAATGGCATCGTCTCGGCGGTCGAGAACTTCAATTCGAGATTGTTCAACCTGCCGCCGAACATGTCGCCGTGAGCGAGCTCTTGGGTAAGCGCGTCGATCGCCTCGCCCGCGCCCGCGACCGTGCCGTTGATGCCCTCCTGCGCGAGCAGCACGCTGCCCTTTAGCTCCAGGCCGGCGCAGAACGCGCGCAGCGGCTCGCGCAGCTCGCGGTAATCGGGCAGGGCGGCGAATTGGTAGAAGGCGGCGACCTTGTAAATCATGGCGCCCGTTTAGCAGGCGGGGCTCGCCCGGAAAACCCGCATCGAGCAGCTCTATTCCCGGCGGATGGCAGCCATTTCCCTGGCATGCCAGCATTGCCCCGGCCGGCCGGAATGTGTCATGTAGGCCCGGATTTTCCGAGATGGCGCGCCATCCGCACCAGACGCCCAATGAGAGCAGAATTCGATGAGAAACTTCCATTTCCCCGGCAGGTCCACGGTCCACGCCACCAACGCGATGGTGGCGACCTCGCATCCGCAGGCGTCGCTTGCCGCGATCGAGGTGCTGCGCGAGGGCGGCACGGCGGTGGACGCGGCCGTCGCGGGTTCGGCCATTCTCGGCGTGATCGAGCCGCAATCGACCGGCATCGGCGGCGACTGCTTTGCGCTGATCCAGCCGCGCGGCGAGGGCAAGATCATCGCCTATAACGGCTCCGGCCGCGCCCCGAAGGCGGCGAACGCCGATTGGTATCTCGAGCGCAAGATCAACTCCGTGCCGCTGACCTCGGCGCATGCGGTCTCGATCCCCGGCGTGATCGACGCCTTTGCAACCGTCTTGCGCGATCACGGCAAGTTCGGCTTCGACCGGCTGCTTCAGCCCGCGATCAAGGCGGCCGAGGAAGGCTACGTCGTCGCCCCCCGCATCGCCTTCGACTGGAAGAACCAGTTCGAGAAGCTGAAGGCCGGCACCAACACGGAGCGGTATCTGCTGCCGCACGGCAAGCCGCCGGTGGCCGGCGACGTCATCCGCCAGGCCGAGCTCGGCAAGACGCTGCGGGCGATCGCCAAGGACGGCCGCGACGCCTTCTACAAGGGCCCGATCGCGGAAGACATGGTGGAGACCCTGCGCGGGATCGGCGGCCTGCACACGATCGACGATTTCGCCGCGCACACCACTGAGACGACGACGCCGATCGGCACCATGTACAAGGGCTATGACGTCTGGCAGTGCCCGCCGAACGGACCCGGCCTCACCATGCTGCTGATGCTGAACATCCTGTCGCGTTTCGACCTGACGAAATACGCGCCGCTCAGCATCGAGCGCTTCCACCTCGAAGCCGAGGCCGCGCGCATCGCCTACATGCATCGCGAGCTGCATGTCGCCGATCCCGAGCATATGCAGATCGAGGTCGCCAGGATCCTCGCCAAGGAATACTGCAACGAGCACATCGACAAGATCCGCATGGACCGCATGCTCGACCTGCCGAACGTCGCGCCGCCGATGAACCCGTCGACCATCTACATCACCGTCGTGGACAAGGACCGCAACGTCTGCTCCTTCATCAACTCGGTTGCGCATTCCTTCGGCTCGGCGATCGTCTCGAACAAGACCGGCATTTTGCTCCAGAACCGCGCCGGCGGCTTCCGCATCCAGCCCGGCCACCCGAATTGCATCGCCGGCGACAAGCGTCCACTGCACACGATCATGCCAAGCCTGCTCACCAAGGGCGGCCGTTCCGTGATGCCGTTCGCGGTGATGGGCGGACAATATCAGCCGGTTGGCCAGACCCATGTGGTGACCAACATTCTCGATTATGGCTGCGACGTGCAGGAGGCGATCGATATGCCGCGCGGCCTGCATTATGAAGGTCAGTACCAGCTCGAGGACAGCGTGCCGGCCGCCATTGTCGAAGGCCTGAAGAAGCTCGGCCACAAGACCACCAGCGTCGTCGGTCCGCTCGGCGGCGCGCAGGCGATCTGGATCGACTGGGACAAGGGCACGCTCACCGGCGGTTCCGATCCGCGCAAAGACGGTTGCGCGCTCGGATACTGACCACCGCGCACGGAGTTCCCCGCGCGAGATCAGGAAAAGTTGACGAAGGGCGACGCGGCATTTGCTGCGTCGCCCTTTCTCGTTCGGAACGGAGCTCATTGCTTCAGGTTAAGGGCCGATGAGCGGTGCAGGCGTGCGCTGCTCTTGCTCGAAGCGGCGGAGGCCCTCCATGTCCGAAAAATCAGGTTCCGGACCGTCCGGATTCGATCGGCGCGCCTTCATGGCCGGCGTTGCCGGCAGCGCGCTGGTCCCCATGACGGCGCGTGCGGCCGCGCAGGATGCGAGCGTGTCGGCCGCCCAGGATCCGGCGCTTCCTGTCGATGTCACGCTGCGGGTCAACGGCAAGGACAAGCGCCTGCGCATCGACGCCCGCACGACGGTGCTCGACGCGCTGCGGGAGCATCTCAAGCTCACCGGCAGCAAAAAGGGCTGCGACCACGGCCAATGTGGTGCCTGCACGGTACTGATCGACGACCGGCGCGTGGTGTCGTGCCTGACGCTCGCGCTCGCGGCCGAGGGGCAGGAGATCACCACGATCGAGGGCCTTGCCACCGACGATCATTTGCACCCGATGCAGCAGGCCTTCGTCGACAACGATGCGTTTCAATGCGGCTATTGTACGCCGGGCCAGATCATGTCCGCCGTTGCCTGCGTCAAGGAGGGGCATGCGGGCAGCGAGGCCGACATCCGCGAATACATGAGCGGCAACATCTGCCGCTGCGCCGCCTATCCCAACATCGTCGCCGCCGTGAAGCAGGCCGCGCCCGAGATCATGAAAGGCTAGGCGCATGCGACCGTTTTCGTATCAAAGGGCAACAGACCCCGACATGGCGGTGCAGGCGCTCAGTGCTGCCGCAACTGCGAACAATCCGCTGACGAAGGCTACAGCACAGCCGCTCGCGGGCGGCACCACGCTGATCGACCTGATGAAGCTCGACGTGATGCGGCCCGCCGCGATCGTCGATATCAATCCGCTGGCGCGGGGCTGGTCGGCGATCGAGCCCGGCAGTGACGGCTTGCGGCTCGGCGCGCTCGCGAAGATGTCCGACGTGGCCGCGCATGCCGAGATCCAGCGCCACTATCCGGTGATCGCGAATTCCCTGAAGCTCGCCGCCAGCGCCCAGCTGCGCAAAATGGCGACGCTCGGCGGTAACGTGATGCAGCGAACGCGTTGCAGCTATTTCCGCGACGTTTCCTATGAGAATTGCAACAAGCGCAATCCTGGTTCGGGCTGTGCCGCCATGGACGGCGTCAATCGCATGCATGCGGTGCTCGGTACGTCCGATCAGTGCATCGCGACCTATCCCGGCGATTTTGCGCAGGCGCTGATCGCGCTCGATGCGATGGTCGAGATTACCGGCAGGTCCGGAACGCGCAACCTGCCGTTTGCGGATTTGCACAAGGCACCCGGCAGGACGCCCGACATCGAGACCACGCTTCGGCCCGGTGAGCTGATCTCTGCGTTCTCCGTTCCCGGCCGCTGGCCGCGCTCGGTGTATCTCAAGGCGCGCGACCGGCAGTCCTACGAGTTCGCGCTGTCGTCGGCTGCGGTCGCGCTCGACGTGCAGGATGGCACGATCAGGGACGCGCGTGTCGCGCTCGGCGGCGTCGCCACCGTGCCGTGGCGGGCGCGCGAGGCGGAGGCGCTGCTGAAGGGACAGAAATTCGACGACGGTCTGGCGCAGCGTGTGGCCGATGCCGCGTTTGCGGACGCCCAAGGCCGCCGGCACAACAGCTTCAAGATCGCGCTCGGCAAGCGCGTGGTGGCGCGCGCGCTCCAGCAGGCCGCAACGATGGAGATCTGATCATGACCGCTGCAGCTCCCGAGCCGAAAGCAAACATGGGCCGGCCCGTGCCGCGCTATGATGCGGCCGCAAAGGTCACGGGCCGGGCGACATATGCGTCCGACATGCCGCTCGACAATCCTGCCTACGCATTCCTGGTCACCAGCGCCATCGCCAAGGGCCGCATCGACAGTTTCGATCTCGACGATGCCAGGCGGGTCCGCGGCGTGATCGACATCGTCACGCATGAGAACGCTCCGAAGCTGAAGGAATCGAAACTGTTCAGCAATGGCGGCTATGCCGGCACCACGATCCAGCCGCTGAAATCGGCTGACATCGCCCATGACGGCCAGATCATCGCCGTCGTCATCGCCGAGAGTTACGAGGGGGCGCGCGAGGCCGCCAATCGCGTCAAGGTCAGCTACACGGCCGTAGCGCCGAGTGCGAGCTTCGACTCGCCGGGGACCACCACGGCAGCGGCAAAGGGACAGAACGCACAGTTCAAGGAAGACCCGGAGGTCGGCGATTTCGCCAAGGCGTTCGACGCGGCCGAGGTCAAGCTCACCGCCTCTTATGAAACGCCGACCCAGCACCACAATCCGATGGAGCTGTTTACGACGAGCTGCGCCTGGATGGGCGACGAGCTCGTCGTCTACGAGGGCAGCCAGTACGTCTACGGCCTGAAGAACGGCGTCGCCGAGCAGCTCGGTATCGACGCCGACAAGGTCCGTGTCGTCAATCCCTATGTCGGCGGCGGCTTTGGTTCGCGCGGTTCGATGACGTCCCGCACTGCCATCATCGCCGGCATTGCCAAACGCCTGAACCGGCCGATCAAGCTGGTGCCAACCCGCGACCAGGGTTTCACCATCGCCACCTACCGCGCCGAGACGCGCCATGAGATCAGGCTTGGTGCGGGTCGGGACGGCAAGCTGGTGGCTTTGAGGCATGACGGCGCGGAGGTTTCGTCGCGTCCGGATGCCTATTGCGTCGGCGGCACCAAGACGACGACGCGGCTCTATGCCTGCCCGAACGTCGCAAGTCTGGTGTCGATCGTGCGCGCCGACCGCAATACGCCCGGCTTCATGCGCTCGCCGCCGGAGGTGCCGTATCTCTTCGCGCTGGAGAGCGCGATGGACGAGCTCGCTGTGAAGCTGAACATGGACCCCGTCGAGCTCCGCCGCATCAACGACACCACCGTCGAGCCGATCGGCGGCAAGCCCTATACATCGCGGTCCTTGATGGCGTGCTTCGACGAGGCCGCGAAGGCGTTCGGCTGGTCGCAGCGCTCGCCGCAGCCGAAATCGATGTCGGACGGCGACTGGCTGGTCGGCTATGGCTGTGCCGCCACCTGCTATCCGACGCAGATGGCGCCCTCTGCCGCGCGCGTCCGCCTCCAGCGCGACGGCCGTACCCGGGTCGAGATCGCCGGTCACGAGATCGGCACCGGTGCGTATACCGTCATCGCCCAGACCGCGGCCGAGCGGCTCGGCGTGCCCTTGGAGAAGGTCGCGGTCTTCCTGGGTGACAGCGATCTGCCGCCGGCGCCCGTTGCCGGCGGTTCGAACTCGACTGCCAGCACCTGCTCGGCGGTGATGATGGTGTGCGACCGCATTCGCCAAAGGCTGTTCAAGGCCGTGATGCCGAGCGACAGCCTCGCCGACAAGGCCAAGGAGACTGTCGGCATCAGCCAGGCGCCGAGCACGCAGGCGGCGCAGAGCGATCGTCCACTCGATCTCGAGAAGGCCTTCGACGCGCTCGGCGTCGGCATCGTCGAGGAATACGGCGAGTGGAAGCCCGAAGGCGCGCCGCTGGATTCCTTCACGGCCATGCACAGCGGGCACGCGCGGCTCGTCGGTGGCCATCAGATGAAAGACAAGATCGCCTATGCCTTCGGTGCTGAGTTCGTCGAGGTCCGCGTCAACCGCTTTACCCATGAAATCCGCTGCCCCCGGCTGGTGGGAGCGTTTGCGGCGGGCCGCATCATGAATCCGCGCACGGCGCGCAGCCAGCTCATGGGCGGCCTGATCTGGGGCATGTCCTCGGCGCTGCTGGAGGCCACCGAGATCGACGAGCGCAATGCACGCTACGTCAACGATAATCTCGCCGACTATCTCGTGCCCGTGAATGCCGACGTGCCCGGTGTCGAAGTGATCCTGCTCTCCGAGCAGGACGACCGTATCAACCCGGCCGGCGTGAAAGGCCTTGGCGAGCTCGCCAATGTCGGCACCAATGCGGCGATCTGCAATGCGATCTATCACGCCACGGGCCAGCGCATCCGCAAGCTGCCCGTGCGGCTCGAAAATATCGAGGTGTGAGGGGTGGAAACGGCGTCAGCGTTGCGCTAGACACCTTGCGCCTCAAACGGAAGGTCTCTTATGCAGCGTTTACAGCGCATGCTCCTCGCCATCATGTCGGCACTCGCGATCACCGTGATCGCCGGCGTGTCCGATTTCGTTTCCACCACGGCCTCGGCCCAGACCGCAGGGAAGACCATGACAACAGCTTCAGGTTTGCAGATTACCGATAGCGTCGCCGGCACCGGAGCTTCGCCCAAGCCGGGCCAGATCTGCGTGATGCACTACACCGGCTGGCTCTACGAGAACGGCCAGAAGGGCAAGAAATTCGACTCGTCAGTGGATCGCAACGAGCCTTTCGAATTCCCGATCGGCAAGGGCCGCGTCATCGCCGGCTGGGACGAGGGTGTTGCCTCCATGAAGGTCGGCGGCAAGCGCACGCTGATCATTCCGCCGCAGCTCGGCTATGGCGCCCGGGGCGCAGGCGGCGTGATCCCGCCGAACGCGACGCTGATGTTCGACGTGGAATTGCTCGGGGTGAAGTAAGCCCGCAAACAAAAAGACCGGCCTCTCGGCCGGTCTTTTCGCTTTGAGTGCGACGCCGTTACTCCGTCGCGCGCTTGGCCGCAGCGGCTGCGCGATCAACCGCGTCCTTCGCGGCGTCCTTGGCGTCGCCCATGGCCTGCTGGCCCTTGCCCTTCACTTCCTGGACTGCACCTTCACCCTTCAGGCGCTCGGATCCAGTGGCTTCGCCAACGCCCTGCTTGGCCTTGCCCATTGCCTCGTTTGCGGTGCCCTTGATCTTGTCGGTCGTGCTACCCATGAAACTCTCCTGCGGTTTGCTCGCCAAGACAACGTTCGACGGTTATGAGGGTTCCGATTTTGTTATGGCTCGATGTCGCGGCTTTGGGTTAGTTTGCCGCACACGGAACCAATAGAAAGCAAGTCCCATGACCGGCCATGACCATTCGCATTCCCACCATGACCACGATCACCACGATCGCTGGAAACATGACGGCGTGCGCGTCATTCCCGGCAACCAGCTCGATACCAACGTTCCGTCGACGGCGGGCATGGACCGCGCGGCCGCGATCAATTTCGCGCGCGTCGGTGCGCAGAAATTGTGGGCGGGCACGGTCAGCATCAAGCCCGACGCCAAGACCGGCGCGCATCACCACGGCCATCTCGAAAGCGTGATCTATGTGGTGAAGGGCAAGGCGCGGATGCGCTGGGGCGAGAGCCTGCAATTCACCGCAGAGGCCGGCCCCGGTGACTTCATTTTCGTGCCACCCTACGTGCCCCATCAGGAGATCAACGCCAGCGCGGACGAGGTGCTGGAATGCGTGCTGGTGCGCAGCGACGGCGAGGCGGTGGCGATCAACCTCGATATCGAGCCGGTCGAGAAGCCCGAGACCGTCCTGTGGGTCGATCCCATTCACCGCGATCCGAACGAGAAGAAGTGAGGATCGCCTGAAAGCCAGCGGGTTCTGTGTGACAGAACCTCGCGGGCAGGGCTCCAAAAAAGATCCGGAAGCCGTGTCGGATCGCCGCTTGGCCGTCCGTCCTTGGGCAGAACCCCGCCCAAGGAGCTCCGATGCCCAGGATGATTTTCCTCAATCTGCCCGTGACCGACCTCAAGCGCGCCACTGCCTTTTACGAGGCGGTCGGTGCGACCAGGAACCCGCAATTCAGCGACGAAACAGCGAGCTGCATGGTCTTTTCCGAGACCATCTACGCGATGCTGACGACCCACGAGAAATTCCGGCAGTTCACGCCGAAGCCGATCTCGGATGCAAAGACCTCAAACCAGGCGCTGTTCTGCCTGTCCGCCGATAGCCGGACCGAGGTCGACGATATCGTCAGCAAGGCCGCGGCTGCAGGCGGGGTGGCCGATCCCAGCCCGAAGGACGAATACAGCTTCATGTACGGCCGCAGCTTCGAGGATCCGGACGGCCACATGTGGGGCGTGAACTGGATGGACATGGCAGCCTTCGCGGCGCAGTCCGACATGGCGAACGCCTGATTAACCCCACAACAGCAAGAAACCGAAGAGGAGCATTCAAGATGTCCAAGGTCGTTCCCTGCATGTGGTTCAACGGCGATGCCGAGGAAGCCGCGAAGTTCTACGTCTCGCTCGTGCCGAATTCGGCGATCACGCATGTTCAGCGCAACGTTTCAGATGGCCCGTCCGGCAAGGAAGGCTCCGTGCTCGTCGTCGAATTCTCGGTGGCGGGACAGCCTTTGGTCGCGCTCAACGGCGGCATGAAAATGGAATACACCCACGCGATCTCGCTGATGATCCATTGCGACGATCAGGCCCAGGTCGACAGCGTCTGGAATGCGTTCCTGGCCCATGGCGGCAAGGAAGAGCAGTGCGGCTGGCTCAGGGATCGCTGGGGCGTGGCCTGGCAGGTGGTGCCGAAGGTGATGTTCGAATTCCTCTCCAGCCCCGACAAGGCGGCTGCCGCACGCGCGATGCAGGCCATGATGAAGATGGTGAAGCTGGACGTGGAGGCGCTGCGGCGGGCGTTCGAGGGCAAGTCGGCGGCGTGAAGGGCGTGCCCTTGCCACATCCTCACTGTCATCGCCCGGCTTGACCGGGCGATCCAGTACGCCGAGACGGTCGTTGGTCAATCGATCGGCCGCGGCGTACTGGATGCCCCGGTCGAGCCGGGGCATGACAGCGGAATCTGAGCGAAGGCCCGCCGCTAATAATTGATCCGCAGCCCCACGCCGCCATGGATGGTGTTACCCACCGGCTGCGGGCCGAGCGTGCCGTTGGCGAACAGGTCGACGATCCAGCCCTTCTGCACGCGGAAGCCGAGCCGGCCGCCATATTCGAACCAGCCCTGGTTACCCATGGTCGGCACCACCATGCCGTCACCGGTCACGGTGGCGACGATGCCGCTATGGCTGGCGAATGACTGCACCCAGCCACCGTTAATGTTGGCCTCGATATTGCTGCCGTAGAGATGCGTCCACTGGCCGCCGATCTTGACCAGGCTGGTGCGGTCGGTGCCGGTCGCGATGCTGGCGTCGAACGGATTGAACGCCACTGCGCTGTCGGTATAGCCCGAGACACGCTGCCAGAGCTGCCAGACCTCGATCGAGGCGGCGACCTCGTCGCGGGGCGACACGCGGCTCATCCAGCCGGCGCGGCCATAAACGGCGTAGTTCGAGGCGTTGGTCGAACTCGTGACGTTCACCGGGCCGAGGTTGGTGTTGTAGCTGCGGGTGTAGCGCGCCTTCTCCCACGGCGTCAGGATCGTGCCGACGTCGAAGAACGGGCGCGACGAGCCCCAGTCGGTGAAATCATAGCGCAGCGCGAACGCGGCGATGGGAGCGCTTGTGATGTTGTAGCCGCCCTCGCTGTACTGCGTGTAGGCGATGCCGGCGAGCAGCGACAGATTGTTGGTCAGCTCCTTGCGGCCGTGGATTCCGGCCGAGAACGAGCCGGCGGAGCCAAACGCGCTGACGCAATTGCTGCAATTGACCTGCTCGTTGACCCCGAGCAGCACCGTGCCGAGCACCCGGTTGGTGATCATCTGGTTGAAGCGCTGGTTGGCGAGGCCGCCGATCGAGCCGCCGCTGGAATCCGCGCCGGTCGGCCTCGGCGTCGGCGTTGGGCTCGGTGTCGGCGTCGGCGTCGGGCTCGGCGTGGAGGACGGATAAGGGCTCGGCGATGGCGAGGGGCTGTAGGTCGGCGTCGGCGAGGGTGAATAGCTCGGCGCCGGGGTGGGCGTCGGCCCTCCGCACTCGGACTCGCAAATCGTGGCGGCTGCCGCCGGACGGGCCTCGACCGCGATCAACGCAAACGCAGCCACGACGGTCAGCACGCTCGCGAGCATGAAGCGCCTGACGTTGAATACTTCCATCGTTAGCGCCCGCACAGCATGCCGTCGTCTTGGGCGGGCGTGATGGTCGGCGACGCGTCCGCATATTGGCTGACCGCGCACAGTCCCGCGCTCGCGGCGCAGGTCGCGGCAAAGGTCCAGGGCGGCGTATTGGTCTTACTGATGGAGATCTTGCCGCCGGTCGAGGTGATGATTGCGGTGTCGCCGGGCTGGGTGAGCTGCACGCATTGCTGGCTCGTCGTGCAGACGCTGGCGGCACCGTCCTGCAGCACGACGACCGAGCGGCCGCGCTGGGACAGGATATCGAGTGTGGTACCGCGCACGCCGATGGTCGCGAGCGGGGTCGTGATCTTGTAGGCGGTCTTCTCGGAATGTCCCGTGACGAAACGGAATGCGCCCGTCGTCATGCGGATCGCGACGTCGCGATAGCTGTGCTCGTCGTTGAAGACGGTGCGGTCGAGCTTGAGCGTCGCGCTCGGGCCGAGCGACAGATTGGTGCTGTCGGCCATCACGAAGCGAGCCGCGCTGCCGGCGCCGGTGCGCACGGTCTCGTCCCGCAGCATGCTGTCGCCGACGCTGATCGGCGTCGTGGTCGCGGCCACGCGAACGACTTCATTCTGGATCAAGACGGCTTCACCGACGCGCGTCTGGGCTTGGGCGCAAGGGGCCGCGCACAAGAGGGTCGACAACAGCGTGGAGAAAAGCCAGAAACGCAAATTCATTTCGCAACCGATCGATGTGTCCCTGATCGTACCGGATCACGCGCGCTTGCGATGTGGCGGAATTATCACAAGCAGCGCGAGACCTGCGTTATGCTTAGTGACAGTTGCGGCAGAATGCGTTCAATGAAAACCGCGATCTCTATTATTCTCCGCGGTGACGCAAAACTGCCACGCAAGACATCCCCACAAACGCGACTTGACTTGCCTGCGGTTCCGAAGGTGTCGCGGAGCGCAGTGATTGCTGTCGCGATTTTCCTGGTCGCGCATCTTGCCCTGCTGATTGGCCTGACGACGCCGGAGAAGTTCGTCTTCGACGAAGTGCACTACGTGCCGGCGGCGCGGCAGATGTTGGCACCAGCGGTGTCGCAATCGATGCTCAATCCGATGCATCCACCTTTGGCGAAAGAGCTGATCGCGCTATCGATCGCGGCCTTAGGCGACAGCGCGCTGGGCTGGCGCTATCCCGCGACATTGTTCGGCGCGCTCGCGATCGTCGCGATCTATCTGTGCGGCCTCGCGCTGTTCGCCGCGCAAGGGCCTGCGATCGCCGCCGCGCTGATCGCCGCCTGCAACCAGATGCTGTACGTGCAGGCGCGCGTCGCGATGCTCGACATTTTTGCACTCGGCTTCGGCCTGCTCGCGATTGCCGCCTTCATGCATGGCTTTCGAAAGGATCGTCCCCATGCATTATTCGCGGCTGCCGGCAGCCTGTTCGGCTGTGCGGCCGCCTGCAAATGGAGCGGCCTGTTTCCGCTCGGAATCTGCATCGTCATCGTCGCGGTGATCCGCCTGATGCAGGGCTGGCACACCCTGTTTGCCGACGCGAAGCCGGGGGATTGGTACCGGCCTGATCTCTGGCCCGACTTCAGATTACATCACGTCGTGCTCTGCTTCACTGTCCTGCCCGCGATGACATATCTTGCGGCCTTCGTCCCACTCTACGGCGTGTCGCTGCCGGATCTGGTCGAGGCGCAGCGCCGGATCTTCGCGGACAACACCACCACTGCCATCGCCGGCCACACTTATATGAGCGCCTGGCCGTCATGGCCGCTGCTCGCGCGCCCGGTGTGGTTCCTGTTCGACAAGACCGTGGACGACAATGTCTCCGCGATCGTCTTTCTCGGTAACCCCCTGGTGCTGTGGCCGACGCTGCTCGCGCTCGCCGTCGTGCTGCGCGATTTCGTCGTCGCGCGTCGCCGGGATGCGTTCCTGATCGCGGTCTTCTATTTCGGGTCCTGGCTCGCCTGGGCGTTGCTGCCGCGTACGCTCGCCTTCATCTATTACTATCTGCCGGCTGCGACCGTGGCGTCGCTCGCGCTGGTCTACGTGCTGCGGCGGGACGGTCTACCGGGCTGGCTGTTGTGGGCCTATGTCGGGGTCGTCGCGATCGGCTTTGCCGCCATGCTGCCGATCTCGGCGGCCTTCGTCGGCACATCGATGCAGACCTTCAATCGGCTGATGCTCTTCCAAAGCTGGATATGAAATCGCCGCCCGCCGGGAGAACGGCAGGCGGCGTCTTGATGGGCGACAATTTTGGAATCACTTCGACGCGGTCTTGGTGTCCATGTTCACGACCTGGACGCGGCGGTTGATCGGGTCGGCGCCGTTGGCGGCGTCCTTCAGCTTGGTCTTGCCGTAGCCGACGGTGACGAGATCGGTGCCGGTGAGACCGTAGTTCAGCACCAGGTATTTCTTGATGGTGTCGGCCCGCCGCTCGGAGAGCCCCTGATTGTAGGCCTCGGTGCCGACCGCATCGGTGTGGCCGGCGACCACGAAGGTCGAGCCCTTCAACGAGGGATCGGACAGCGCCTTGCCGAGCGCCTGTACCGACGGCACCGACGTCTTGGCGATGTCGGCCGAGTTGTAGTCGAACTGGATCTCCAGATCGATCTTCGGCTTGGTCGCGGCGAGCTCGGCAATCTGCTCGCGCTCGCCCGTCGACAGCGACCGCGTCGAGCGGTTGCGCACGGTGTTCAGGAACGTCGATTCCTTGGCCTGGACCGCCGGATCAACCTGCGGACCTGCGGACAGACCCCGGGTCACGGGCTTCGGCTTCAGTGCATCCAGGATCTGGTTGGTAGAGACATTGCCGTCGCCGGCCATAGCCAAGCCGGCTGTCATCGACAGAATTGCCGAGAGGGTCACCGCCTTCAGTGCAAAAGAGTTATTGAAACGGGTCATTGTCGTATCCTCGTTGTGACGCCTGATGGCTATTTGATGCTGCGAGCATAGGGCAGGTTCAAAAGCCCTGGTGTGATCTTGGTCACGGTGGAAACGGGGCCGTCCTGGACCACGGCAGCGTATTTCAAGCGGTTTCGGTTCATAGAGAGCCGACCCGCGGTCCGCTCCGAGGAGGGGCGCCAGCGCGAGAAGAGAAGTGGTCGCACACCTCTCCGGCGATGGTTCGAGCCGTCGCAGTCCTGTCGTGATCCGCATCACTGAGGACCGCCGCGCCGAGGTGCCGCTCGGGCGGCGGGGGCCGGTTCACTCAAGGAAACCCATGCTCACCGATTGTCGCAAAGCCGTCGCGTGTTGGCCTGTCTGTGAACAATTTTTCGGCCAGATGGACGCCTAGCAGGGCACAGCCTCCGACAAGCGCAAACGAAGGGAGCCGAGTTCCACCCAGTGCCGAGGCCAAGTGATTACCAGTTTTATCGCAATGGCCCGCCGGATCGGACCGTGTCCCTGAGCTCCATGCCCATTTACATCGGCGCGGCGATGATCGCGGTGGCGATCCTGCTGTCGACACTGATCACGGGGCTGACCTCCCGCTATGTCGGGCTTCAAGCGCCAACCGACGAGAACATGTGGCTGGTCGATCGTCTCACCGGCAACGTCTATCGCTGCCAGGCGGAGGAGCGCGGCAAGGCCTCGTGCGAACCCGATGTCGCAACAGGCAGCGTCGGCGACCGGTCCAAAGCCCCGAAAGCCGGCCGCTGAGCCCTCCCGTCTTCGCACCGCAGCAAGAAATTGTCTTCTCCACGAAACGTCTTCGCCGGAGAATACGTATCGCGAAGGCCGGCATGACGCCGGTTTCGTTTTACGGAGGAGACTTTTCGATGAAAATCTTGCTCACAGCTGCAGCTTTGGTCGCGTTCGCCGTTTCCCCTGCATCTGCCGCGATGATGGCGTGCACCAGCGACAATATGATGAAGTCCGCCGCCATGATGGGCGGCACGGCGGATACGCCGGCCAAGACGGCCATGAACAAGGAAATGGCCATGGCCAACACCGACATGAGCAACGGCAAGATGAAAAGCGCCTGCATGCATTACATGAAGGCGCAGAAGGCCATGTCGATGAAGTAGCAAGCGCCTTCCGACCGCGCTGTCAGCAGATGGCGGCGCGGTTTTTCCTTGTCCGCTCCTGGATCGGCTTCTTGGCTGGATGCGAATCCCGCTACACTGCATTCCGCAATGTCCCGCGCGCCCAAACCGATTCCACTCACCACGACACAGGCCCGGCAAATCTGGCTTCATGCCCAGCGGCTGGACGAGCGCGCGCCGTTCGGTGACGGCGCGCAAGCCGTCTCCGACGCGGTCGCCCATCTCGGCTATGTGCAGATCGACACCATCAACGTGATCGAGCGCTGCCATCATCACATCCTGTTCAGCCGGATCCCGTCCTACCGGCGCGCCGACCTGCGCCATGCCCAGAGCGTCGACAAGAGCGTCTTTGAATATTGGACGCATGCGCTGTCTTACGTGCCGGCCGGCGACTTCCGCTTCTTCCTGCCGGCGATGTGCGAGCACCGCCGCGAGGGGCACAAATGGTTCGCCTCGGTGAAACCTGCCGACATGCGCAAGGTGATGCGGCTGGTGCGCGCCGGCCCGCTGACGATCCGCGACATCGAGGACGACGTGCTCACCGAGAAGGAGCATCTCTGGCAAAGCCGAAAACCCTCGAAGCGGGCATTGCAGCTCGCCTTCTACATGGGTGCCGTGACCGTCAGCGAGCGGCAGGGCATGCTCAAGACTTATGAGCTGATGACGCGCCATTTCGGCTGGGACAAGCTGCCGAGGCCGGCGTCGGCAAAGGACATCACGGTCTATCTGCTCGATCGCGCGCTGCGATCGCAAGGTGTCGTGAGCCTCGATTCGGTCTGCCATCTCAACGCGCCGCGCAAGCCGGCGGTGGCTGCCCTGATCGGCTCGCGCGTCCGCCGTGGCGAGCTCGTGCCTGTCGCCATCGACGGTGCCGGCAAGCAGGAGCACTGGGCAGTGCCGGCTGCGCTCGAGCCGGGCGAGTGCGCGCCGCCGGATCTGGTCCATATCCTGTCGCCGTTCGATCCGCTGATCATCCAGCGCAAGCGCACCAATCTCATTTTCGGTTACAACCATTTGTTCGAGGCCTATGTGCCGAAGGCCAAACGCAAGCTCGGCTATTTCGCGCTGCCCGTGCTGGTCGGCGACGAGATCGTCGCCGCGCTCGATCTGAAGACCGACCGGCAGGCGAAGAAGCTGCTGATGCAGAAATGGACCTGGGTCGGCGAGGGGAAGAAGACCGCGGGGCGCAAGGAGCTCAAACGGAAGATCGAGGAGGAGCTCGATCGCTTTGCGAAGTTTCAATTGGCAGAGTAGTTGTGCGCGGCGCGGATCACCGAGCTCTGTCGTAGCGCAACGTGGTGGCCGGCTGCGCCCCTTGCATTGCTTGCTCCATTGACTCTTTCGCGGCGATGCTCAAAACCCCGGATCAGCCCATAAAAGCAACAACCCGGGGGAAGCCATGAGCCAGACCACGACCTATGCCGGTTCGACCGGCGCAGCCAAGTCGGAAATCGAGACCTCGACGATCCGCGCCATCTCCTGGCGCCTGATCCCGTTCCTGGTGCTGGCCTATTTCTTCTCCTATCTCGACCGCGTCAATCTCGGCTTCGCCGCGCTGACCATGAATGCCGAGCTGAAATTCACGCCGCTGATCTTCTCTTGGGGCGCCGGCATCTTCTTCATCGGCTATTTCATCTTCGAGGTGCCGAGCAATCTGGCGCTGGAGAAGTTCGGCGCCAGCCGCTGGATCGCCCGCATCATGGTGACCTGGGGCATCATCTCGGCGCTGATGGCGCTCACGAGCGGGGTCACGAGCTTCTACGTGCTGCGCTTCCTGCTCGGCGTCGCCGAAGCCGGCTTCTTCCCCGGCATCATCCTCTATCTCACTTATTGGTATCCGGCCGAATATCGCGCCCGCTTCCTCGCGGCCTTCGCCATCGCCGTTCCGGTCTCCACCGTGATCGGCGCGCCGGTCTCTGGCCTGCTGCTCGGCCTCGACGGGGCCATGGGCCTGAAGGGCTGGCAGTGGCTGTTCATCATTGAGGGCATTCCCTCCGTGCTGCTCGGCATCGTCACCTGGTTCTATCTCACCGACAGGCCAGAGAAGGCGGATTGGCTCTCGGCCGAGCAGAAGGCCTGGCTCAAGACCAAGCTCGATGCCGAGATCGCGGCCAAGCAGGCGGTGAAGCATATGTCGCTCGGCGAGGCGCTGACCTCACCTAAGGTGATCATGCTGAGCCTGGTCTATTTCGGCTTCGTCGGCGCGCTCTATGGCATGCAGTTCTGGCTGCCGCAGATCGTCAAGGCGTTCGGCCTCACCAACGCCCAGACCGGCTTCGTCACCGCGATTGCGTGTCTGTTCGGCACCATCGCAATGATCCTGTGGGCGCGGCATTCCGATGCCACGCGCGAGCGCGTGATGCATGTCGGCGCGCCGTTGCTGCTCACCGCCGTCGCTCTCGGCGTCTCCAGCTATCTCACCGACCCCACCCTGACGATGATCGTGCTGACGGTTGCCGCGATCGGCGTGTTCTGCTGCTTCGGCGTGTTCTGGACCCTGCCGACGGCCTGGCTCTCCGGCACGGCGGCGGCCGGCGCCATCGCTCTGATCAACTCGATCGGCAATCTCGCCGGGTTCGGCGGACCGTATCTGATCGGCTGGGTCAAGGAAGCCACCGGGCAGACCTCGATCGGACTGCTCGTGCTCGCGGTGCTGCCGCTGATCGCCGGCATCCTGGTCTTCATCGGTGGCCACGACAGCAAGCACGAGTTCGCCGAACAGGGGCGGTAGCCTCGAAATGTCGCCCTGGCGAAAGCCAGGGCCCATTTCCGCGCGGTCCCTCTGGGGCCGCGGCGCGAGCTCTCTTCCAACAGTCCGGGCTTTCCGCCAAGGGCAGCGGGGAGGTTACCACCTCTTAACGATCACGCTTTCCTGATGACTGACGATTATTGACTTTCATCAGTGATTAGTCGACATTCCTCTCATTGCAGCCGAGGGAGTGTCCTCCGATGTTCGTCCGATCCGTTTTATCCAGCTATTCGAGGCTCTTGGCCGGTGTTTCGCTGGCGCTGATGGCTGCCGCCCTCGCTGGGTGCAATGACACCGTCGCTGAAAACGCCGACCCGCCGCGGCCGGTCCTGGTCGCCACCGCCCACTACGATGCCGAAAAGCCCGAGCGCAGCTTCGTCGGCACCATCAGGCCGCGGATCGAGAGCGATCTGGGCTTTCGGGTCGCGGGCAAGGTCGCCAAGCGTCTGGTCGAAGTTGGCCAGACCGTCGAGATCGGTCAGCCGCTCGCGGTCCTCGATGAGGTCGATCTGAAGCTCCAGGCCGAGCAAGCCGTCGCCGAACAGACCGCTGCGACCGGCGTGCTGGCCCAGGCCGCCGCCGCCGAGCAGCGCGCCAAGGATTTGAAGGCCAAGGGCTGGACCACCGACGCGCAGCTGGATTCGAGCCGCGCTGCCGCCGACGAGGCGCGTGCGCGCCTGAACCGGGCCGAGCGCTCGGTCGAGCTGACCAACAATTCCCTTTCCTACGCGACGCTCAACGCCGACGCCCGTGGCGTCGTCACCGCAACGCTGATCGAGCCTGGCCAGGTGGTTGCCGCAGGCCAGACCTCGATCCGTGTCGCCCGCTTTGCCGAAAAGGAAGCGGTCGTCGCGATCCCTGAGACGCTGGTCGGACGTGCCAAATCGGGCGCCGCCAGCGTCACTCTTTGGTCGGAGCCGGGCAAAAAGTACACGGCCAAGCTGCGCGAGATCGCGCCCACCGCGGATCCCGCCACGCGCACCTATCTTGCCAAGTTTTCGCTGCCCGAGGCCGACGACAAGGTCTCGCTCGGCATGACCGCGACGCTGACGCTGTCGGACGCCGCCACCGAACGCGTCGCGCGGCTGCCGCTGTCGGCGCTGTTCAACGAAGGCGGCAAGCCGTCCTTCTACGTCGTCGACGACAACGGCGCGGTCACGCTGAAGCCGGTCGTGGTGAAGTCCTACGAGAGCAACGACGTCGTCATCACCGGTGGTGTCGAAGAGGGCGCCAAGATCGTCGCCCTCGGCGTTCAGAAGCTCGATCCGGGCCAGAAGGTACGGGTCGTGTCGTCACTGTCCTTTTAAGTCTCGTTTACGAGTTACGTCGTGTGAGGTGAGTTTCGGCCCAAGCGCAAATGCTGGGGCTGAAGCGGCGAAGCGATCCAGAACCTGCCCAGCCCCCTGGATTGCTTCGCTGCCTCGCGACGACGCGTTCAACAGAGTGGCTGTGGTTTTTGCAACCGGATCATCTTTGGAGAGTGCGATGAAGCGCTTCAATCTTTCGGCCTGGGCCGTCAGCCATCCGACGCTGATCCTGTTCCTGATGCTCATACTCGGCGTCGCCGGATTCTTCTCCTATCAGAAGCTCGGTCGCGCCGAGGATCCGTTCTTCACGGTGAAGGTGGTCAACGTCTCCGTGCTGTGGCCGGGCGCGACAGCGCAGGAAATGCAGGCGCAGGTCGCCGATCCCATCGAGAAGAAGATCCAGGAGCTGCCCTACTTCGAGAAGGTGCAGACCTATTCCAAGCCCGGATTCACTGCGCTCCAGGTGACCTTCCGCGATTCTACGCCGCCGAAGGACGTGCCGTATCTCTTTTATCTGCTGCGCAAGAAGCTGGTCGACGTGCAGGGCCAGTTGCCCCCAGGGATTCTCGGGCCCGTCGTCAACGACGAGTTCTCCGACGTCGATTCCATCCTCTACATGATGACGGGCGACGGCGCCGACTACGCCCAGCTCAAGAAGGTCTCGGAAGGTTTCCGTCAGCGCCTTCTGAAGGTGCCGGGCGTGACCAAGGTCGACGTTTACGGCAACCAGGATGAGCGCATCTTCGTCGAGTTCAGCCATGCCAAGCTCGCCACGCTCGGCATCACGCCGCAGGCGCTGTTCGATTCGCTCGCCAAGCAGAACAACGTGACGCCGGCCGGCACGGTCGAGACCTCGTCGCAGCGCGTGCCGCTGCGCGTCACCGGTGCGCTCGACGGCGCCAAGGCCGTCGCCGAAACCCCGGTCGAGAGCAACGGCCGCGTGTTCCGCCTCGGCGACATCGCCACCGTCACCCATGGCTATGTCGACCCGCCGAGCTTCATCGTGCGCCAGGAAGGCAAGGCCGCGATCGGCATCGGCGTCGTCACCGCCAAGGGCGCCAACATCCTCGATCTCGGCAAGGAGGTCGAGAAGGCGACGGCTGAATTCATGAAGGCGGTGCCGCAGGGCGTCGACGTCAAACTGATCGCCGACCAGCCCAAGGTGGTCGAGCACGCGGTCGGCGAGTTCGTACACTCTTTCATGGAAGCCCTCGTCATCGTGCTGTTCGTGTCGTTCCTGGCGCTTGGCTGGCGCACCGGCATCGTGGTCGCATTGTCGGTGCCCCTGGTGCTCGGCATCGTCTTCGTCGTCATGAACACGATGTCGCTCGACCTGCACCGCATCACGCTCGGTGCGCTGATCATCGCGCTCGGCCTGCTGGTGGATGACGCCATCATCGCCGTCGAGATGATGGTGGTGAAGATGGAGCAGGGCTGGGACCGCATGCGTGCGGCGTCCTTTGCCTGGGAATCCACTGCGTTTCCGATGCTCACGGGAACGCTGGTCACGGCCGCTGGCTTCCTCCCCATCGGCTTTGCCAATTCCGCGGTCGGCGAATATGCCGGCAGCATCTTCTGGATCGTGGCGATCGCGCTGGTCGCGTCCTGGTTCGTGGCGGTGATCTTCACGCCCTATATCGGCGTCATGCTGCTGCCCAACATCAAGGTGCACCACAATCACGATCCGCACGCGGTCTACGAGACCCGCATGTATCGGGGCCTGCGCGCCATCGTGCAGTGGTGCGTCAACCACCGCATCACCGTGGTGGTCGCGACCGTCGGCGTCTTCATCGCCTCGATCGTCGGCTTCGGCCACGTCCAGCAGCAGTTCTTCCCGCTGTCCGAGCGTCCCGAGCTGTTCCTCCAGCTTCGCCTGCCCGAGGGCACCGCCTTCAACGTCACCGAAAAGGCGGTGAAGAAGGCCGAGACCATGCTCAAGGACGACAAGGACATCGAGACCTACACGGCCTATGTCGGACAGGGCTCGCCGCGCTTCTGGCTCGGCCTTAATCCGCAGCTTCCGAACGAGGCTTTTGCCGAAATCGTCATCGTCGCAAAGGGCGTCGAGGCGCGCGAGCGCATCAAGGCCAAGCTTGAAAACGCCGTTGCCGACGGCGCGCTCAACGAGGCCCGCGTGCGCGTCGACCGCTTCAATTTCGGTCCCCCGGTTGGTTTTCCCGTGCAGTTTCGCGTTATCGGCCCCGACGCCAACAAGGTGCGCGAGATCGCCTACCAGGTCCGCGACGTCATGCGGCAGAACAAGAGCGTCAAGGACGTCCAGCTCGACTGGAACGAGCAGTCGCCTTACCTCAAGCTTGTCGTCGACCAGGATCGCGCACGCGCCATGGGCCTGACCCCGCAGGACGTGTCGCAGGCGCTGTCGATGCTGATCTCGGGCTCGCAGGTGACGACCGTGCGCGACGGCATCGAAAAGGTCGGCGTGGTCGCGCGCGCCGTCTCGTCCGAGCGGCTCGACCTCGGCGCCGTCGGCGATCTCACCATCACCTCGCGCAACGGCGTGGCCGTGCCGCTGCAGCAGATCGCCAAGATCGAGTATGCGCACGAGGAACCGATCATGTGGCGGCGTAACCGCGACATGGCGATCACCGTGCGCTCCGACGTCGTCGACGGCGTGCAGGCGCCCGACGTCACCGGCCAGATCGCGCCGAAGCTGAAGGCAATCAAGGACAACCTGGAGCCGGCCTACCGCATCGAGGCCGGCGGCGCGTTCGAGGAATCCGCCAAGGGCAACGCCTCGATCTTCATTCTCTTCCCGCTGATGGTCATGGTGATGCTGACGCTGCTGATGTTCCAGCTGCAGAGCTTCTCGCGCCTGATCCTGGTGTTCCTGACCGCGCCGCTCGGCATTGTCGGCGCCTCCTTCGGGCTCAACATCGCCAACGCCCCGTTCGGCTTCGTGGCCCTGCTCGGCCTGATCGCGCTTGCCGGCATGATCATGCGCAACGCGGTCATCTTGGTGGATCAGATCGAGACCGACGTCTCGCACGGCCTGACCCGCCGCGAGGCGATCGTGGAGGCCACCGTCCGCCGCGCCCGTCCGGTGGTGCTGACGGCGCTTGCCGCCATCCTCGCCATGATCCCGCTGTCGCGCTCGGCGTTCTGGGGGCCGATGGCGATCACCATCATGGGTGGCTTGTTCGTCGCGACCTTCCTGACGCTGCTGTACCTGCCGGGCCTCTACGCCCTCTGGTTCCGCAAGAGCCTGGATGAGGCGGGCACGCCCGAGCAGCCTGCCGCGCCGCAGCATGGGAGCGATGACCAGAACGCAATTCCGCTTGCTGAGGCGGCTGAATAAGTGAAGATGAACTGCTGATTGACGAGTCTGACAGATGACACTGGTTTCGGAACATATCGAAGGCGACACCCGGGAACGCATTCTCGAGGTGGCCGAGAGGCTGTTCCGCCAGATCGGCTATCTCAAGACCACGGTCGGCGACATCGCCAAGGAGCTCAAGATGAGCCCCGCCAACGTCTATCGCTTCTTCGAATCGAAGAAGGCGATCCATCAGGCGGTGGCCCGTTCGCTAATGGGCGAGGTCGAGCTGGAAGCGCAGCGGATCGTGGCCAGGCCCGGTCCGGTACTGCCGCGATTCCGTGAGCTGCTCACCACCATCAATCGCATGAACACCGAGCGCTATGTCGGCGACAATAAGCTGCACGAGATGGTCGAGATCGCGATGCAGGAGGACTGGGACGTCTGCGTCAACCACATGGAGTGCATTGCCGGGGTCATCGGCCAGATGATCACGCAAGGCGTGGCTTCCGGCGAGTTCGAGGCGCCGGACCTGCAACTGGCTGCGCTGTGCGCCTGCACCGCGATGATGCGCTTTTTCCACCCCCAGATGATCGCCCAGTGCGCTACCAAGCCGGGCCCGACCATCGACCAGATGATCGATTTCGTCATCGCGGGATTGTCCCCGCGCCACTGACGCGGCGGCGGATTTCCTCCTATAAGCAGGCCGACCGCCACGGAATGACGGCTGATGGCGGGCAAGGACGGATCAACAAACTCCGTCATTGCGAGCTTTGCGAAGCAATCCAGACTGTCTCTGCGGAGGGATTTTGGATTGCTTCGCTGCGCTCGCAATGACGAGAAGGAAACAGCCCGTGACCGACAAAGACCTGCACTTCTACGAGCCCGCCAAGGGCCACGGCCTCAAGCACGATCCCTTCAACGCCATCGTCGCGCCGCGGCCGATCGGCTGGATTTCGTCGCGCGACACCAACGGCCACGTCAACCTCGCGCCCTACAGCTTCTTCAACGCTTTCTGCTACGTCCCCCCGATCATCGGCTTCTCCTCCACCAACTGGAAGGACACGGTCGAAAACATCCAGCAGACCGGCGAGTTCGTCTGGAACCTCGCCACCATGGACCTGGCCAGGCACATGAACGCGACTGCGGCGCATGTTGGCCCTGAGGTCGACGAGTTCAAAGTTGCGGGCCTCACCGCCGCGCCCGGCAGGCTCGTCAACGTGCCGCGCGTCGGCGAGAGTCCCGTCGCCTTCGAATGCAAGGTGTCCGATATCGTCCGCCTCAAGGGCGCCGACGGCAAGGAAGCCAATGCCTGGCTGACGCTCGGCGAGGTCGTTGCCGTCCACATCGACAAGGCCATGATCAAGGACGGCGTCTACCAGACCGCCGCCGCCCGCCCGATCGTACGCGCCGGCCGCAGCGGGGATTATTTCGAAATCAAGCCGGAAAACATGTTCGAGATGGTGCGGCCGGATTAGACCGGCCGACCGCGAAGCCATCCCCTCCCGGAACTGCCACCACGCCTCGGCCGTTATGGCCCCTGGGCGGCTGCCCGGCCGCGTCAATTCGCGTCTTTCCGCAGGCGAAGTCTTCACCGCCGCCGGCCACTTTCCGCTAAAATGCCCGATCACCGCGCCGATGCATGAGGTCCGCCATGAGCTTCCGCCGCGACACCCTGACCAAGCCGATTTTCTCCTGGGCGCGCGGCGTGCTGCCGGCGATGTCGGACACCGAGCGCGAGGCGCTGGAGGCCGGCGACGTCTGGTGGGAGGCCGATCTCTTCACCGGCAACCCCGATTGGTCGAAGCTGCTGAAGGTCCCGCAGGCAACGCTGACCGAAGAGGAGCGGGCCTTCCTCAACGGCCCCGTCGACGAGCTTTGCGCCATGCTCGACGAGTGGAAGATCTTTTGGGAATGGCGCGACCTGCCGCCCGATGTCTGGCACTTCGTCAAGCGCGAAAAATTCTTCGGCATGATCATTCCGAAGGAGTTCGGCGGCCTCGGCTTCTCGCCCTATGCGCATTCGGAAGTGGTGCGCAAGATATCGACCCGCTCGATCGCCGCCGCGGTGACGGTGATGGTGCCGAACTCGTTGGGCCCGGGCGAGCTCCTGATGCACTTCGGCACGAAGGAGCAGCAGCAGCGCTGGCTGCCGCGTCTTGCCGATGGCCGCGACATTCCCTGCTTCGGCCTCACCAGCCCCGAGGCCGGCTCTGATGCCGCCTCGATGGTCGACACCGGCATCATCTGCAAAGACACCTTCGAGGGCCAGGAGGTGCTGGGCCTGAAGCTCAACTGGCACAAGCGCTACATCACGCTCGGCCCCGTCGCGACGCTGCTTGGCCTCGCCTTCAAGGCCTATGATCCCGATCATCTCGTCGGCGACCAGGAAGAGCTCGGCATCAGCGTGGCGCTGATCCCGACCAATCTTCCCGGCGTCGAAATCGGCAAACGCCATTTGCCCTCGATGCAGGTCTTCCAGAACGGTCCGAACTGGGGCCGCGACGTTTTCATTCCGCTCGACTACGTCATCGGCGGCCAGGCGCGGCTGGGGCAGGGCTGGAAGATGCTGATGACGGCGCTCGCCGCCGGCCGCGGCATCTCGTTGCCGTCGCTCTCCGCCGCCGGCGCCGCCTATGCCGCCCGCACCACCGGCGCCTATGCCCGCATCCGCGAGCAGTTCGGCATCTCCATCTCCAAATTCGAGGGCGTCGAGGAGCCGCTCGCCCGCATTGTCGCCACTGCCTACCAGCTCGACGCGGCGCGACGGCTGACCTGCGCGGCACTGAATGCCGGGATCCATCCCGCCGTCATCTCGGGCATCATGAAGCTGCACGCGACCGAGCGGATGCGCACCGCGGTCGACGACGCTATGGACATCCATGGCGGCAAGGCCGTGATCGACGGTCCGCAAAACTATCTCGGCAATCTCCACCGCGCCGTTCCGGTCGGCATCACCGTCGAGGGCGCCAATATCCTCACCCGCAATCTCATCGTGTTCGGACAGGGCGCCATCCGCGCCCATCCTTATCTGCTCGACGAGATGAATGCGCTTGCCGATGCCGATCGCGAGCGCGGGCTCACCGCCTTCGACAAGGTGTTCTGGAAACATGTCGGCCACAGCTTCGAGACACTCTTGCGCGCGTTCGGCCGGAGCTGGAGCTTTGGTGTCTTCGCGCTTGCACCCGATGCGGGTGACGCCAGACCATTCTATCGTCAGCTCTCGCGCTACTCGGCGGCTTTTGCCCTCTGCGCCGATATGGCGCTGTTGACGCTCGGCGGCGCGCTCAAGCGCAAAGAGATGCTGTCGGCGCGCTTCGGCGACATCCTGTCCGAGCTGTATCTGCTCTCTGCCGCGCTGAAGCGCTGGCAGGACGAGGGCCGGCAGAAGGAGGATTTTGCCGCGCTCGAATGGTGCATGGCGACGGGCTTTCGGACCATCGAGAACCGGCTTGCCGAGATTCTCGCCAATCTGCCGAACCGCTTCGTCGCAGGCATCCTCAAATTCGTGGTCCAGCCCTTCGGCGCCCGCGTGCTGGGTCCCTCCGACCGGGTCGTGCATCAATGCGCGAGCCTCGTGCTGGAGCCGTCGGCCGCGCGCGACCGCCTCACGCCCGATCTCGCTTATGTCGACGACGATGGCGGCTTCGCCCGGCTGGAGCGCGCGTTCAACCTGATCGCAGGTACGGACGCCATCGCCAGGCGCATGCGCGCCGCTCATCTGAGCGACTGGAAGGATGCGGTGGCCAACGGTGTGATCACGCAGGCGGAGGGCGAGCAGCTGGCCGCGGCCCGCGAAGCCGTTACAAAGGTGATCGAGGTCGACGATTTTGCGCCGGAGGCGCTGTCGCCGATTTACAAGAAAACCGGCGACGTGCATCAGTTCTTCCAGGAACTCGGTGAACAGAGGGCGGCGAGCTGATGGCACGACCGGTTTTCATCGTCGACGGCAGTCGGACGCCGTTTTTGAAGGCGCGTTCGGGGCCGGGGCCGTTCACGCCGGTCGATCTCGCCGTGCAATGCGGCCGGCCACTGCTGGCGCGTCAGCCGTTTTCGCCTGATACCTTCGACCAGGTCATCCTCGGCTGCGTCAACGTGATCGCGGACGAAATGAACCCGGCTCGCGTCGCCGCGCTCCGGCTCGGCATGGGCGAGGACATGGTCGCCTTCACCGTTCAGATCAATTGCGGATCCGGCATGCAGTCGATCGACACCGCGTACCGCTACATCCGCGAGGGCCATGCCGACATGATCCTGGCCGGCGGTACCGAGGCCTTGAGCCACGCGCCGCTGGTCTGGCCCAATTCCGGCGTGCGCTGGTTCGCCGGCCTCGCCACCGCCAAGGGCGTCGCCGCGAAGCTTGCCGCGGCCTTCAAGCTGCGGCCGCGCTATCTCAAACCGATCATCGGCCTCGAGCGCGGGCTGACCGATCCTATTACCGATCTCAACATGGGCCAGACGGCCGAAGTCGTCGGCCATCTCTTCGGCATCACCCGTGCGCAGTCCGATGCCTATGCCGCCGAGAGCCATCGCCGGCTCGCGCATGCGCAGGCGGAAGGTTTTCTCAAGGGCGAAGTCGAAACCGCGTTCTCCCGCGACGGAAAATTCTTCGACCATGATGATGGCGTGCGTCCGGACTCGACGGCCGAGAGGCTCGCAAAACTCCGGCCCGTGTTCGAGCGTCCCTGGGGCCAGGTCACCGCCGGCAATTCCTCGCAGATCACCGATGGCGCGTCCTGGGTGATCCTGGCGTCCGACGAAGCGGTCGCCAGGCACAAGCTGACGCCGAAGGCCGTCATCGTCGACAGCAACTGGGCCGCACTCGATCCAAGCATCATGGGTCTCGGTCCTGTGATGTCGGCGACGCCGTTACTGAAGCGCAATGATCTCACCAGCCAGGACGTCGAGACCTGGGAGCTCAACGAGGCGTTCGCCACCCAAGTGCTCGGCTGCCTCGCCGCCTGGAATGACGACAAGTTCTGCCGCGAGATTTTGGGACTGGACGGCGCTGCCGGCGAGGTCGACCGCGACAAACTCAACGTCGATGGCGGCGCTATCTCGCTCGGGCATCCCGTCGGCACGTCCGGCAATCGCATCGTGCTGCATCTCGTCAACACCATGAAGCGGCTCGGCACGCGGCGCGGCGTTGCCACCGAATGCATCGGCGGCGGGCTCGGCGGCGCCATGCTGATCGAGGCGGTATGACCATGGATTCCAGGATCATGACCGCGCTCGGCGACCGCGTGCTGGAGCTCGGGCCCAAGCCCGCCGCCGATCGTCCCTACAAGCACTTCAAGCTGACGCGCGACGCCGACGGTGTCGCCTGGCTGCTGTTTGACCGCACTGACGCCAGCGCCAACACGCTGTCCTCGGAGGTGATGGAGGAGTTCGACGCCGTGCTGGCGGCGATCGAGACCGAGCGCCCTGCCGGCCTCGTGATCCGCTCCGCAAAGCCGTCCGGCTTCATCGCGGGCGCCGACGTCAACGAATTTCGCGGCGCCAGTGATGCCGGGATGGTGGAGACGCGGATCCGCGCCGCCCATGCGGTGGTCGATCATCTTGAAGCGCTGAAGCTGCCGACGGTCGCGGTGATCCACGGCTTCTGCCTCGGCGGCGGGCTCGAAGTCGCGCTCGCCTGCCAATCGCGCATCGCGATCGACGGCGCGCGCTTCGGCTTCCCTGAGGTGATGCTGGGGCTACATCCCGGTCTCGGCGGCACCGCGCGTTTCACTGCGCTGGTCAATCCGACACAATCGATGGCCCTGATGCTGACCGGCCGCACCATCGATGCCCGCCGCGCCAGATCGCTCGGCCTCGTCGATACCGTGACGCAGGAGCGCCACGTTCGCAATGCCGTCAAGGATGCGCTGTTCGGCCGCCTCAAGAGGGCGTGGCCGGGTTTTCTGACGCGTGCGGCGAATTTCGGCCCGGTGCGCGGGCTGCTGGCCAAACGGATGCGATCGGAGGCGGCGAAGGCCGCGTCCCGCGAGCATTATCCGGCGCCCTATGCCTTGATCGATCTCTGGGAGACCCATGGCGGCAGCAAGGCCGCGATGCTCGGGGCAGAGCAGGCCTCGTTCGCCAAGCTGATGGTGACGCCGACCGCGCAGAACTTGATCCGCGTGTTCTTCCTGCGCGAGCAGATGAAGAAAGCGGCAGGCTCCGGCAACACGATCAGGCATGTCCACGTCATCGGCGCGGGCGCCATGGGCGGCGACATCGCGGCCTGGTGCGCGGGGCAGGGGCTGCGCGTCTCGCTCGCCGACATGAAGGCGGAGCCGATCGCGGGCGCAATCAAGCGCGCCGCCGAGCTCTACGGCAAGATCATCCGCAAGCCGACCGAGGTGCGCGACGCGCTCGATCGCCTGATCCCCGACATGGACGGGGAGGGCGTCCGCAACGCCGATCTCATCATCGAGGCGGTCCCGGAGAGGCTCGAGCTGAAGCAGAAGGTCTATGCCGGCCTCGAGCCGCGGATGAAGCCGGGCGCGATTCTCGCGACCAACACGTCCAGCATTCCGCTGCAGGATTTGCGCACCACGCTGGCGCGGCCGGAGCGGCTGGTCGGCCTTCACTTCTTCAACCCGGTGTCGCGGTTGCAGCTGGTCGAAGTCGTCAGCCATGACGGTAACGATACGCAGGTGCTGAAGGAGGCACTCGCCTTCGTCGGCGCGATCGATCGGCTGCCGTTGCCGGTGAAGAGCTCGCCGGGCTTCCTCGTCAACCGCGCGCTGACGCCTTACATGCTGGAAGCGATGGTGATGCTGGACGAGAAGATCGACCAGCGCCTGATCGACGCCGCCGCGGAGCAGTTCGGCATGCCGATGGGGCCGATCGAACTGGCCGACCAGGTCGGGCTCGACATTTGTCTCGATGTCGGGGACATGCTGCGCACCAAGTTCGGCGATCTGCTGCCGCCGACGCCGGCCTGGCTCCGCGAGAAGGTCGCCAAGGGCGAACTCGGCCGCAAGACCGGCAAGGGCTTTTACGTCTGGCGCGACGGCAAGGCCGAGAAGGCGCCGTTGCCCGAGACCGGTCCGCGCGTCACCGACCAGATGATCGACCGCCTGGTGCTGCCGATGTCCAACGTCTGCGTCGCGGCGCTTCGCGAGGGTATCGTGGATGATGCCGACATGGTCGACGGCGCCATGATCTTCGGCACCGGTTATGCACCGTTTCGTGGCGGCCCGTTGAATTATGCGCGCACGCGTGGCGTGGATCATGTCGTATCCACCTTGCGCGCGCTGGCCGGAAGATTCGGCGAGCGCTTTGCGCCGGATCCGGGCTGGGATAATTTCAAGTGAGCAGTTTCAGGTGAGCAATTTCAAGTGAGCAATCCTCAAGTGAGAGCGGCATGAACGAGCAAGCCAATGCCGGGCCGGGCGGCGATCTCTGCATTCGCACGCTGGCGATGCCTGCCGACACCAACGCCAACGGTGACATCTTCGGCGGCTGGCTGCTCAGCCAGATGGACGTCGGCGGCGGCGTGTTTGCGTCAAAGGTCGCGAAGTCGCGCACCGTGACCGTCGCCATCGAGGCGATGAATTTCCGCAAGGCCGTCTATGTCGGCGATCTCGTTTCGGTCCACGCCCACCTCGTTCGCGTCGGGCGCACCTCCATCACCGTGCATCTGGAAGCATGGGCGCTGCGCCGCGGCGAGCAGCAACCGTTCCTCGTCACCGACGGCAACTTCACCTACGTCTCGATCGACGAGCACGGCCGCCCGCAGCCGGTTCGCCCGACCGACACCGCGATCGCGACGTAATCGCACGCGGCGTTGCGCCTCATCTGTCTGATGCGTGCGGCAACACCAAACGCGGCGCGACTGAGTCCCGCCGCCGCGGCTTTGCCAAGAACCAGTCATAAAACGGATGAGGTCCCGGCGTACTCCGTCGCGTGTCGATCCGGGGTGGAAACGGCGTCAAAATGCCCAGGAACCTTTGGGCAGAACTGCCGTTGTTTGCCCGCACTGAGGAATCCACGGACCATGCCGGACAGCTACATCATCGAAGTCGATTCGCAGACCGCAGGTATCGTCGTTCGTTCCCAGGGAGGCTACTGCTTTTTCGCCTCGTCCAGCCGCTTCAACCGTCTCGAAGGCCAGCTCTTCCGCAACGCCCGCGAAGCCGAGCGCGCCGCGCGCAAGCTGGTTAACGGTGATGTGAAGGAAGCGGCTTAGTCCTCCCGCGGGTCATTCCGGGCCGCGTGTGGCCCGAGAGGTGGGAATCTTTTGCCGCGAACTCTGCCTTCCCTTCTCGCCTTGTTGGAGAAGGTGGCGCGTAGCGCCGGATGAGGGGTCGTCTCCGCGAATTCCAATGCGAGAGGATTCGTTGTCGGACAGAAACCCCTCACCCGACTTCGCTTCGCGAAGCCACCCTCTCCCGCAACGGAGAGGGGAAGAGCCGTTGTTCACAACTTCGTCGCCGCCCGTGAGAGCAGCTTCCAGTCGTCGCCCTGCTTCTGCCAGTTCATCAGGATGTGAAGGTTGGTCGGCACTTTTTTCCCATCAGCCGCCATCTCTTGTTCCGCCACCCAGTGGAAGCGCACGATCGCGGCGGGGCCGACGACCTTGATGGTCGGGTCCTTGTACTCGATCGACAGGAATTTGGATTTGCCGTCGGTGGCGTTGGCGATGAAGGTCGCCTTGTCCTCGACCTTGCCGCTGGAATGGCTGTAGCTCACCTCTTCGGCGCAGAGTGCGCCGAGCGCCTTGGGATCGGCCGCGATCTGGGCGAGACGGAACGCCTCGACCTTCTTCGCCACGGCTTCCTCGTCGGCCGAGGCCGCCAGCACCGGTGTCGTGAGCGCTGAAACTGCAAGAGTGGAGACGGCAAGAGCTGGGACGGCAAGAGTCGAGAGAGCGAGATCGCGTCGGTTGATCGTCATCGTTTCCTCCTTTTTGGTCTTGCATGGAGTGTTGCAGTCGCACGCGACTTTGTCGAGGGTCGCGTATTGGTCATGCACGTGCGTCATTGCGCGATTGACGCTGTATTGATACGGCTTTCGTATTGATGCGTCATATATTCGGGAAAGTACGGACATGATCGAGGCTATCGGCAGGGCGTTGCTGTTCGACATCGACGGTACGCTCGCCAACACCGATCCGCTGCACTTGAAGGCGTTCAATCTGGTGCTCGGCCCTCGCGGCCACGTCTTCGATCACGCGCGCTTCTCCAGAGAGCTGCAAGGCTTCGAGAATGTATCGATCGGCGAGCGTTTTCTGCCCGACGAGGCGCCCGAACGGCGTGCCTTGATCCTCGATGAGAAGGAGGAAGTCTTCCGCACGCTTGTTGCCGGGCAGATCGAGCCGCTGCCGGGCCTGATGGCGCTGCTCGACAGGGCGGATGCGGCCGGTATTCCCATGGTTGCCGTGACCAATGCCCCGCGGCTCAATGCGGAGCTGCTGCTGTCCGGCCTCGGCATCACGCACCGCTTCAAGGCGCTCGTGATCGGTGCCGAGCTGTTGCACGGCAAGCCGCATCCGCTGCCTTATCAGGAAGGGTTGCGCTTTGCCGGCGCCAGCGCCATGGCCTCGATCGCGTTCGAGGACTCCCGCACCGGCGTGCAATCGGCCGCAGCGGCCGGCATTCCGACCATCGGCATCCGGACCAGCCTCAACCATGCTGATCTCGTCGCCGCCGGGGCTATCGCCTCCGCCAGCGGCTTCGACGATCCCGATCTGCTGACGCGCCTCGCCGCCGCGATGGCATGGTGAGGACCTTCGTCCGTTAACCGTGATCGGCGCGCGCATTGACCGAGCGCGCGAACCGCCGCACCATGCAGCTTCCTGATTTGAGGCCATCGCCGTGACCGGACTGACTCATCGACAAGCCGAAATCCTCAACATCGCGCGAGCCTCGGGCCGCGTCATGGTCGAGGAGCTGGCGCGCCGGTTCGAGGTCTCGGCGCAGACCATCCGCAAGGATCTCAACGACCTCTGTGAGCGGCGCTCGCTGACCCGCATTCATGGCGGCGCCATCATCGCATCCGGCGTCGAAAACCTCGCCTACGAGGCGCGGCGCTTCGTCGCCGCCGACGAGAAGAAGGCGATTGGAGCCGCGGCCGCCTCGCTGATCCCGAACGGCTGCTCGCTCTTCATCAACATCGGCACCACGACCGAGGAGGTCGCGAGCGCGCTGACCTCGCACGAGGACCTCCTCGTTATCACCAACAATCTGAACGTCGCCATGCTGCTCTATCGTCATCCCCGCATCGAGGTGGTGGTCGCCGGCGGCACGGTGCGGCGCGCCGACGGCGCGGTGGTCGGCTCGACCGCGACGCAGCTGATCGGCCAGTTCAAGGTCGACTATGCCATCATCGGAGCGTCCGCGATCGACGAGGAGGGCGCGCTGCTCGACTTCGACTATCGCGAGGTGCAGGTGGCGCAGGCCATCATCGCCAACGCCCGCAGCGTCATGCTGGTCGCTGATTCCACCAAGCTCCGGCGCAGCGCGCCGGTCCGCATCGCGCATATCAGCCAGATCCAGACCTTCGTCACCGACCAGGAATTGCCAGAGCGCCTCGCCACCATCTGCCACGGCAAGGGCATCGAGGTGATGGCCGCGATGCCGAAGGGGGCGGACGTCGATGAGGCTCAGGCCGAGGCACAAGAAGCGCCCGAGGCCGCGCCGGTGGTGCGGCTGAGGTAGGACTATGGGTTGTCCCACGGGTTCAGCAGCGGCACGCCGAATACCGCAAAATCCTTCACATTGCGCGTGACGAGCATGAGGTTGTTTGCCAGCGCGGTCGCGGCAAAGAAGCCGTCCATGACAGACAATGCGAGGCCGCTTCTGCGACTCTGACCCATCAGGTCACCCCAGCGTTCCGCGACCGCGTGGTCGATCGGCAGTGTGCGCCCGGCAAAACGCTCCGGCAGATCGCGGGCAAGCCAGGCGGCCAGTGCTGCACGGCGACGGCCGTCCTCCAGCAACGCGATGCCGCGACGAAGCTCGGCGATCGATGCCGCGCTGATGAACGCACGATCCTCGTCGATCGTATCAAGCCATGACAAGACTTTCGGCGAAGGGGCGGGCCTCTGGACCTCCGATAACACGTTGGTGTCGAGCAGTAGATTCACGGCAGCTCGTCGTGCGGCGCGTCGTGAACGCGTTCAAGCTTGAGGTCGGCGCTGCGCAGCGGCGAAGCCAGCAGGAATTCGGCCAAGGTACCTTTGCGCGCCGTCTTGCGCGCCCATTCCTCGACGGAAACGATCACCGCGTTGGGCTTGCCGTGTCGGGTGATGATTTGCGGGCCGGCTTGGGCACGATCGATCACCTCGGAGAGCCGGGCCTTGGCGTTGGCAAGCGTCCACGAGTCCGTCGCTGGTGAATCTGGTGCAGTGTGTTCTGTCATGCAAATAACGACCAATATGACTATTCTTACTAATAAGGGTCATCAACGACTTTTCAAGAGCAATAATGCCGCTCAAATCCCTCCTGAACTGCCTATTTCGCCCCCCGCGTGCCCACTTAAAAGTTCCGCTTTCACTTCGTTTCTCTCCTCTTTCATCTTGCTTTCGTTTTCTGGTGTGATCTAATCAAAAGCGAAAGTAACCGCTCGATTGAACGGGCGGTCGCCGGGGGATGCGTCTGTTGGATCGTATTTTCGACCTCGCCATTATTGGAGGCGGTGTTAACGGCTGCGGCATCGCGCGCGACGCGGTGGGCCGCGGCAACGCGGTTTTCCTGTGCGAAATGAACGATCTGGCGAGCGGGACGTCGTCCTGGTCGACCAAGCTGGTGCATGGCGGCCTGCGCTATCTCGAATATTACGAGTTCCGGCTGGTTCGCGAGGCGCTGATCGAGCGCGAGATTCTCTGGGGCATCGCGCCGCACATCATTCGCCCCCTGCGTTTCGTTTTGCCGCACCATGCGGGCCTGCGGCCAGCCTGGCTGCTGCGCCTCGGCCTCTTTCTCTATGACCACATCGGTGGCCGTCATCTGTTGCCGGCGACGCGCTCGGTTGACCTCCGACGCGACGAGGTCGGCCGCCCGCTGATCCCGAACCGCTACGGCCGCGCGTTCGAATATTCCGACTGCTTCGTCGACGACGCCCGTCTCGTCGTGCTCAACGCACGCGATGCCGCCGATAAGGGCGCCGAGATCCGCACCCGCACTCGCGCGACGGATATCAAACAGTCAGACGGCATCTGGACCGTCAGCATGATCGACACGCTGACAGGCGCGCGCTCGTCGATCCAGGCCCGTGCGGTTGTCAATGCCGGCGGGCCCTGGGTCGAGGATGTGCTCGGCCGCGGCGCCGGCGTCAACGCGAAAGCCAAGGTGCGCCTGGTGCAGGGCTCGCACATCGTCGTGAAAAAACTCTACGACCACGACCGCGCCTACATGTTCCAGAATGCAGATGGCCGCATCATCTTCGTCATTCCCTATCAGGACGATTTTACGCTGATCGGCACCACCGACCGCGACTATGACGGCGATCCCGCCAAGGTGAAGGCGACGGCCGAAGAGATCCAGTATCTCTGCACGGCGGCGAGCGAATATCTGGCCAAGCCTGTCACGCCCGATGACGTGGTTTGGACCTACTCCGGCGTACGTCCGCTCTATGACGACGGGGCCAGCGAAGCCAAGGCCGCGACGCGCGACTATGTGTTCGAGCTCGACACGTCCGGCGGCGTGCCGCTGCTGTCGATCTATGGCGGCAAGATCACGACCTATCGCCGTCTCGCCGAGGAGGCGCTGGAGCGGCTCGCGCCCTATCTTCGCAGTGCGAAAGCACGCGAAGGCTGGACCGGCAAATGGCCGCTGCCCGGCGGCGACATGGGCGTGTCCGATGTCGACGGCCTGATCGCCGAGCTTCAGCGCGGCTATCCTTTCCTCAGCCACGAGCATGCGCGGCGCCTGGCGCGCTCCTATGGCACGAGGGCGATCAAGCTGCTTGGGGATGCGAAATCGGCGGTCGATCTCGGCCAAGCCTTCGGTGCGACGCTGACCGAGCGCGAAGTCCGCTATCTCATCGCCAACGAATGGGCCGTTACTGCCGAAGATATCGTCTGGCGCCGTTCCAAGCTCGGCCTGCGACTAAGTGCCGACGAGATCGCGGCGCTGGACGACTGGATCAGGACCCACGCCGTGCAGCAAAGTCCCCTGCTGGAAGCCGGAGGACGCTCATGACGGTGGCACTCGATCACGTGACCCGGACTGTCGACGGGGTCCCACACATCCGCGACGTCTCGCTGACGCTCGAGAGCGGCACGCTCAACGTGCTGCTCGGGCCGACGCTGTCGGGCAAGACCTCGATCATGCGGCTGCTCGCTGGCCTGGACAAACCGACATCGGGCAAGCTGCTGGTCAACGGCAAGGACGTCACCGGGGTCGACGTGCGCCAGCGCTCGGTCGCCATGGTCTATCAGCAGTTCATCAACTACCCCTCGCTGTCGGTCTACGAGAACATCGCTTCGCCTTTGCGCGTGCAGGGCAAGCCGCGCGCCGAAATCGAGGCGCGCGTTGCGGAAGCCGCCCGGCTGCTCCGGCTCGAGCCGTTCCTGAAGCGCACGCCGCTCCAGCTTTCCGGCGGCCAGCAGCAGCGAACTGCGATGGCGCGCGCGCTGGTGAAGGGCGCCGACCTCGTGCTGCTCGACGAGCCGCTCGCCAATCTCGACTACAAGCTGCGCGAGGAACTGCGCACCGAGCTGCCGCGCATCTTCGAGGCCTCCGGCGCGATCTTCGTCTATGCCACCACCGAGCCGACCGAGGCGCTGCTGCTCGGCGGCAACACGGTGTGCATGTGGCAGGGAGAGGCGCTCCAGATCGGCGAGACTCCAAAGGTCTACCGTCATCCGCAGACCTTGCGGGTCGCGCAGGTGTTCTCCGATCCGCCGCTGAATCTCGTCGGCATCGAGAAGAAGAACGGTTCCGTGCAATATGCGGGCGGCATTGCCGCGCCGGCGTCCGGTCTCTATTCCTCGCTCGCGGACGGCGCCTATCGCGTCGGATTTCGCGCCCATCAGCTCGCACTTGCCAATGGCGAGACTGACCGCCACGCCTTCCATGCCACGGTAACGGTGACCGAGATCACCGGTTCGGAGAGTTTCGTGCATCTGACCCGCGACGGATCGAACTGGGTGGCGGTGCTGCACGGCGTGCACGAATTCGAGCCCGGCCAGACGCTCGATGCCGTGCTCGATCCCAACGACGTGTTCGTTTTCGATGCTGCCGACCGGCTGGTCGCGGCACCCGGTCCCATAGCGTTTTCAAGCGAAGTGCCGAGCGGTTCGCGTGAAGAAAACGCGTCAAAGAAAAAAGCCTGAGGGGGATGCGACATGGCCCGCATTGACCTCGTCGATCTCGCCCACTCCTACGGCGGCAATGATGCCCCGCAGGACAGCTTTGCTCTCAAGCCTGTCACCATGACCTGGCGGCAGGGCGGCGCCTATGCGCTGCTCGGGCCGTCCGGCTGCGGCAAGACCACGCTGCTCAACGTCATCTCCGGCATCATCACGCCGTCGCGGGGGAAAATCCTGTTCGACGGCGAGGACATCACACCGCTGTCAACCCAGAAGCGCAACATCGCCCAGGTGTTCCAGTTTCCGGTGATCTACGACACCATGACGGTGGGGCAAAATTTGGCGTTCCCTCTGAAGAACCGCGGCGTGCCGAAGGCTGAGATCGACAAGCGGGTCGCCGAGATCGGCCGCTTGCTCGACCTCGAGCCCTATCTGAACCGCAAGGCGACGCGGCTCACGGCCGATGCCAAGCAGAAGATCTCGCTCGGCCGCGGCCTGGTACGCTCCGACGTTGCCGCCGTGCTGTTCGACGAGCCGCTCACCGTGATCGACCCCGAGCTGAAATGGCAGCTCCGCTCCAAGTTGAAGGCGCTGCATCGCGAGCTCGACCTGACGATGATCTACGTCACCCACGACCAGACCGAGGCGCTGACCTTCGCCGACACCGTGGTAGTCATGCATGACGGCCGCGTGGTGCAGAGCGGCACGCCGGCCGAGTTGTTCGACAAGCCGGCGCACACGTTCGTCGGCTATTTCATCGGCTCGCCCGGCATGAACATCCTGCCGGCCGAGGTGAGGGGCCGTGAGGCCAAGATCGGCGGTCACGTCATTGCGCTCAACCGCAGCTACGACAAGCTGCCTGCTGGCGCGAAGATCGAGATCGGCGTCCGTCCGGAATTCGTTGAGGTCGTGGCGCCGGCGCCCGGCCTGCTCAGTGCGAAGATCGAACGCGTCGACGACCTCGGCCGGATCCGCTTCGCGCGCGCGCGGCTCGGTGACGCCAAGCTAGCGGCGCGCGCGCCGGCCGGCTTCACCAGCCCGGACGGCACGGCCGGCCTGAAATTCGATCCGTCGCACGTCCACGTCTATGCCGACAGCCTTCTGGTGGAGGGAGCCGCCTGATGGACAAGACTATCAACCAAAAAGCCTGGTTCCTGGTGCTGCCGGTGTTCCTGGTCGTCGCCTTCTCGGCAGTGCTGCCGTTGATGACGGTGGTGAACTATTCGATGCAGGACACCTTCGGCAACAACCAGTTCTTCTGGAACGGTGTCGGCTGGTTCAAGGAATTGCTCGATCCTTCGACCGATCTCGGCGGCCGCTTCCTGGCTTCGCTCGGCCGCAATCTGTTCTTCTCGCTGGTGATCCTCGCGATCGAGGTGCCGCTCGGCATCGTCGTCGCGCTGTCGATGCCGCGCCAGGGCTGGACGGTTGCGGCCTGCCTCGTCATCCTCGCGTTGCCGCTGCTGATCCCGTGGAACGTGGTCGGCACGATCTGGCAGATCTTTGGCCGTCCCGACATCGGCCTGCTCGGCTATGTCCTCAATGCGACCGGCATCGATTATAATTACGTCTCCAACGACATCGACGCCTGGGTCACGGTCATCGTGATGGACGTCTGGCACTGGACCAGCCTGGTCGCGCTGCTGTGCTATGCCGGACTTAAGTCGATCCCGGAGGCTTATTACCAGGCGGCGCAGATCGATGGCGCCTCGCGTTGGGCCGTGTTCAAGGCGATCCAGCTGCCGAAGATGAACCGCGTGCTGCTGATCGCGGTGCTGCTGCGCTTCATGGACAGTTTCATGATCTACACCGAACCGTTCGTGGTGACTGGTGGGGGGCCCGGCAATTCGACGACTTTCGTCTCGATCGAGCTGGTCAAGATCGCGCTCGGCCAGTTCGACCTCGGCAAGGCCGCCGCGCTGTCGCTGGTCTACAATCTCATCATCCTGATCGTCTGCTGGATCTTCTACACCGTCATGACCAACGCCGGCAGCGATCGGAAGCCGCAGGAAGGAGCCGTGTGATGCACTCGATCCCCGGCCGTCGCCTCATCATGGCGCTGTTCTTGATCTTCCTGCTGTTGCCGATCTACTGGCTCGTCAACATGAGCTTCAAGACCAACGCCGAGATCGTCTCGACGATGACGCTGTGGCCGCACGCGCCGACGCTCCAGCACTACAAGCGCATCTTCACCGATGAGAGCTGGTATTCCGGCTATATCAACTCGTTGGAATATGTCGTCCTCAACACCATCATCTCGATCTCGGTGGCGCTGCCGGCGGCCTACGCGTTCTCGCGCTACCGTTTCCTCGGCGACAAGCATCTGTTCTTCTGGCTGCTCTCGAACCGCATGGCGCCGGCCGCGGTCTATGCCCTGCCGTTCTTCAATCTCTATTCGGCGATCGGGCTGTTCGATACGCCCTGGGCGGTCGCGCTCGCGCACTGCATCTTCAACGTCCCGCTGGCGGTGTGGATCCTGGAAGGCTTCGTCTCGGGCGTGCCGCGCGAGATCGACGAGACCGCCTTCCTCGACGGCTATTCCTTCCCGCGCTTCTTCATCAAGATCCTGGTGCCGCTGATTGCGAGCGGCATCGGCGTCGCCGCCTTCTTCTGCTTCATGTTCTCCTGGGTCGAGCTGCTGCTCGCGCGCACGCTGACCTCGGTCTCGGCCAAGCCGATCGCGGCGATCATGACGCGCACGGTGTCGGCTGCGGGCATGGACTGGGGCCTGCTGGCGGCAGCCGGCGTGCTGACGATCATCCCGGGCGCACTCGTGATCTGGTTCGTCCGCAATTATATCGCGAGCGGTTTCGCGCTCGGTCGGGTCTAGGGAGGCATCAATGGAATGGATTGCATGGATGGCCTGGACGCCGCCGACGGCGATCTTTTTTGTCGCGCTCGCCTGCACGCTGGCTGTGATGACCTGGCTCGGGGTGGCTTATCCCGAAGCCGAGCGCGTCGGCGTGCTGCGCATCCCGACCACGCGCGGCGACCGCCTGTTCATCTCCCTGATCACGGCGGCGGTCATCCACTTGCTGTGGATCGCCTTCGCCGGCACCGACCCCCTCGCCACGCTGCCGATCGGCGAGGACGGAGTTGAAATTTCGCGCCTTTGGATCGCATCAGGAATTTCGCTGGCCACGGCCGTACTCATTTTCCGCACGGTCTAGCCCGCGAAGGAACGGCCAGATCCGGGACCAACCCGGGCCTGTAAAAAGTTTGTCGCTGCAACGGAGGAATAACATGCGGCAGTTTAGGAGAAGGGAACGTCCATTGACCAAGAATAGCTTTCTGACGATGTCCAGCGTCGCCGCCATCGTCGCGGTGTCGCTGGCCGTCTCGGCGCCGGTGCGCGCCGCCGACGACGCCGCGATCCAGAAGTGGATCGCGGAATTCCAGCCCTCGACGCTGTCGAAGGAAGACCAGAAGAAGGAGCTGGAGTGGTTCGCCAAGGCCGCCGAGCCCTTCAAGGGAATGGAGATCAACGTGGTCTCCGAAACCATCACGACCCACGAATATGAGTCGCAGACGCTGGCCAAGGCGTTCTCCGAGCTCACCGGCATCAAGCTCAAGCACGACATCATCCAGGAAGGTGACGTCGTCGAGAAGCTGCAGACCCAGATGCAGTCCGGCAAGAACGTGTACGACGGCTGGATCAACGATTCCGATCTGATCGGCACCCACTTCCGCTACGGCCAGACCATCGCGCTGTCGGACTATATGACCGGCGAGGGCAAGGACGTCACCGACCCCATGCTCGACGTCAATGACTTCATCGGCAAGTCGTTCGGCACGGCGCCGGACGGCAAGCTCTATCAGCTGCCCGACCAGCAGTTCGCGAACCTTTACTGGTTCCGCTACGACTGGTTCACCAACGCCGACTACAAGGCCAAGTTCAAGGCCAAGTATGGCTACGAGCTCGGCGTGCCCGTGAACTGGTCAGCCTACGAAGACATCGCCGAGTTCTTCACCAACGACATCAAGGAGATCAACGGCGTCAAGGTCTATGGCCATATGGACTATGGCAAGAAGGACCCGTCGCTCGGCTGGCGTTTCACCGACGCCTGGCTGTCGATGGCCGGTAACGGCGACAAGGGCATCCCGAACGGTCTGCCGGTCGACGAATGGGGCATCCGCATGGAAGGCTGCCGTCCGGTCGGCTCCTCGGTCGAGCGTGGCGGCGACACCAACGGTCCGGCCGCGGTCTACTCGATCACCAAGTACCTCGAGTGGATGAAGAAGTATGCTCCGCCGCAGGCCCAGGGCATGACCTTCTCCGAGTCGGGTCCGGTGCCGGCGCAGGGCAACATCGCCCAGCAGATGTTCTGGTACACCGCCTTCACCGCCGACATGGTGAAGCCGGGCATCGCCGTGATGAACGCGGACGGTACGCCGAAGTGGCGTATGGCTCCGTCGCCGCACGGTTCGTACTGGAAGGAAGGCATGAAGCTCGGCTACCAGGATGCGGGTTCGGCGACGCTGCTGAAATCGACTCCCCCGGATCGCCGCAAGGCGGCCTGGCTCTATCTCCAGTTCATCGTCTCCAAGACGGTGTCGCTGAAGAAGAGCCATGTCGGTCTCACGTTCATCCGTGAATCCGACATCTGGGACAAGTCGTTCACCGAGCGTGCGCCGAAGCTCGGCGGCCTGATCGAGTTCTACCGCTCGCCCGCGCGCGTGCAGTGGACCCCGACCGGCAACAACGTGCCCGACTATCCGAAGCTGGCGCAGCTGTGGTGGCAGAACATCGGCGATGCGTCGTCCGGTGCCAAGACGCCGCAGGCCGCGATGGACTCGCTTGCCGCGGCCCAGGACTCCGTCATGGAGCGTCTGGAGAAGTCGGGCGTGCAGGGCGCCTGCGGTCCGAAGCTGCACAAGAAGGAGTCGGCCGAGTTCTGGTTCGCCAAGGCCCAGAAGGACGGCACGATTGCTCCGCAGCGCAAGCTCGCCAACGAGAAGCCGAAGGGTGAGACGGTCGACTACGACACTCTGATCAAGTCGTGGCCGGCACAGCCCCCGAAGCGCGCTTCGCTGCAGTAAAGCACATCAGCATAACGACGAAAGGCCGGGAGCAATCCCGGCCTTTTTTCTTTTTATTGTCGTGGATTTTGCTTCCACACGTCATTGCGAGCGAAGCGAAGCAATCCAGAGTCTTTCCACGGAGGTAGTCTGGATTGCTTCGTCGCTTCGCTCCTCGCAATGACGGAGGATGGAGCGACAACGACACCTTATTCCGCCGGCTCAGCCGCCAGCGTCGGATAGTCCGTGTATCCCTTCGCGCCGCCGCCGTAGAACGTGTTCTTGTCCCAGTCGTTCAGCGCCGCGCCCTGCTTCAGCCGCTCGACCAGATCGGGATTGGAGATGAACGGCTTGCCGAAGGCGATGAGATCGGCCGCGTTCGCCTCGAGCACCTTGGCAGCGAGGTCGAAATCATAGCCGTTGTTGGCGATGTAGGCGCCGGGGAAGCGCTTGCGCAGGCCCGCATAGTCGAACGGCGCGATGTCGCGCGAACCGCCGGTGGCGCCTTCGACGACATGGAGATAGACGAGCTTGAGCGCGGCGAGGCCGTCGACGATATGGTCGTACAAGGCTTGCGGGTTCGAATCCGAGATGTCGTTGGCCGGCGTCACCGGCGAGATGCGGATGCCGGTGCGATCAGCGCCGGCCTCGGCGACGACGGCCCTGGAGACCTCGAGCATCAGCCGCGCGCGGTTCTCGATCGAGCCGCCATAGGCGTCGGTACGCTTGTTGGTGCCGTCCTTGGCGAATTGCTCGAGCAGATAGCCGTTGGCGCCGTGGATCTCGACGCCATCGAAGCCGGCTTCGAGCGCATTCTTCGTGGCGCGCCTGAAATCGTCGATGATGCCTGGAATTTCGGAGAGCTCGAGCGCACGGGGCTCGGAGACGTCGGCGAAAGTGCCGTTGACGAAAGTCTTGCCCTTGGCGCGGATCGCGCTCGGCGCCACCGGGGCTGCGCCATTGGCCTGAAGGTCGACATGCGAGATGCGGCCGACATGCCAGAGCTGGATGAAGACCTTGCCGCCGCGCTGATGCACCTGATCGGTGACCGTGCGCCAGCCGGCGACCTGGTCCTTTGAGTAGATGCCGGGGGTGTCCTGGTAGCCTTGGCCCTGCTGTGAGACCTGGCTCGCTTCGGTAATCAGAAGCCCCGCCGAGGCACGCTGGGCGTAATAGTCAGCGGCGAGCGCGCCCGGTACGAAGGTGCCGGGAACGGCGCGGTTGCGCGTCAGCGGCGCCATCACGAAACGGTTCGCCAGCGTGATCGGGCCGAGCTTGTAGGTCTCAAACAATTTGGTCGAACGGCTCATGAGAATGCTTCCAGGCGGTGAGAGATCCGGAACACTTGTGCATTGCGGCAATCAGCGCAAGGGAGGAGCCATACAGAAACTGCAGGCGAGATGCGCAGCCGAGCCGCGCAGCATAAAGCATGTGCAATTTCAGCCGCAGCAGCAGATTGGATCTCCCGCCGCGGCCGTCTGAATAATCGCCTTTCAGTTCGCGCCGAGGAAATCGCGCTTGCCGATCTCGACGCCGGCGTGGCGCAGAAGGCCGTGGGCGGTTGCGGCGTGGAAATAGAAGTTCGGCAGCGAGAACGCGCTCAGGAATTGCTGGCCCTTCATGGTGATGGACTTGTCGGGGCCGGCCGGGAAGGTGACGTCCTTGGTGTCGGCGCCCTCGAACTGCTCGGGCTTGAACGATTTCACGTAGTCGATGGTCTTCGCCAGGCGCTGCTTCAACTCCGCAAAGCTGGTCTCGGTGTCCGGTGTGGAGGGCACGTCGCTATGGGTCAGCCGGGCGCAACCTTTGGCTGCGAAATCGCTGACCAGCTGGATCTGCTTCGAGAGCGGCAGCATGTCCGGAAACAGGCGGGAGCCCAGCAGGACGCTGGGGTCGACCTTCTTGGCCGCACAATGCGCTTCGGCTTTCGTGAGCAGGCCGATCAGGCTGTTCAACATTTGCAAATAGGCGGGAACGACGGCGTCGTGGAAGGACATGTGATGCTCGCTTCAAAAGTGGGAAATCTCAGGAGAAACCTGAGCTACTCACATGGGAACGTCATGGAAAAATACAATCGCCGGAGGGGCTTGTGCAGTGCGAAAATTCTACCGAGCGGGCTGTGGTGCTATCGGCGTCATACCCTCGTGTCATCGCCCGGTTGACCGGGCGATCCAGTACTCCGAGCAGCTGTGATTGAAGGCCGCAGCGTACTGGATGCCCCGCTTTCGCGGGGCATGAGAGCGATCCTGGTGCTTACCGGATCGTCCCCACTGGCTGCGCCTGTGCCGTGCCCCCACGCATGCGAGCGAGCAGTTCGGCCGTAGGCCAGGAATCGGCCGGCAGACCGTATTTGATCTGCATCGCCTTCACCGCGGCGCGGCTTTGCTGGCCCAGCACGCCGTCGACCTTGCCGACATTGAAGCCAGCCTGGACCAGAAGCTGCTGCAATTGCTTGAGCTCGTTGAATGGCAGCTGCGCGACCGGTGTGGACGGCTTTCGCATCGGAGCCGCGCCCGCGATGCGGGTGGCGAGATAGCCCGCGGTGGTCGAATAGATCAGCGAGTTATTCCACTCGGTGTAGGCCGCGAAATTCGGGTATGCCATGAAGGCCGGACCGAAGCGTCCCATCGGCAGCAGCACGGAGGCCGCGAGATTGTCGTTCGGCAGCGGCCGGCCGTCGGGATAGGTAACCCCGAGCTGCGCCCATTTTGAGCGCGGCAGCTGCACCGTGAGGTCGGTCTGATCCCACGGCAGGTTCTGCGGCACCTTGATCTCCTCCAGCCACGGCTCGCCGCGCCGCCACTTCAAGCCGTTGGCGATGTAGTTCGCGGTCGAGCCGATCACGTCGTCCTCGCTGCGGAGGAGATCGCGTCGGCCGTCGCCGTCATAGTCGACGGCATAGTTGACGTAATGCACGGGCAGGAACTGGGTCTGACCGAGCTCGCCGGCCCAGGAGCCGACCATCTCGTCCGGATGCAGGTCGCCCCGGTCGATGATCTTCAGCGCGGCGATGGTCTCGTTCACGAACATCTCCGAGCGGCGGCAATCATAGGCCAGCGACACCAGCGATTTCAGTGTCGGCAGATTACCCATGTTGACGCCGAAATCGCTCTCCAGTCCCCAGAACGCGGCGATCACTGCCGGCGGCACACCGTATTCCTTTTCCGCGCGCGCGAACGCGGCCGCATGTTGCTTGATATGCTGCTGGCCGTTCTGCATGCGATAGGGCGCGGCCATGCGGCCGGCAAATTCGGTGAAGAGCTGGCCGAACACGCGCTGGCCGCGGTCGCGATTGACGATGCCCTGGTCGTAGACGAGGTAAGGCGAGGCCGCCGCGATCGTCCGCTGCGACACGCCGGCGGCAACGGCCTGCTGTTTCACGTCGACCAGGAAGCGATCGAAGTTCGCCCCGTTATGGCACGACGCCGCGCGCGGCGAGGGCCCAGTGGCCCTGGGAGCCGCGGGCTTTGCCGGCGGCGGCGCCAACTGGGCAGAGGCGGGAAGGGCGAGCGTGAGCAGGGCGGCGGCCGCGATCGCAAATCGGGTCTGGAGCATGAGGTTTCCGCAAGGGGAGGAGACGCTTGGATTCTCGGCCAAGCTTAATGGAACGATTGACCTCAAACCAGTGCCGCGGCTCCGCGACGCACCTTGAAACCTTGCGGGCGGGCCGGGGTCATCCCTACCTCATGCTCGCCGGCCCGCAACGCCTCCAGCGGCTACGGCCGGCCTCGGGAGACGGCCATGAATTATCTTCGTACCGCAATGCTGCTCGCAGGCCTCACCGCCCTGTTCATGGGCGTCGGCTATCTGATCGGCGGTGCCGGCGGCGCCATGATTGCGCTCGTCATTGCCGCGGCGACCAATCTCTTCACCTACTGGAACTCCGACCGGATGGTGCTGTCCATGTATGGCGCCCATGAGGTCGACCGCAGCAGCGCACCGGAGCTGGTCGGGCTCGTGGCCGAGCTAGCGGCCCGCGCCGGCTTGCCGATGCCGCGCGTGTTCCTGATGGACGAGCCGCAGCCCAACGCGTTTGCCACCGGGCGCAATCCCGAGAATGCCGCGGTTGCGGTCACCACCGGGTTGATGCACCAGCTCAGCCGCGAGGAGCTTGCGGGCGTGATCGCGCACGAGCTCGCTCATATCAAGCACCACGACACGCTGCTGATGACTGTGACCGCGACCATTGCCGGTGCGATCTCGATGCTGGCGCAGTTCGGCATGTTCTTCGGCGGCAACCGCGACAACAACGGCCCGGGCATCGTCGGCTCGATCCTGATGATGATCCTCGCCCCGATCGGCGCCATGCTGGTGCAGATGGCGATCAGCCGCACCCGTGAATACGCCGCGGACAATCTCGGCGCACGCATCGCCGGTCAGCCGATGTGGCTGGCATCGGCGCTGGTGAAGATCGAAGGCGCGGCGCATCAGGTCCCGAACGCCGAGGCGGAACGAAATCCCGCCACCGCGCACATGTTCATCATCAATCCGCTGTCGGGCCACGGCGTGGACAATCTGTTTGCCACCCATCCCTCGACGCAAAATCGCATCGCGGCGCTTCAGCAGCTCGCAGCCGAGCTTGGTGCGCAGGCGTCGCCGTCGGTCGGCGCCAATGAGAACTATCCGCCGCGGAGCCCGTGGGGCCGCTCCTCCTCGCGCGGGCCTTGGGGCTGACGCAGCAGCGGCTCTAATTTGCACGCTTTGTGACCTGTCGCACACAGGACGGTCCCGGCCGGTGTTAACACCCTGCCGTGACAGTTCCTGCGAAAGGGGATGCGTGGCCGGCCCTCTGCCTGCCACCGTCGAAGATGACCAAAGCTGCAGTACCATTGTTGATCGTCGTGGGCGTGCTGATTGGCCTGTCCACGCACACCGTCGTCAATTGCGGAGACGAGGACGAGCCCGACATCTGTTCGGCGGTGATCGGCTTCTCGCCGCTGCGCGGCTCGCTGATCGCGTTCGCCTATGAGGGGCGCGGACGGATCGCGTTGCGCCACGGCGACTGGCGGCGGGCGATCGCGGATTTCGACGAGGCCATCCATCTCAATCCCAACCGTGCCTCGCTCTATCGCGATCGGGCGCTGGCGCGCCGGCAGAACGGCGACCTCGAACTTGCCATCGAGGATTACGACGAGGCGATCGCGCATGATCCCAGGCACGCCGCGCCCTATCACCAGCGCGGTCTCGCGCTCGCGGCCGCCGGCGATCTCGATCGCGCGATCCTGAGCTACAACACCGCGGTCCGCCTCGACCCCTCCGATGCGCAGCCTCGGCTCGATCGCGGCCTCGCCTTCCTGGCGCGTGGCCAGGCGAATGAAGCGCGCGCCGATTTCGAAGCCGCGCTGGCGCTGCCCGCCGGCAAGGATGCCCGCACCCGCGACGCGGCACGCGCAAAACTCGCTGAACTCGCGAGCGCCGAGCCGACCCGGCTCGCCGCGCCAGGGCGGTAGAGATATCTAGAGCTGCGTGCGCCGCTGCAACCCTCTCCCCTTGTGGGAGAGGGTGGCTCGCCGCGAAGCGGCGAGACGGGTGAGGGGTATCTCTCCGCGCGTGAGTCTGCTGCAGTTGAATTCGCGGAAACCACCCCTCGTCCGGCGCTTCACGCCACCTTCTCCCACAAGGGGAGAAGGAAGAAAGTGCGCTCCTACTTCTTGGTTTTGGCCTTCTTCGCCTTCTTCACCGGCTTTTCCTTGGGCGCCTTCTTCTCCACCTTCACCGCGACCGGTGTGCTGGCGGCGATCCGCATCGACCGCGCGTAGCTGTCGGCGACGTTGTCGGCGGACATCTGCAGGCGCTTGGCGGCGGCAACGGCCTGCTCCATGGTGGCCTTGGCCATCATCTTGAAGCGGTCGCCGGTCTCCTTGCCCTTGGCCTTGGCCGCAAGGCCGTTGAATCGATCCCGGCGCTCCTTGGCGCGGGTCATCAGGCCCGTATGCAGCTGTCTGGCCAGTTGCCGGATCACGACATCCAGGTCGGCGTCCGCCATGTTGTTCTATCCTCTTCGAAAACGGTATCGATGCGGGCGGGACTATGCAGATCGGGCCCCACCTTGGCAATTCCCGGCCGCGCGTCATCCGCAGCTTCCGGTGACCAAAACAAAAAAGCCGCGCTGTGCGCGCGGCTCTCTGCCTTGGTTTTGCGCTGTCTGTCTTACTTCAGCGAGGCGACCGGGCCGCTCGCAGCTGCCGGATCGGGGTCGAAGCCGAACACCCCCACCAGATACTTGTAATAGTCCGGCAACTTCTCCTTGAGCGCCTCGCGCGACTTCGGGTCGTGGAATTCGCTCTTCCCGGCCAGGAAGATGCTGGCGGTCACCGCAAAGAATTCCATGTGATTCTTCAGCGCATAGGATTCCTTGGGCAGGAGATCCTTGGACTTGGCGTAGGCGTAATAGCCGATCACGCCTTTGTTGGCGTAGCCGTCCGGCAACAGCCGCGCATGGTAGGCGTGCAGGAGCTCGTGCAGCAGCACCGCTTCCTTTTCGTAACGCATCATATCCGGCCGCAGCATGATCACGCCGAGGCCGGAATCGACCGCGAGGTCGACGGCGTTCGGATTGCTCCAGCGCTGCTTGTTGGGGTCCCAGACCGTCAGCGTGCGGGGAGCGGTGCGCTGGATGTCAGGCGTGACCCGGCCGTAGCACGCGGTCGCGGCGCCTTCGTCGAGGCAGGCCAGCTCGCTGGCGATGATCGGGACGGTGCGGAAGAAGCGCAGCACGCGCGGCGAGAGGCCGGCAGCCTCGACCACGTCGATCTGGCTCTTCACATTGTCGGTGAGCTTGTCGACATCCTTGCGGTCGGAATTCTCCGACAGGTCGAACATGTAGCCGCGGTAGCTCTGGAAGCCCGGCGGTAACGCCTGCGCTGCGCCGGAGGACGGATCCAGCGGTCCGGCATGGGATGGATTGGCAAAGAGCGCGCCGACAATGGTCGCGGTCAGCAGCAACGCAATGCGCATGATGAACCCCCTGATGTCACTTCACGCGGCAGAATAAGCCGCCGTTGTTTGCGAAAAGTGAGTGGGGCGAGACTAAGGCAGCGATGTTGAGGCGTGCTTAATCGATCGTTGCGGATCGCGGAACTGAATTAGCGCCGAGTTAACCAAGCGTGGATTGCCCGCGCGCTTCGGCGTAGCATGCGGTCCGGGCACCAAGCCCTCAAACCAGATAGCCGGAAGCGAGGATGCCATGTATGCCGCCATCCGTCAGGCCAAGGCAAAAAGCGGGAGCGCCGAAGAGCTGGCGCGCCGTATCAAGGAAGGCGCCGTTCCGATCATCAGCGACGTCGACGGCTTCCGCGCCTATTACGTCGTCTATGCCGGTGACGACACGGTCACGGCGATTTCGATCTTCGACAAATTCGAGCAGGCGGAGGAGGCGAACAGGCGTGCGATCGCCTGGATCGAGAAGGATCTGGGCGCGCTGCTTGCAGGCGACGCCCGCGCCGCCGCCGGGCCGGTGATCGTGCATACGCTGGCGTAGGGATTGGGTGCAGCCGCACATTCAACTGTCATCGCCCGGCTTGACCGGGCGTCCAGTACTCCGAGACGGCAGGGATTGAACCGATAGGCCGCGGCGTACTGGATGCCCCGCCTTCGCGGGGCATGACAGCGGTGTGCTTTACAGCTCCCTCGCATTCGAGAATGCAAAGCTCGACACCCGCCGCGTCGTCTCGTCCAGGATCAGGGTGCGCGTGATCGGCGGCTCGGCGCGCTGGGCGCAGTTTTCGCGCTCGCAGAGACGGCAGTTGACGCCGATCGGCGTGCCCTCCGTTTTCTCCAGATCGATGCCGGCAGCGTAGACGAGGCGCGCGGCGTGACGGATCTCGCAGCCGAGGCCAATGGCGAAGCGCGGCTGTGGCAGCGGGTGCGGCGCGACGGGGCGGCGCACCATCTGCGCGATCGAGAAATAGCGCGTACCGTCCGGCAGCTCGATCACCTGCTTCAGCAGGCGGTCAGGCGTGTCGAAGGTCGAGTGCACGTTCCACAACGGACACGTGCCGCCGAATTTCGAGAACGGGAACGTGCCCGACGAAAATCGCTTCGAGACATTGCCTGCATTGTCGACGCGCAAGAGGAAGAACGGGATGCCGCGCGCGTTCGGCCGCTGCAGGGTGGTGAGCCGATGGCAGACCTGCTCGAAGCCGGAATTGAAGCGCTGCGCCAGCAGATGGATGTCGTAGTTCAACGCTTCTGCCGCGGCCAGGAAGGCCGGGTAGGGCATCATCACCGCGGCCGCAAAGTAGTTGCCGAGCGTGATCCGGAATAGGCGGCGCGGTGTGTCGTCGAGCGCGCCGGCGCGGCCGATGATGGTCTCCAGATGCTGCGCGCATTCAACGAGGCCGAGCTGAAAGGCGAGCTGGAACGCGCGGCCGGGCGGGTCGACCAGTTCGGAGATCAGGAGCTGGCGCCGATGGCGGTCGAAGCGCCTCAGCGTCTCGCGCATCACGTCCACCGGCATGATGCGGGTCTGGATCGAATGCTTTTCGCGCAGCCGTGCCGCCAGTGCCGCATAAAGCTCTTCGGCCGGCACGTTCAGTCCGTCGCGCAGAGTCTCCGCGGCCTGCTCGAGTTCCGGAAAGTAGTTGCGGTTGGCCTCGATCAGCTCGCGGACGCGCTCGACCGGATTGGCCTCATAGCGGGTGCCGACGTCGCGGTCGGCCATTTGCGCCGCGGCCAGCGTCTCGCCCTGGCGGGCCTCGGTATAGGCGGCATAGAGCCGTTGCAGCGCATGGGTGACGCCGGGGCAAAGCTCGGCCAGATCGCGCAGTTCCTGCTTGGGAACGTCGATCTGGCGGAACAGCGGGTCGGAGAAGATCTCGTTGAGTTCGGCGAAGAAGCGGTCCTCGTCGGCGGTCGCGAGGTCGCGCAGGTCGAGGTCGTAGGTTTCGGCCAGCCGTAGCAGGATCTGCGCAGTCACCGGACGCTGGTTGCGCTCGATCAAGTTGACATAGCTCGGCGAGATCCCGAGCCCCTCGGCGATCTGAGTCTGCGACAGCCCCAATTGCTGCCGGATCCGCCGGAAGCGCGGGCCGACGAAGAGCTTCTTACCGGATCCGGCGGGCATTCTAGGTCTCCAAAGTCGTAAGGCAGTCTTGCTGACCTATATTATTTACAAGTTTTACAAAGTGACATTTATTACAATCACCTATGTTACATGACATCACCATTCAAATACAAGACTACTATACGAGCTAGGCTTTCTCGCGTTTAGCTTCTGACACGCATCTCGCAATGCATTGTCAATAATGTCGATGGCGGTGCCATCGTCGTGAAAGGATCAGGCACATGAAGTACCAGCCCCGCGGCATCAGCACCTTCCAGGCCCCTGCCTCGTATCAGAGTGAGGTCGAGGCGGCCCGGTCGCTCCTGGAGACCCAGCCGACCTGGAACGGGGTGTCGGCCGAGGCCGTCGCCCGCATGCGCCTGCAGAATCGCTTCAAGACCGGCCTCGACGTCGCTCGCTACACCGCGGCGCTGATGCGGGCCGACATGGCCGCCTACGACGGCGACCCCACCAAGTACACGCAGTCGTTGGGCTGCTGGCACGGCTTCATCGCCCAGCAGAAGCTGATCTCGGTCAAGAAGCACTTTGGCAAGACCGATCGCACCTATCTGTACCTGTCCGGCTGGATGATCGCGGCGCTGCGCTCCGAGTTCGGCCCGCTGCCGGACCAGTCGATGCACGAGAAGACCTCGGTGCCGGCGCTGATCGAAGAGCTCTACACCTTCCTGCGTCAGGCCGATTCGCGCGAGCTGAACGATATCTTCCGCAACCTCGATAAGGCCCGCAAGGAAGGGGACAAGACCAGAGAGAAGGAGCTGATCGAGAAGATCGATAACTTCCAGACCCATGTCGTGCCCGTCATCGCCGACATCGACGCCGGCTTCGGCAATGCGGAGGCCACCTATCTGCTCGCCAAGAAGATGATCGAGGCGGGTGCCTGCGCGCTCCAGATCGAGAACCAGGTCTCGGACGAAAAGCAGTGCGGCCACCAGGACGGCAAGGTCACCGTGCCGCACGAGGTGTTCCTGGCCAAGATCCGGGCCTGCCGCCACGCCTTCCTCGAACTCGGCGTCGAAGACGGCATCGTCGTGACCCGCACCGACTCGCTCGGTGCCGGCCTGACCCAGCAGATCGCGGTCAGCCACAAGCCCGGCGACCTCGGCGACCAGTACAACAGCTTCCTGGATTGCGAGGAAGTGACCGCGGAGAACGCCCGCAACGGCGACGTCATCATCAACCGCAACGGCAAGATGATGCGTCCGAAGCGCCTGCCCTCCAATCTCTATCAGTTCCGCCCGGGCACCGGCGAAGACCGATGTGTGCTGGATTGCATCACCTCGCTGCAGAACGGCGCCGACCTGCTCTGGATCGAAACCGAGAAGCCGCATATCGAGCAGATCGCCAAGATGGTCGACCGGATCCGCAAGGTGGTTCCGAACGCGAAGCTGGCCTACAACAACTCGCCCTCGTTCAACTGGACCCTCAACTTCCGTTGGCAGGTCTACGACGCCATGAAGGAAGCCGGGAAGGACGTCAGCAAGTACAATCGTGCCGAGCTGATGAAGCCGGAATACGACGATACGCCGCTGGGGAAGGAAGCCGACGAGCGCATCCGTACCTTCCAGGCGGATTCGGCCAAGCGTGCCGGCATCTTCCACCACCTGATCACGTTGCCGACCTATCACACGGCGGCGCTATCGACGGACAATCTGGCGAAGGAATATTTCGGCGACCAGGGAATGCTCGGCTATGTCAAGAACGTCCAGCGCGCCGAGATCCGTCAGGGTATCGCCTGCGCCAAGCATCAGAACATGGCCGGCTCCGACATCGGCGACGACCACAAGGAATACTTCGCCGGCGAGGCTGCCCTGAAGGCGGGCGGTGCCCACAACACGATGAACCAGTTCGGCTAACGCATCACGCTAATCGACAGGAGACTGACAATGACCAACAGCAATTTCTGGGTGATCGGCGGCGAGTTCGGTTCGATGAACTTCCACAAGCTCGTGGAAGGTTCGGCCCAGGTGCAGGGTCCGTTCAAGACCCGCAAGGAGGCCGAGGACGCCTGGCGCTCGGTCTCGGAAGAGAACCGCCACAAGGCGGGCGTCCGCTTCTCGATCGTGGAAGAGCCGTCGCGGGTCTCGGCGTGACAATCTGAACTTGCATGCCAATCTGAATAAGAAGACGTCCAAGGACGGAGGGTCCCATCCGGCGCAAGCCGGGTGGGACCGTCTGTTTTTGGCACAGGTGAAAGATTTGTGGGCGTCGTAAGTCACTGGAATTGTAGGCCCTTTGCGGACACTTTGGTTGCTGATAGGTTAATCCCGCCAAGTGAGGACGAGGCCGCCAATGTCAGAGCCCGAGACCAGCGGGATCCATCCCAGCCAGCCGCGCCCGGTGCGGCTGCGCGATGCGCTGTTGCGCGCGCGGATCGAGGCCGCCGACCGGACCGGCGTCGTCGTCGATTTGCGCGATGCCGAGGTGGCGCGGCTCGAGATCCTCAACGATTCGCTCGATCCCCTGTTCGCGCAGGTGCCCGATCAGATCGACCTGTTCGACCGTGGCATCAGCCAGGGCGACACGCCCAGGCTCTGGATCGACGTCGTCGCGCATATCTTGATGGGGCGTGACAAGCGAATGTACCGCTTCGTGCAGGACACCCGCTTCGGCCGCATCGTGCTCGCCGAATCGCACGACACCGCTGTCATCGTCGAGGCCGTGACTGATTATGTCGCCCGCCGCATGATCGAACGCGAGCATGCGATGGTGGTCCCGCCCGAGCCGAAGCCCGAGCTAGCGCCGCCGCGGCGCCGCTCGCGCGTGTGGCCGTTCGTGTTCGGATTTGTGCTCGGCGCCGCCGCGCTGTTCGGTGTTGCCGTGCTCGCGGCGCTGCGGAGCTGGTGAGACGTTCGCCGTCGTCATTGCGAGCAATGACGGGCGGCCTCAAATCAATCTCACATGCTTGATCTGTCCGATCTGAAGTCCAACCCCCAGGCTCCGCACCGTCTGCTCGCAACGCCAGCCGGCGTTGTCCTTCTCGATCGTGAACAGATTGTAGGCCGCAGCCGGGGTGCGGCCGTGCGCGAGCGCGGAGGCCGACGGCACGCCGAGGGCCGGAATATTGCCGTTGGGTCCCTCGAACCACATCGTCGAATGAATGTGGTCGTGTCCATGCAGGATCAACTCGACGCCGTGGCGTTTCAAAAGCGTCAGCAGCCCGGCGGAGTCAGTCATGCGCTTGTGGCGCGCGCCGGACTTCAGGGGATGATGCACCAGCAGCACGCGAAAGACGTCCTCGGTTGCGAGCCGCTCGAGCACCTCTTCGAGCGCCGCGAGCTGTTCGCGTCCGAGCGCGCCTGTCGCCATCAACGGCAAGGTGGGCACCGCCGTGGACAGGCTGATCAGTGCGAGCGGCCCGCGCCGGCGCAGGCTCGGAAAGCCGATACAGCCATCGTCGCCCGCAAGATAGGGCGCGAAGGTTTCGCCGAAGCGATGAAAGGTAGCGCGGACATAAGCGTCGTGATTGCCGGGAATCGTGGTGACGCGGTCGGGCGGACCGACGCCGTCGAGCCAGGCGCGCGCCGGCGCGAACTCCGCCTCCAGCGCCAGATTGACGAGATCGCCTGTGACCGCGATGTGGTCGGGACCTTGCGCCTTCACGTCGGCGACAAGGGCGTCGAGCACCTCGCGGCGCTGGTATTTGTGACGGTTGCGCGTCCAGTTGACATAGCCGAACGCGCGCTTGCCGGCGAGCTCGATCAGCCGGGGCTTCGGCAGCGGCGGCAGATGCGGGTCGGACAGATGGGCGAGCGTGAAGGGAGCCATGGGGGGCGATTGCCTCGCTATTCGTCCGCTGTAATGGCAAGGTCGCAGGCTAGGTGCAAGCGGGGCATCAAGGGAGCCCGATGGGGGAACGTCTGAACAGCGTCCGACGGAAATTCGAGCCGCTGCTGCGGCGAATCTTCCACGCCTATTTCCTGCTGGTCCGCGGGATGACGCTCGGCGTCCGCGCCGTGGTGGTGGATGCCGACACCAGGGTGTTCCTGGTCAGGCACAGCTACGTCACGGGCTGGTATCTGCCCGGCGGCGGCGTCGATCTCGGCGAGACCATGGAGCACGCGATGCGCCGCGAGCTCAAGGAGGAGGGGGATATCGATCTCACCGGCGACGCCGTGCTGCACGGCATCTTCCTCAACAGCCACGTCTCCCGCCGCGACCATGTCGCGGTCTACGTCGTCAGGCAGTTCAAGCAGGATCGCCTGCCCGCGCCCAACCGCGAGATCGCGGAGTGCGGATTCTTCGCGGTCACTGCGCTGCCCGAGGGGACCACGCCGGGCACGCGGTTGCGGATCGCCGAAGTCCTGCACGACAGGCCGCGGATTGCGACGTGGCGATGATGGCTGCCCGTGCTAGTAGATCGCCGCGCCTGCGGTGTCGGCGCATGGACGAGGGATGAAGATTGTCTGAATCGACGACGTCATGGCCATTTCGGGTCGCCGTGCTGGTGCCCTGCTACAATGAGGAAGCCGCCGTCGCGACGGTCGTCGCCGATTTCCGCAAGGCCCTGCCTGCGGCCGAGGTCTACGTGTACGACAACAATTCGACCGACCGTACCGCGGCGGTCGCGCGCGAGGCGGGAGCGATCGTGCGCAGCGAACGGCGCCAGGGCAAAGGCCACGTCGTTCGCCGCATGTTCGCAGACATCGAAGCCGACATCTACGTGCTCGTCGATGGCGATGCGACCTACGACGCGCCGAGCGCGTCGCGCATGATCGACCAGCTCCTCGACGAGCATCTGGATATGGTTGTCGGCCTGCGTGTCGATCAATCGCAAGCGGCCTACCGGCGCGGTCATCGCATCGGCAACCAGCTCTTCACTGGCTTCCTGGCATCGACCTTCGGTCACGCCTTCAAGGACATCTTGTCCGGTTACCGCGTGTTCTCCCGCCGCTTCGTCAAATCCTTTCCCGTCCTGTCCGGCGGTTTCGAGATCGAGACCGAGTTCGCGGTCTATGCGCTGGAATTGTCGCTGCCGGTCGCCGAGGTGGAGACGCCCTATTATGCGCGCCCGGAAGGCTCCTTCTCCAAGCTCAATACCTGGCAGGATGGGTTGCGCATCTTCAACACGATGCTGAAGCTCAACCGGTTGGAGCGGCCGCTGCGCTTCTTTTCGGCGATCGGCATCGTCTTCGCGCTGCTGTCGATCGCTTTCGGATTGCCCGTGGTGATCACCTTCCTCGAAACCGGCCTGGTACCGCGCCTGCCGACCGCCGTCCTCTCCATGGGCCTGATGATCATGGCGCTGCTTTCGGCTTCGTCAGGGCTCGTGCTCGACACCGTGACGCGCGGGCGGCGGGAAATGAAGATGCTCGCCTACCTGTCCCAACCACCGCTCGGGAGGAGCTGAAATGCCTCGGGGGCCGGGCGCAATCGTATAGACCGCTGCCCTCCAAGGTGATATCCCGCCGACGCGATGAACGATCTTTCCCTCACCATCCGGTCGGAAGCTGTCGGCGATGCTCAGGCGATCGAGCGGCTGCACGAACGCACCTTCGGACCGGGCCGCTTCGTGCTCAGCGCGTACCGCATCCGCGAGCACGTGGACCATGTGCTCGATCTATCCTTCACCGCCCGCGTCGGTACGTTGCTGGTCGGATCCGTCCGGCAATTGCCGATTTGCGTCGGCGACACGCCGGCGTTGCTGCTCGGGCCCCTGACGGTCGAGCCTCCGTTCCGCAGCCGCGGCGTCGGCCGGCTGCTGCTCGAGCGCGCGCTGAAGGATGCCAAGGCGCAGGGCCATCGCCTGGTGCTGCTGGTCGGCGACGAACCCTATTACAGCCGCGTCGGCTTCAAGCAAGTCCCCAAGGGACGCGTCACCATGCCGGGCCCGGTCGATTACAGCCGGCTCCTCGTCATCGAGTTGGTCGAGGGCGCGTTCGAAGGCGTATCGGGGCCGGTCGGTCCCGACTGGAGCAAGACGCGAACCTGACGCGCCCTCGCTTCGAAGCTCACATGAAGGTAGGGCAGTGCCGGTCGATCAGCAATATTACCGGGAAGTGGCGTCCGGGAGCACGGCGGAAAAGCTGCTGATCGCGGCGCGCGACCGCATCTACCAGGATTTCATCGCCCAGATGCAGCCGTCCTCGGCGGACGAGATCCTGGATGTCGGCGTGTCCGACGTGATCAACGACGGCGCCAACGTGCTCGAGCGAAGCTACCCGCATCAGCACAAGATCACGGCTTGCGGGCTCGGCGAAGGTATCCGGTTCAAGGCGGCTTTTCCGCTTTGCCGTTACGTGCAGATCGAACCGAATACACGGCTGCCGTTTGACGACAATGCGTTCGACGTCGCGACGTCCAATGCCGTGCTCGAGCATGCCGGCAGCCATGAAAACCAGGTGCTCCTGGTCGAGGAGCTTGGCCGCGTCGCGCGGCGGGTCTTCATCACGGTGCCCAACAGGTTCTTTCCGGTTGAGCACCACACGGCCATCCCGCTGGCGCACTATCTGGACGGCACCTTCAGGATCGCCTGCATGATCGCCGGCAAGTCGGAATGGACCGACGAGCAGAATCTGATCCTGATGACGCGAAAACGGCTGCTGGGGCTCGCCGCGCTGGTTGCCAAGTCTGCGAGTGCTAAGTCCTCCAACCCCAAGTCCGCGGCCGTGGGCTACACCGGTTTGTCGCTCGGCCTGCTATCGTCCAATCTCTATCTCGCATTCCGCTGAAGCAGCCGCCTCCCGCCCCAGCATGATCCCGATGAAGAAGATCCACACCAGCAAAGCCTTCTTCGTCGTGTTGTTTCTCGCGGTGCTGGTCGGCCATTTCTGGACCATGATGCGATGGAACGAGGCGCGCGGCGTCTATGACGACATCTGCTACCTGCGGCAGGCGCATCTGTTCCAGAGATTCGGGCTGGTGGAGGGATTCGACACCAGCCTCACCCGCGACGACGATGGCTATCAGAAAGCAAAGCTGAAGGAGATCGGCTACCCCGACTGGAACGATACGACCGCGGCGCCATGTCACAATCTGATGCCGGCCACGGGGAAGGTCGTCATTCAATACCCGCCGGGCGTCGGCCTCGTGTTGGCGTTGTTTCCGCCAGGGCACCAGGTCGCGCCCATGTACATGCTGGCGACCATTGTCGTCCTGGGCTTTGCGCTGTTTGCGCTTTCTCTCGCGCGCAGCATGAGGTTGGTCCTGATGGCCGGGACGTTCGGCTGTCTTGCGATCTACCTGATGGTCAATCCGGTCAAGGCGAGCTATTCGATGGCCCCGACGGTCGTCGTGTGCGCGCTCGCAGGATGTCTCACGGCGCGATGGCTGGCGGGCCCGCGATCTCAACCGAATATCTGGCTGCTGGCGCCAATCGGTTTCCTGCTCGGATTGACCGTCGATTTTCGATTGGCCAACCTTTTCCTGGCGTCGGGCTATGGTCTCTTTCTCCTCGTCGCGTTTCTTACGAAGCGGACGATGTCCCGGTTCTTGCAGGGGCTTGTGTTCGGCGTCGCGTTGCTGGCCGGCGTGATCCCGACCATCGTCTCTTACGCCGTCAACGCCGGCAGTCCGTTCGCATCGACCTACGGCAACAATCCCGATGTCAGGCCACTGGATTTTTCGTTCGCGGTGGTCCGGGACTATCTGGCCGATCCGCTCCAGACCTTGCTGATCGTCATCGGAATCGCAGGCTCGATCTGGCTGTTGCGGCAGGCGAACGGCATTCGCCGCGTCGCGCTGCTCACGATCGCCAATCTGGCGCTCAACCTCGCCTTCTTCTTCACCTATCCGATCGCGACGCCGTACTACACGATCCCTATTTCTCTCCTGACATTGTGGACCCTGCTGTTTGCCGTGCTGTTTCAGGAGGCATCAGAGGGGGCCCCCGAAGCGGCCGCCTCAGCCACAGCACGATGAAGTCCGGCTAGCTATCGCGCTTTCAGAACTTGAAGTTCGCGAACGCCCGTACCCCGATGCCGGGCATCAACACCTCGTCCTTGGTGTAGGACACCGAGTTGCGGATGTTTTCGTTCAACAGATTGTTGCCGACGAGGCCGAGCAGCATCTCGCGCGCGCCGAATGCATTCGGGTTGAGCTTGGTCTTGTAGCTGACCTCGGCCTTCAGCAAATTGTAGCCCGCCGTCGGCGTCTCCGCGATCACCGCGACGTCGTTGTGAGCGAAGGCGTGCAACAGATTGACGCGCATCAGCCAATTGTCGTCGCGCCAGAACACGCCGCCGCCCAGTCTCACCGGCGGAATGCGCGGCACGTTGGTGCCGTCGGTGAAGGTGGCCCGGACCACGTCGAACTGGTTTTCGATGCCCCAGATGCCGCCCTGCAATGCACCGACGTCGAGCTGCGATTGGAATTCGCCGCCGCGGAAGTTCGCGTCCCGCTGCGAATAGACCGCCTGGTTCACCTCGGCGCCGGGCGTGCCGCACGAGGCAAAGTCGTCGTCGCACATCACGCCGGTGAGACGGCGATAGATGAAGTTGTTGAAATGCGTGTAGTAGACCGTCGCCTCGAAGCGGAACGGCCCCGTTGCCTTGCGCAGGCCGACCTCCACGGATTTCGCGGTCTCGATGGTGAGGTTGGGGTTGCCGATGTCGAAGGTCGCGGTCGCATCATGTGCGCCGCGCGAGAACAGCTCGGCGGCCTTCGGCGCGCGCTCGACATATTGCGCGGTGATGCTGCCGACCATGCCGCCTGGCAGGTCCTGCAACAGGCCGATGCTGCCGCTCTTCGGCGTGAAGGACGGATTACGGCCGATGCCCGCCTGCGGCGTGCCGTCGGGCAGGAAGTCCGCGGGAAAATCCGGCGTCGTCCCGTGCAGCTCGACATGCTCGATGCGGCCGGCGATCTGCGCCCGCGTCGCGTCCGTGAACTTGAACTCGTTGAACGCGTAACCGGCAACGCGCGTGCTGTTGTTCGGGTCCCACAGGCCGTTGAACAGCGTGCCCGGATTGTCCGGGCTCGGCGCGCTCAATTCCTGATGGCCGACCTGGAAGCCCAGCGCCGTCGTCACCTCGGCGAAGCGCGCGTTGAACGGCATCAGCTGCACCTCGGTGCGGATCTCCTGCTCCTTGTTGGTGAAGGTCTGCCGCACGCCGTCCGTGTTGGAATCGGCGGGATCGGCAAGCCCGATCTCGTTGTGCCGGTAATCGGTCGCGCCGGCCCAGAAGCGAACGACGTCGATCGCCGTAGCGTCGGGATGGTACTCGCCCTTGACGTTGATCTTGGTCTGATGGGCGTCGATCCGCGTGTTGTGGTCGGCGCCGTCGATGCCGGGGATGTGGTACAGGGAGTCGTTCTGCGTGATCGCCGCGCCGATATAGCCGCCCTGGAAAAAGTAGGAGCCGCCGATCGAGGCGCCGTCTGAGCGCGTCGCCGAGTTGGGCTGGCGTCCGTTGGCGACGGGCCGGGTCTGGTCGGCGAGGTACGGGTAGCTCGGGATGCTGTAGTCGGTGGTGTTGCGCCCGTAGACGTCGGCATGGAAGGCAAAATTGCCGCCGCCCGTGTCGAGCAGCACGCCGCTTTCGACGCCGCGGTCAACCGAACTGAACGCGCTGCGCGTCTCGGCGGTGACGCAAGGCGAAGTCGCGGCCGCTGCGAGCGGTGCCTTCGTCGGCATGCCGTAGGTCTGGAACGACGGAGCGCAGGTCGGCAGCGCGTCGGGAATCCGGTTGTTGGTGGCGCTGACGACGCCGCCGATCGAGGTCGAGCCATAGCGCAGCGCAGCCGGCCCGCGTACCACCTCGACCTGGTTGGTCGCGAGCGGATCAATTGGAACGAAGTGATCCTCGCCGAGATCGGAGGCGCCGCCGGCATTGGTGCCGTTCTCGACGATGCCGACGCGGTTGACGTCAAGTCCCCGGATGATCGGCCGGCTGGAGGCGCCGGGCGCGAAGCTCGATCCGGTGATGCCGGGTTTCGAGAACAGGAGGTCGCCGAGCTGGCCGCCGCCCTCGCGGCGGATCTCTTCGTTCGGCACCACCGTGACCGTCGCGAACTGGTTGGTCACGATGGGCAGCACGCCCTGCTGAGGTGCGGCCGGCGTGGAGGTTGCCGGCGTGGCGTCCGCAGCGCGTTGGTGGCTGCGTGCCCGCGCGGTTCGGGTGGGACGACCGGGGTTGCGGGTCGGCACCACCGCCCTGCGCACGATGGGGCTCGGAGCCGTCACGGTGACGGCGGGGATCTCGGTCGATGACTTATCCTCGGCCAGCGCCGAGGTGGCGGCGCCGAGCAGGAGCAGGCTTGCTCCGCCAAGGCGCTGCGCGCGCCGCAATTTGAATGACATGGTCCTGATTCCAGTCAGGCGCCGTCCGCATGTTCGTCTGCTGATCGGAGGCGGCCTGCCGTCGCTGCGCGACGGAATTCGACTTCAGCTGCTCCCGGGAATGCGCCTGAAAGCGGCGAGCCCGGGCGTGATCAAGCGTTGTGGAAGTCAGGACGCGGGAGGGGCGCGGGGCTGGAATGCCGTACCGGCCGATTTCAGGTGGACGAATTCGGCGTCGGTGGTGCGGTAGAGCAGGTCGATCGCCTGCGGCAGCAGCAACACAGGCGGCGCCGCGAACAAGACGGTGCCCGCCATCGCGACCAATGCGCAGATCGCGCAATTGTCCTCGCCCGGTTGCTCCCTGTCAGGAGCCAATGGCGATTGCCTCTCGACCGCGGAACGGTCGATCGAAGCGGGAGCTTGGGCGCCGTCGGTCTGCTGCAGCGAGGACTGGGCGAGGGGAGCCGCCTGGGCGAACCAATGGCTGTGGCCGAACGTCAGCGCGAACTGCACCAGCATCGCGAAGATCGCGAGCCGGGCGCCGTGCCTGATATTCGACCGGAACCACTTCATCTGGAAACGCCACCCCACATCGCGAGGTATCATCCCCTGATCCCGCGATGTTATAATGTAACATCGCGCAATCCGTCAGCGGATGTCAACCGCTGTCGAGCCGACCCGAGCGGGCCGGCTCCTTGCCGTGTCGTGCAGGCAACTGAAAGCCTAGGCTGAGGACCTGTCAAACGGCTTACGCGGACGGCGATTGGACTCAGTGTCAGCGCGAGCAGGTGGCATCAGAGCTTTTTGCTCCGGAGCCAGGTGCGGATGGCCTCGATGTGTTCTGCCTTGCGCTCCAGCGGCAGCCAATGCCCTGCGGGCATGCTCGTTACGGTCAGGTCCGGGCAGGTGGCGCGCATCGGGTCACCTTGGCGATTTCCGGTGATGCTGCAGATCTGATCAAAGTCGCCGTTAACGAACAGCACCGGCTGCGACAGGCGGCCGCCATTGAGTGCCTTGCGCGCATAGGCGATGTTGGCGTCGTCGTTCATGTACCACGCGCAGGATGGGCGGAAGCCATGAGCCTTGAACGTCTGCACCAGCACGTCGAAGTCCGCCGGCGGCCAGAGAGCCGAATCGGGCTCAGTCGGCGGAGCGCGGTGCGCGGCGCCAAAGCGCCCTCCATTGCGCGTGACCATCGCATTCGGCGAAACCTTGCCGATGCCGGCGGGGTCGCCTGGCCGAAAGATCGACGCCAGCGATGCTGCCAAGTCTGCATCGAGGTCGGCGACTGCCGCCTCGAAGTGCGTGTTGTAGTAACGGTAGTAATCCCATTGGCCATCCGGATATTGGTCGACCGGATAAATCGTCCGGTCGACCAGCGGGACGACTGTGCGCAGGGCGTGCCCGTCGGGTTGATACGCCAGCGAGGTCAGCACGACTCCGCGGCTGCGCTTTGGCTGATGCGCGACCAACTCACCGACCACAACACAGCCCCAGTCGTGGCCAACCCAGATCGCAGGCTTGCCGCCCAAGTCATCATGGAGTTCGGCCATGTCCGTCACGATTTCCTCGATGGTATAGGCGTCGTTGGCTGCGGGCGTGGAAGAGCCGCCGTAGCCGCGCAGATCGGGAGCGACGCAGTGCCAACCGTCGGCGGCAAACGCTTCCATCTGCGCGCGCCACATCAAACTGATGCTCGGCCAGCCATGGACGAAGATCATCAACGGTCCGTCGGCCGGCCCGCACTCGATATAGCGCGTTGTCTGACGAGGCGAGCTGAACGTGCGCTGGTCGAGCGATAGTTCGGCTTCAGAACTGATCGGTTGAAGTCGGTCTGTCATGGTCGAGTAACTCCGCTTCTCACTGAGCGCTCGCGCGGTTTGGGTGCTGCGAAGGCTCCGTCGAGAACTGCTCTTGTCCGCGGGGAGCGATGCCTGGACAGGGACGCGCCTGCCCAGCGCCGAGGAAGAACCGGCCCCAGATTTCACAACGCGCTACATTCGACCGAGTTCGGGGGCGAAGGTGCTATGGAGCTTCCGGCGAAGAAGGGAGGATGGGGATTTTATCTGACTAAGGGGAAGCGAACGGAGGCGAGTAAGCCGCCTACCGCCCTTCGCGCAGCCAGGTCGCGGCGAATGCTCCGAGCAGCAGCAGCAACCCGATCACGCCAGCGAAGATCGGCAGCACGCCGACGCCCTTCACCACGCTGGCGTCGCGCATCCGCACGCCCATCCAGCCGTCGCCATGGAAGACGCTCGCCGAGCGGACCGGCAGGATGCGCGGCAGCTCGACGCTGGCGCCGTCGACCACGCGCACGGCGTCACCGCCGGTCGCCTGGGTCAGCGGCTTCAACGTCTCGGTGGTGGAGGTGACTTCCGAAAACTCCTTCGGATTGGTCGGGCCGACATTGATCAGCGCCTTCAGCGTGCCGTCGGTGGCCTGCCACAGGCCGAGCTCGCTCGCCGGCAGGCTGGCGCGCCATTCGCCGGGATCGCCCGCTGCAAGCGTCAGGTCGCGCGACACGCCCGACGGCGAGGTCACACTCACCGGCTGAACGCTGTCCGCCATGGTCTGGCGCACCACCACGAGATTCTTGCCCTGCACCTGCAGGCGCAACGCTTCCTCGTCCAGATCAGGTTGCTTCATCAGCCAGTGCGACATCCGCCGCAACAGATCGAGATGCGGGCCGCCACCTTCATAGCCGCGCGCCCACAGCCAGATGTGGTCGGAGAGCAGAAGTGCGACGCGGCCCTCGCCGAAACGCGACAGGAACAGCAGCGGCTTGCCGTCGACGCCCGTCATGACCGGCGGGTTGACCGCATTGCGGGTATCGACGGTGCGGAAGAACCGGCTCCAGCGCGGCGGCTCGGAGGCGGAGCCCTCGAGGCCACGCGTGACGGGATGGCGTTTGCCGACGTCGGACAGATGGGCGTAGAACGGTTTTTCCGTCACCCCGACCGGTTCGGCCGGCAGCACCGAATCCAGCGGCGTGCGCCAGATGCTGGTGTTGGACGCGTAGTCGGGGCCGGCCGAGACCAGCACCGCGCCGCCGGAACGCACGTAGCGTGCGATGTTGTCGAAATAGGCGATCGGCAGCACGCCTTGGCGGGCATAGCGGTCAAAGATGATCAGCTGGAATTCGTTGATCTTCTGCTGGAACAGCTCGCGGGTCGGAAACGCGATCAGCGACAATTCATTGATCGGTGTGCCGTCCTGCTTCTCCGGCGGCCGCAGAATGGTGAAGTGGACGAGATCGACGCTGGCATCGGACTTGAGCAGATTGCGCCAGGTGCGCTCGCCGGAATGCGGCTCGCCTGAGACCAGCAGCACGCGCAGCTTGTCGCGCACACCGTCGATGGCGACAACGGCGCGGTTGTTCACCGGCGTCAATTCCCGCTCGAGCGGCGAGGCCTCGATCTCGACGATGTTCGGCCCGGAATGCTTAATGTCGACGTCGACGCTTGCGGCCTGGCCGCTCGAAAGCGTGCGCTCGTTGATGACCTCGCCGTCCCTGCGGACGGTGACCTTGGCGCGCTCGCCGCTGACGCCCTGGTCGTCGAGGCGGTAGGTGATAGTCTGGGGCTGCCCGACGATGCCGAAGCGCGGCGCGGCGATGACCGCAATACGGCGGTCGCGCTCGTCCTTCTGCCCCGTGATCAGCGCGTGCACCGGCGCCTGGAAGCCGAGCCCGGCGGCGTTGGCCGGAATGTCGTGGACGCGGCCGTCGGTGATCAGGAACGCACCGGCGACGCGGTCGACCGGCACGTCCGACAAGGCCGAGGCCAGCGCCCCGAACAGCTTGGTGCCGTCGGTCTCGCCGTCAGCCTGTCCGGCATCGACGACGCGGACCTCGAGCCCCTTGATCTTCTTCAGGCTGTCGACCAGCGCTTCCTGCGCCGTCGCAGCCTCGCGATTGCGGTTGCCGAAATTCTGGCTCGGGCTCTTGTCGACGACGATTGCGGCGACCGAGGTAAGGGGATCGCGGTCCTCGCGGGTAAAGGAGGGATTGGCGAGCGCCAGCAGGAACAGCGCCAGCGCGGCCACGCGCACGGCAGCGCCGCGCGCCCGCGCCAGCAGCAGCACCAGCGCGATGACGACGATCGCGGCCAGCGCGAGCCACAGCACGATCGTGGGAACAAGCGGCGTGAATGCGATGCCGTAATTCATATCGATCCTACTGCCCCAGCCGTTCGATCAGGGCCGGTGCGTGCACCTGGTCGGCCTTGTAGTTGCCCGTCAGCGTGTACATCACGATGTTGGCGCCGGCGCGGTAGGCGAATTCGCGCTGGCGGGGGTCGCCGCCGATCACCGGCAGCATGGACTGGCCGTCGGGCCGCACGGCCCAGGCGCCGGCCAGGTCGTTCGAGGTGATGATGATCGGCGAGACGCCGTCGCCGCCGCGTGCCGGCCGCTGCGCGCTGTCCTCGTCGTCTTCGCGCGGCAAGGTCTCGACCCAGGTCTGGCCGGTGCTGAAGCGGCCGGGGAAGTCGCGCAACAGATAGAAGGTCTTGGTCAGCACGTGCTCCCGCGGCACCGGCTCCAGCTCGGGCACGTCGAGCGAGGACAGGATCTCGCGGAGCGTCTGCATGGCCGGGGTCTGCGCGGCGCCGTTCGCGCCGGGTGGCGCTTCGACCGCGTCGCGGGTGTCGAACAGCACGGTGCCGCCCTGCTTCATATAGGCGTCGATCTTGTTGATGGCGTCCCGCGACGGCTTGGGCGCGCCCGGCACGATCGGCCAGTAGATCAGCGGGAAGAAAGCGAGTTCGTCGCGCGCCGGGTCGATGCCGACGGGATCGCCGGCCTCAAGCGCGGTGCGCTGCGCCAGGAACAGCGTCAGTCCGGATAGCCCGGCCCTGACGATGGAATCGACGTCGGCATTGCCGGTCACGACATAAGCGAGGCGGGTCTGCGACACCGCCTTCATCGCGAACTCGTCGGACGCGCTGTCCGCATGCGACGGCGTCGGCACGAACGAGGCGAGACCTGCGAGCACCAGCCCAAAGACGATCATCGCGGGCGCGGCGCGGCGGCGCACCAGCGCGGCAAGGCCGCCGCCGAGTACCGCGACGATGATGGCGTCGATCAGGAACAGCGCGAGCGCCGTCGATAGCAGCCAACCGCGCAAGTCCTGCGGCTCGGCGTTGGTGTAGGTGGCATGCCGGGCGCGCAGGCTCGTGGTGTTCAGGGCTGCGATACGGTCGGCGCTGGCAAGCGTGTTCACGGCGAGCGGTCCTTCTGCCGGACCATAGAAGCCCGGCGGATGATCGGGTGTGGCGCGGTCGCGATAATCCGCGGGCAGCGGCTTTGCGGCAGCCGGCGGCGGACCGAACGCGCCAAAGCCATCGAGGATGTGCAACGGCGCCACCGTTTCGGCGGTCGCCTCGGTGGCAACGCCTGGACCCGGCTTCGCGGTATAGCCGGACATGTCGACGACACGCCGCAGGATTTCGACGAAGGTGCCCGACATCGGCAGATCCGACCAGCGCATGTCGGCGCTGACGTGGAACAGGCTGACGACGCCCTTGCCGCGATGCTCGCCTGTTACCAGCGGCGTGCCGTCTTCCAGCGACGCCCAGCTTTTGGTGGCGAGCACGGCGTCGGGCTCGGCCAGCACCTGGCGGCTTATGGTGACGTCCTTGGGGACCACGACGCCGGCAAACGGACCATCGGCGGCAAAGGAGGCAAGATGTTGGGGCTTTTCCCAGGTCAGGCTGCCGCCGAGCGTCCGGCCGCCCTTGCGCAGCTTGACCGGGACGAGATCGTCCTCGGCCTGCGCCAGCCGCGGACCGGCGAACCGCACCAGCACGCCGCCCTGGTCGATCCAGGCATTGAGACGCTCGCGGATTTCAGGGGCGATGGTGCCGACATCGGCAAGGATGATCATCGGCAGCTTCTGATCGAGGAACTGCGTGATGCCCTGCTGCGGCGAGCCCTTGTCGGCAAGCCGCACGTCGGCGAACGGCGCCAGCGCACGGGTGAGATAGAAGGTCGGCGCCAGCAGCGGCTGCGCGGTCTCGCTGGTCGAGCCCGAGACGATGCCGATGGCGCGGCGGCGCCAGCGCTTGTCGAGCAGCTGCACTGCGCCGGCGGAGCGCTCACCGGCAATTTCCAGCCGCGTGATGTCGTTGCGCAGCTCGACCGGCAGATCGAACGACGCTTCGGTTTCCTTGTCCTGCGGGCCGAACGAATAACGCGCCTCGCCGATCGGCGAGGCCTTCTGGTCCAGCGCGCGCACGGTGCCGATGGCGATGCCGCTGTCGGTGCGCAGCACCTTCACCGTCATCCTGGCTGCGGCATTCTCTGCCGCGACCAGCGCCAGAGCCGCGGAGGTGCCGCCTTCGAACACGGTCAGGCTGCGATCGCCGATGGTCTTGCCGAGGCCAGTCACGAATTCCTCGCCGCGACCGGTGTCGACGCTGTCGGAGAGCCAGGCGATCTCGCAGTCGCCGGTTGCTTTCAGGAAGCGATCGATTGCGGTCAGGGTCTCGACGCGTTCGATCGAATACGGCTTTGGCGTCAGCTGCCGCAGCGCGACGCGCGCGGCGCCCGCCGGCATCAATGTGATATCGCGGTTCGGCTCGGACAGCGGCACCAGCGCGATCGCACGGCGGTCGTTCTCGGCACTGGCGATCAATTCGTCGGCGGCCCTGATCCGGATGTCCCAGTTCGAGGCCGCGCTCCAGCCGTCGTCGAACATGATCATCAGCGGCGCCTTGCTGGCGGCCGCGCCTGTTTGCGGATTCCAGATCGGACCGGCGGCGGCGAAAATGACCAGTGCCGCAGCCAGCAGCCGCAATGCGGTCAACCACCACGGCGTTCGCGACGGGGTCTCTTCGCGCGGTGCGATGTCGAACAGCAGGCGCGTCGGCGGAAACTCGATCCGGCGCGGCCGCGGCGGCATCACGCGCAACAGCCACCACAGCACCGGCAGGCTGACGAGGCCGATCAGGAGCAGCGGTTCGGTGAAGGCGAGCGGCAGTCCCATCATGCTGCCGGCCCCGCCTTGATCGTTGTGGTGCGCGCGCCCGATTTGCTCACCTGCATGCCGGCATGCAGGAACAGCAAGAGCTCGGCGGCCGAGCGGTCGGTCGCATGCGTCGTGAACAGCCAGTCGAGCTTGTTGGTCTCGGCGCGGATCTGATCGCGGTGCAGCGCGAGCCGGGCGGTGTAATCCTGCGCCCAGCTCTCGGCGCGGCCGGCGGTGATCACGCCGAACCCCTCGGGCTCGACGAACTCGACGCGGCCGGAATAGGGGAATGATTCCTCGGCGGGATCGACGACCTGCACCAGCGTGCCATGCGCGCCGGAGCCGGACAGGCCGGCGAGCGTGGTCCTGATCTCGGAGAGCGGCGACCAGAAGTCCGACAGCACGATCGTCTCGGCCAGCGCCGCGGGCACAAAGGAGGGCGGCAGGCTCAAGCGGTCGGCATCGTCATGCAGCATCGCCTGCGCCATCTTGTCGATGACGCTGCGGCTGGCGGTCGGTGCCATCAAACCGGGGATGCCGACGCGCTCGCCGCCGGAGACCAGCAGCTCGGCCAGCGCGAAGGCGACGATCAGCGTCCGCTCGAGCTTGGATTCACGCGCCTGCTTTGACGCGAACGCCATCGAGGGCGAACGATCGGGCCAGATCCAGACCGTATGCGAGGCTTCCCATTCGAGCTCGCGGACATAGAGGAGATCGTCGCGCGCCGAGCGCCGCCAGTCGACATTCTGCGACGGTTCGCCGGAGACGAAACGGCGGTATTGCCAGAAATTTTCGCCGGAGCCGGCGCGACGGCGACCGTGCAGGCCGTGGATGACGTTGGCGGCGATACGGCGGGCCTCGAGCACCAGGCGCGGCAGCGAAGCGGCGAGCGTGCGGCTTTCGCCATCGGCACGTCGGATCGCGATGACCTCCTTTGCTGTGTGCCCGTTCTCCGCCGCCATCAACCGATCCGTGTCTTCAATTGCCGGATCACGTCCGGAATCGTGCGGCCTTCGGCGCGCGCCTGGAACGTCAGCGCCATGCGGTGCTTCAGCACGGGCTCGGCGAGGTCGAGCACGTCGTCGATTGAGGGCGCGAGGCGGCCGTCGATCAGCGCGCGAGCGCGCACCGCGAGCATCAGCGATTGGCTGGCGCGCGGGCCCGGTCCCCAGGCGATGAACTTGCTGGTGTCGCCGCCGTCCGGACCCGGACGGGCCGAGCGCACCAGCGACAGGATCGCCTCGACCACGGAATCGCCGACCGGCAGGCGCCGGATCAGTCGCTGCGCGGTGATGAGTGCATCAGGTGTCATCGAGCCCTTCGCCAGCGTCTCGTCGGCGCCGGTGGTCTCGAACAGGATGCGGCGCTCGGCGTCGCGGTCGGGATAGTCGACGTCGATCTCCATCAGGAAACGGTCGAGCTGGGCTTCAGGCAGCGGATAGGTGCCTTCCTGCTCCAGCGGGTTTTGCGTGGCGAGCACGTGGAACGGCTTCGGCAGATCGTGACGCGCGCCGGCAACGGTGATGTGCTGCTCCTGCATCGCCTGCAGCAGCGCCGACTGCGTGCGCGGGCTGGCGCGGTTGATCTCGTCGGCCATCAGCAGTTGCGCGAACACGGGGCCGGAGATGAAGCGGAAGGCACGCTTGCCGGAGGTGCTCTCGTCCAGCACTTCGGCGCCGAGAATGTCCGACGGCATCAGATCGGGCGTGAACTGGATGCGCTTGGCATCGAGGCCGAGGGTGATGCCGAGCGTCTCGACCAGCTTGGTCTTGGCCAGACCGGGGACACCGATCAACAGCGCATGGCCGCCGGAGAGGATGGTGACCAGCGTGTTCTCGATCACGCGATCCTGGCCGAAGATGACGGACGCGATCGCATCCTTTGCCGCGCGAATCTGGCTCGACACCTGCTCGGCCGAACGGACTATCCCGTCTTCGAGCTTCTCGACACTCTCCGCCATCCGTTAGCTCCTTCAGCCTGCCATGCAGCTCGCTTGCGTCGTCATGTCATCACGTCCTCAACTCAAGACGTGGGCCCTATGCTAGACTTGCAGGAAGGCCATGTATTCGTTGAACTAACCTATCCCCACCTTATCGGCTTAGGGATATGTAGGGCATCACGAAGTGGCGACCTCCACACCGGACGAATGCGGGGTGGAACCGAGTACCCGGATACAACGTAAACCTGCACCAATCGTGCCAAATGACCGATCGTGCCAAATGACAAAGTCAGGGCAAACCATGGCGAACCAAGGGCAGAGCGCCGATCGCGGTCTTGAGGGGCTGACTGCCGCTGCCAAAACTGCTGCCGATGCCGAAGGCGCCAAAAAGGGCCTGCCTCCGGTGCATTTGTGGAATCCGCCGTTTTGCGGCGATCTCGACATTCGAATCGCGTCAGATGGTACTTGGTTCTATTTGGGGACGCCAATCGGCCGTCATGCCTTGGTTCGCCTGTTCTCGACCATCCTCAAGCGCGAAGGCGACAAGCATTTCCTCGTCACGCCGGTGGAGAAGGTCGGCATTCGCGTCGACGACGCGCCGTTCATGGCGGTCGAGATGCAGAAGGACGGCGATGCCAACCATCGCGTGCTCCGCTTCCGCACCAATGTCGACGACTGGGTCACCTGCGATGCGTCGCACCGGCTGCGCTTCGAGCAGGCCAAGGACGGCGGGCTGACGCCCTATCTGCATATCCGCGCCGAGCTCTGGGCCAAGGTCACCCGCGCGCTCTATTACGATCTGGTTGACATGGGTGAGGAGCGGATGGTCGATGGCCAGCCGATGTTCGGTGTCGAGTCGGCCGGCGAGTTCTTCGCCATGGCCGATGCGGAGCAGGTGAGGGCCGCGCTTTGAACAAGCCTATCTCCAGGAACGATCCCGCCGTGATCGGTGCGGCGGATTTCTTCGCCCGCTCCGCCGCGCGGCTCGGCTTCGACGTTCCGCCCGGCCTCTACGATCCCAACATCATTCCGGCCTCGGGCGATCCCGGCACCGACAAGATGCTCGAGATCATCGCGCGCGAGCAGCCGGTGCGGCCGGCGGCGGTCTTGATCGCGGTGGTCGATCATCCCGAGCCGACCATTCTGCTGACGCAGCGTTCGGCGCATCTGAACGACCATGCCGGCCAGATCGCATTCCCCGGCGGCAAGATCGACGCAACCGACCGCTCGCCGCTCGATGCGGCGCTGCGCGAGGCCGAGGAGGAGGTCGGGCTGTCGCGCGACTTCGTCGAGCCGATCGGCTATCTCGATCTCTACGGCACCGGCTTCGGCTTCCGCATCCTGCCGACGGTGGCCAGGGTGCGCCCGGGCTTTGAGCTGACGATCAACCATTCCGAGGTTGATGATGCGTTCGAAGTGCCGCTATCCTTCCTGATGAACCCGGCCAACCACCAGGTGCACAGCAAGGAATTCCGCGGCATGGAGCGGTCCTACTACGCGATGCCGTTTGCCGAACGCTACATCTGGGGCGCGACGGCCGGCATGCTCCGTGTGCTCTATGAGCGGATCTATTCGTCATGATTCGGCCGATCCTGACCGAGATCGGAATCTTCCTCGTTCCCTTTGCCGTCTATGCGCTGTTCCTGGCCGCCACGCGTTCCGGCCTGTTCGTGCAATCGTCCTGGCCGATCACCATCGTCGCGCGTCTCATGCTGGCGGCGCTCGTGCTGGTGATCGCCGGGCTGATCGGCTTTGCGCATTTCTCCGGCGCCGCACCGGATTCGACCTATGTCCCCGCCCATGTCGAGAACGGCAAGCTCGTGCCGGGCGTGGAAAGATAGGGCCGGCCGATGAGCGCGGTGCCCATGCTCGCCGATGCGCCCTGGCTGATTTCGGGCGGCACCGCGCGCGTCCTGCAATTGCTCAATGCGGATGGCGAGGAGGCGCGGGTTGTCGGCGGCGCCGTGCGCAACGCGCTGCTCGGCCTCGTGCCCGGTGACATCGACATCGCGACCACGGCGCTCCCGCACGAGGTGATACGGCGCGCCAAGAGCGCCGGCATCAAGGCCGTTCCGACCGGCATCGACCACGGCACCGTCACGCTCGTCATCGACAGCCAGCCGTATGAAGTCACGACGCTGCGCGAGGATACCGAGACCTTCGGCCGCAAGGCCAAGGTCGCGTTCGGCCGCGACTGGGTGAAGGACGCCGAGCGCCGCGACTTCACGATGAACGGGCTCTCGGTCGATGCCGACGGCGTCGTCCACGATTACGTCGGAGGCATCGCGGATGCGGCCGCGCGGCACGTGCGCTTCATCGGTGATCCCGACCAGCGCATCGCCGAGGATTTCCTGCGCATCCTGCGCTTCTTCCGCATCCACGCCGCCTTCGGCGCCGGCGATCCCGACCGCGACGGCTATCTCGCCTGCATCCGGGGACGCGCCGGCCTCGCGAGCCTCTCGGCCGAGCGGCTGCGCATCGAGACGCTGAAGCTTCTGGTCGCTCCCGGCGCGTCCGCCGCCGCGCTTGCGATGGCCGATGGCGGATTGCTGCAGGCGCTGACCGGCGGCGTCGCCTATACCGGGCCGCTCTCGGCGATGATCGCGATCGAGCGCGAGCTCGGCCTCACCGCAAGCAGCACGCGGCGCCTCGCCGCGCTGACGGTCGCGGTGACTGAAGACGCCAAGCGCGTCGCCACGCGCCTGAGGCTCTCCAATGCGGAAACCAAGGCGCTGGATTCGATGGGGCACCGCTGGTGGCGCTTGGCCACCAAGGGCGAAGCCGATGCGCGGCGGCTGCTCTACCGGCTCGGTGCGGATCGCTATCACGATCGCGTGTTGCTGGGCTGGGCGAGAGCCGGCGGTGACGTCGGCTCGTCGCGATGGCGTGCGCTCGCCGAGCTGCCGCAGCGCTGGACTGCGCCGAAATTTCCGCTTCGCGCCGCCGACTTCATCGCGCGCGGCATGGCGGAAGGACCCTCGCTCGGACATGTGTTGACGCTCGCGGAGGACGCTTGGCTTGCGGCGGATTTTCCCCTAGAGGAAGCCGCGCTCGCTTCCATCGCCGATCAAGCTGCGGCACGCGTCAGCCGCGATGAGAGAACGTGACCATCGTCTCAGGCTTCGCCGACATCTCGACCTTTCAGCTCCTGCTGGTCGCGTTGATGGCGTTGTTTGCTTCGATTATCGGTGGTCTCGCCGGCTACGGCACCGGCGCCTTGATGCCGCTGGTGCTGGTGCCTCTCGTCGGCGCCGAACCGGTGGTGCCGATCATCGCGATCTCCGCGATCTTCACCAATTCCAGCCGCGCGCTCGCCTATCTCCGCTATGCCGATCGCCGCCGCGCGCTGATCGTGCTGGCCTGTGCGGCACTGACGACAGCGCTTGGTGCCTACGGCTACACACGGCTGACCAATGCGGGCGCGGCGCTGGTGATCGGCTCCATGCTGATCCTGAGCGTGCCGCTGCGCCGTGTGCTCCGCCGCCGCCAGGTCAAGATCGGCGACACTGGGCTTGCGGCCGGCTCGGTCGGCTATGGCGTGCTGGTCGGCGGCACCTCCGGCTCCGGCGTGATCCTGCTGTCGCTGCTGATGGCCGCGGGCCTGGAAGGCGCGGCCGTGATCGCGACCGATGCCATGATCTCGCTCGGCACCGGCCTCATCAAGATCTCGGTGTTCGGCCTCGCCGGCGCCGTGACCGCACAGGTGCTCGCCTTTGCGCTGCTGATCGGAGCAATCGCAATCCCCGGCGCGTTCCTGGCAAAAGCCTTCGTCGAGCGGATGCCGGTGCACATCCACACCGCGATCCTCGACGTCGCGGTGATCACCGGCGGCGTAGTGATGATCTCGGCTGCGGCGAGGCAGCTCATCTAATCAATCGGATGTGGCGCTGTCCCGCTGCCAGTTTGGTTCACGCCGCGGGTCTAGTGTGAGGGACTGCAGTCCAGTTCCTTGATCCTGCCGGCGGCGTCAAATGCCAAAAGTGCACTCATGACGCCAGCACTGGTGAGGTACGAGATAATGGTGCCGTCGTTGCGCCAGGGATTGAGATCATCCAACGTGCCTGCCGGATATTTCCGGAGGTGATCGACCCAATAGGCACGAAGTGCTTCGCGGCCGGTGATGGTTTGGCCGCCGGCGCAGCCGCAGTGGACCACGGCATCCTCGGCATGAAGTTCCAAAATCGCTTCGATATCGCCCGCGCGATAGGCATCAAGCCAGTCGACCGCAACGGCCATCGGGTCAAAGGACATATTTTTCACTCGCATCGCGTCCAAATCTGGGTCAGGCTCTGGAACCGCCAGGCCTTTTTTGATTTTAATATCCCACCCGGGCACGGCCATATGGCGAACGACATAGGGGACCGGGCCGAGGGCCAAAGTCGATGTTGGACACGTCCGCCAGGCAGGGGATACTCAAGCCCATCCGGCTCGTGATCGTCGATCCACAGCCGATCGTTCTGCAGGGACTGAGGTCGGTCCTCGGGACGCAGCCGGACTTCGACGTTGTCGCATCGTCCAGCGATCGGACAAGCTGCCTCGAAGCAATTCGGAAGCTGACACCTGACGTCGCGCTTCTTGCCGACAAGGTGCCGGATCTGACGGTCTCCGAGATCCTCGCGATTGTGAAGGCGGAGAAGCTCTCCACGCGCCTGGTGTTCTTCACCGAGTCCGATACCGACCACGATCTGACTTCAGCCATCACAGCCGGCGCCTGCAGCGCAATTTCGAAGTATGCCTCTCCCGCCACGATGCTGCGATCGCTGCGGCTGATGACGAAGAGCGGCGTGGCACTGGAGAAGTCCGATCTCTCCGCACCCGGCAAGGAGGCGGACGGCGATAGCAAAGTCGAAGGGATGCTGGAGCTGTTGACGCAACGGGAACGTCAAATCGCACGACTCGTGGCGGAAGGAATGTCGAACAAGGAGATCGCGCGTCAGCTCAACGTTTCCGACGGGACGGTCAAGGTCCACCTGTACAATATTTTCCAGAAGCTTGAGATCACCAACAGAACTGTGCTCGCGACCATCGCATTGCTGCAACGGCCCTCCGGCCTGGCCGCGCTCTCCCTGGCATTTCTGGCGCTCGCAATTGCGGACGAACTCAAGGCGTCGGAAGCGAACGACATCTTCCCGGATGAGAACGGCGTCGGCCACGTGGACGAGCACGCGGGGTACGAGCCCTGGAAAAAAGGGATTCTCCGGCACCTCGTCGTCTGGGAATCCGGCGAGCCGCCCACGCAGGCCCAGAGAGACTTGTTCGCCAAGGCCGCCCAAATCACCAACCCGGCGGCGGCAATGGAAGCGCTACGCGCGGCCGAGCAATCCGGGGGCGCGAAAGCGTGGACGCACCACGCTCCTGCTGGATCGGGCGCGCCCGATCTTCCCGTGCCCTTACTGCGAGGAGCAAACGACATACAGGTCGGAGTTGACCCGGCCCCGGAACATCAATTCCCGCGGCTTCTTTCCAATGCGATGTCGATGCATGGAGGGTATGGCAACTTTGCTATTCTCACCGGTGCGTTGATCTACGCACTGGAGGATCCCCATCTCGCCGCCCACGCGCATGACCTTCGTCAAGCGTCGATCGACAGCATCCTGGCCGTCACTGAAGAGAGTGCGACCACAAAACTGGCCGCGATCACCCATGCTGCCGCCAATCATGCCGACAATTCAGCCCCGGGTTTCCTTTCGCACGATGTCCGCCTGTCTTTCGCCGCTGTGACCACTGGAAACGGCAACCTCGCTGAAGGCGCTCTGGGCGAAAAGGGCCCGGGCGATGCGGGTGACAATCTCCATAAATTTGTTGGCGCGGACCCTGGTCACGATGCCGGTGTCGGCGGGGGCGGCGACGTTGAAAAAATTGTTTATCGCTCCCCGATTGACTCCGAGTCTAACCAGTTCAAGTCGACCTCTTCCGACGCCGTGTTCGATTTCGCATCTGGGCCGGGCAGGATCAATCTTGCGGCTTTCGGAGCGCTTGCCTGGCTGCACATGACGGCGGCAACCAAGTCTATACCGCCACATACACTCGCCTGGGTCTACGACTCCGCAAGCAACGAGACGATCGTCTATGTGAATGCGACCGATCATATCCTTGATATCGGCGATCGCGGCCTGCTGGAAATCCATCTCGAGGGGATCGTGGCCGTTGCGGAGGCGGATGTCGGCTCCGAGCCAGATGGCGCGGCTGTTGCGACCACCTTGGAGCAGCTCGAAGCCGCGCTGATACCGGCGATCGCAACCGATGAGGCCGCTCTGACGAAGGATCATGTCCAAACCAGTATCGAGGGGAGCGAGAGCACGCTCGGGACGGCTGGAGCCTGGGCCCTTCTGGCCAACAACGGCTCGGGTTTCCATTTCGGGCAGGCCCGGACCGGCTTGGGAACGTCGACGAGGCTCAGAAGCTCCAGCGACGCGTCGGCGGATGCAACGGAAGAGAGCGATGGTGCGTCTGCCGCGTCGGCTCACGCATCATCCATCGAGCTTGCTCATAGCGCGACGGCCCCGGCAGCGGCAAATGTCGCATCGAACAATGGTCCGATCAATGCGGGCAACGGCGTTTCGTCGACGGGGCCCAACGAGATCGGCCAACCCAGCGTCCTAACCGCCGACAGCGCGGGGCACGGCAACTCGCAGCACGCTTCGGAGCCATCGACTGAAGCTGGCTCCAAACCGGGCAACGGCGTCGGCCATGACGCCGAGCATCACGATAAGGCCTCGGACGCTCCAGGAGGGTCAGCGAAGAACGCAGAACCAGACGGCGCGGAACACGGCAAAGCCGGGCACTCAAATGCTGCAAAAGCACCGGACGCAGCCGAGACCGATCCGGACGTCGCAACGGCCGCCGACGCGGGTCACGGCAACTCGAAGCACGCTTCGGAGCCGGGGTCTGCAAAGGCGGCAGCCGACGAATCGACTGAAGCTGGCTCCAAAGCGGGCCACGGCGTCGGCAATGGCGCCGAGCATCACGCTTCGGCTTCGGAAGCTCCGGGAGGGCCAGCGAAGAAGGCCGACCCAGGCGGCGCGGAACACGGCAAATCCGGACACTCCGCCGCCTCAAACGCACCGGACGCAGCCGAGATCGATCCGGGCGCCGCGATAGCCGCCGGTGCAGGCCACGGCAACCCGCAGCACGCATCGGAGCCAGGATCTGCAAAGGCGGCAAGCACGGGGTCGACGGAAGATGGGGGCAAACCCGGCAACGGCGTCGGCAATGGCGCCGAGCATCACGATAAGGACCCGGAGGCTCAGGGAGGGGCAGCGCAGAAGGCAGAACCAGACGGCGCGGAACACGGCAAATCCGGGCACTCAACCGCTGCAAACGCACCAGACGCAACCGAGATCGATCCGGGCGCCGCAACGGCCGCCAGCACGGGTCACGGCAATGCGCAGCACGCTTCAGAACCAGAATCTTCGAAGGCGGCAGCCAGCGAATCGACTGGAGCTGGCTCCAAAGCGGGCAACGCCGCCGACCGTGGTGGCGAGCATCACGCTTCGGCTTCCGAAGGCGCGCAAACACCAGCGACAACGGCAGAACCAGACGGCGCGGAACACGGAAAATCCGGGCACTCAGCCGCTGCAAGCCCGCTGGACGGAGCAGCGATCGATCCGGCCGCCGCAACGCCCGCCAGCGCGGGCCACGGCAACTCGCAACGCGCTTCGGAGCCAGGATCTGCAAAGGCGGCAAGCACGGAATCGACGGAACACGGAGGCAAACCGGGCAACGGCGCCGGCGATGGCGCCGAGCATCCCTCTTCGGCTTCGCAGGCTGCGGGGACCGTGAAGACAGCAGAACCAGCCACCGTGGACCACGGTAACTCGCAGCACGCTGCGCAATCTGCAGCAATCGCAGACGACGCACACGCGGCCAAGGCTGCGTTCGAAACCGGCGGCGCAGACCAGGGACCGGTATTCCGGTTCGATAGCGGCGTAGCTCCTTCTGCTTTCGTCGAGATAGTCGGACTGAAAGAGTTCAATCATCCGCTGGATGCGCACGTTCCGCCCGGTCAGGAAGAAGGCCTCGGGTTCAACGTCAAGCTCGTCCCTCATGCACTGAACGGACACGCGGACGATCACGGCACCAACAGCCCGCACCAAGCGATTCTACCTGCGCATCATGATTTGCTGATCTGAACCGCTGCATCGTCATTGACCGAAAATGGCAACTGTCACCGTAGCCACGGCTCAGGAACGCGACGCCTTTGGCGGATCAGCCTGATGGGGAGCAGTTGTTCAGGGTTGCAGCCGTGAGAGCAGACGTTGCCGATCCTGATCGCGACCTCGCTGCTCCATGCGCATCCGTTCAAGTTCGCCTTCAGCTTTGGTTGTGTCCTCGTTCTGGCGCTTCATTTCGATGATCAGCGCCTCCTGCTCGGCGAGCCGGCGTTCTCCTTCGACGACGTCGCGCTCGATCTGCCTCAGCTCATCGTATATCGCCGTCGTGTACATCGCGATCCTCGCGCGGCCGTGCTGCGAAGCACGCCGCAGAGTAGGTTTCGCTTCGTGCAGGGCCTTTATCGGGCGCGCGGTGCGGCTATGACCACAGCGCGACGCGTATGGCTTTTAACTCAGCCAGCTTCGCGAACGTTCCGGCTGATGCCATTTTTTCCCGGGCTTTGATCGATCGCACGAGAGGCCATGTTTGTTAACCGATCCCCTTGGCGGAAGCGGATCGCCAACTGCCCGGAACGGATCTCGTCAAGCGAGCGCACCCGTTGTCGGCGGCGATGCACTCGGCTCAGGGCTGCGCCTCAGCCAAGTTGCAAACAAGCGGTCGGCACAATATCGTCGATCGTCCGCGCCGATGTCTGACGTTCAATCTCCCTCAGGAACCAACACCATGAATGTGGTCTCAGTGCCCAGCGGGATCCATCGCCCTTCAGGGAAGGTCGATATCCCGTCCGCCTGGGAGGGCGCTGAGATGAAAGCCAATCCCGATCGATGGTTGATATCACTTGCTGCCGGCGAGATCGCCGAACTCGAGGGCGCGGCTGAAACATATCTTGGCAGCAACAAAAAAATCGCCGAGATCACGAAGGAAAGCTTTCCGCTTCCGTACTTCGGCGCGCATCTGGAAGAGCTCAAGAAAAGGCTTTTGGTCGGCTTGGGCTTCGAAGTGATCCGCGGCCTCCCAGTGGCAAAATACAGTCAGGAGTTTGCCGCTACGATCTTTTGCGGAGTGGGCGCCCATCTTGGATCGGCGCGGTCTCAGAATGCAGCGGGCCACATTCTCGGTCACGTCCGTGACACAGGCGCTGATGCGAAGGATCCGAACACCCGAATTTATCAAACCTCGGAACGGCAAACATTCCACACGGATTCGTCCGACGTGGTTGGATTGTTATGCATTCGCGAGGCGAGGGAGGGAGGGGATTCTCTCCTTGTCAGTACGACGACAATCTACAACGAGATGTTTGACAGACGTCCCGACCTTGCCGCTCTCTTGTTTGATCCGATCGCGACGGACCGACGAGGCGAGGTGCCGGAGAACGAAAAGCCATATCTTGAAATCCCGGTGCTGAATTGGCATGCGGGGTTCCTGACCGGGTTTTATCAGCGCCAATATATCGATAGTGCGCAGCGCTTTCCCGATGCGCCGAGACTGACGCCGGCTCACGTCGAGGCGCTCGATCTTTTTGACGCGCTCGCAAATGATCCCGCGCTGCATTTCGGCATGCGGCTTCAGCCGGGCGACATGCAGTTCGTTTACAATCATGCCTTGCTGCATGACCGGACCGGATTCCGCGATTGGCCCGATGCAGGCCAGAAGCGTCATTTATTGCGCCTTTGGCTCAGCATGGAAGGCGACCGGCCGTTGCCCGATTGCTTCAAGCAGCGCTATGGCTCGATCGAGATCGGTAACCGTGGCGGCATCATCACCAAAGGGACCAGTTTGAACGTTCCGTTGGATTGACGTTCGAGCATCCAGCGATGTCCGCTCTCGTGCCGATATGGACAGAGGAGCGGACACCAAGTTGGGCGGAGCCGAGCACCCCGACCTAATGAGGACGCGGCCTCAGCCGCGCTTACTCCTCGTCTTCGTCGTCTTCATCCTCGTCTTCGTCGTCGAGCTCTTCCAGGTGCTCGAGCACCGCAAGCGGGAGCGTCTCGCGAAACAGATCGCCCTCCGCGCCCATCCAGAGACAGATCACGTCGTCGCCCTTCACGTCCGCGACGGTGAGCGGCTGCCCGCCGGATTTCAGCATGACGATATCGCCGGCTTTTAGTTCCATGGATGGTCCTTTCGGGTTGATTGACGGCGAAGCTAGCAAACCGGCATGACATGCCGATCACGGGCTACTCGGTCAGTGGATGTGTTGCGGTAGCGCGCATCCGCCGGCCAGACTGCTGAAACGTCGATCAGAGAGCTTTAGGCCGGAGCGATCCCATCACGAGAGGCAATGGTGCCTGTTCGATGGATGGCACAAGGGCTCTTCCGTCCCGTGCGTCGCGACCATGACACCATGCGCCTGTTTTGCCCGACGGCGCAAATGATTTCGTCAGATCCGCAGTTTGCGCTTGCCGCAAGTCCTTGATTTTGCTGCGGCCGTCTACTGTGCATGGGGTTGTTTTCGACGTTTTTGTTTGCGCACCCCGATTGCAGTCAGTCCGGCACCAGTTCTGTCAGCGAGCGGATGATGCGGTCGGGCTTGACGATCGAGCCTTCGGGCAGGCCGTCGCCATGCACGTCGATCCAGATCGAGTAGATGCCGAGACGCTGCGGCGTCACGACTTCCCATTCCAGATTGTCGCCGATCATCCAGGTGTCTCTTGCGGTGACGCCGAGCGCCTCCATCGCGTGCAGATAGGCACGCTCCTCGGGCTTGCCGAAACCGTGCTCGCCCTCGATCTGGATGTGGTGGAAGCGGTGCGCCAGCTCGAAGCGTTCGACCTTGGCGCGCTGGGTGTCCGCGGCGCCGTTGGTCACCAATGCGAGCTTGATGCCGAGCGCCTTGAGCCTGTCGATGGCGTCATGCGCGCCGGGGAAGACGAACATCTCCTCCTCGCGATAGACGGTGAAGCGGTCGGCGAGACGAATGGCGAGGTCGTCGGGCAGGGCGCGATGACCGGCGGCCGCGAGCGCGGTGAAACCGCCCTTGACGGTGAGGTGCCGGGCTTCGGCGAGCTTGAGCCGCCACGAAGCGTCCGCATTGGCCCAGAAATTCTTCGCGAAGGCCAGGACGGTGCTCGCGACCAGTTGCGGCGGCAGCGGCGCGAGTTCCTCGGCGAACTCCGCTGTGATCGTGTTCCAGGCGATCTCGGGCCGCGCATAGGCCGACAGGATGGTGTCGTCCATGTCGATTAGCATGGCGCGCGGGAGCGGTCTCATCGCGGGCTTCATCGTCGTCATGGCCACTTCACCACCGGTGGTAGCGACGACAGGATCGAATCCACATTGCCGCCGGTCTTGAGACCGAAGATGGTGCCGCGGTCGTAGAGCAGGTTGAACTCGACATAGCGGCCGCGCCGGATCAATTGCTCCTCGCGATCCTCCGCGGTCCAGCTTGTCGCGAAATTGCGCCGCACGATGTCGGGATAGACCTTCAGGAAAGCGCGACCGACGTCCCGGGTGAAGGCGAGGTCGGCGTCCCAGTCGCCGCTGTCGTGCCAGTCGTAGAAGATGCCGCCGATGCCGCGCGCCTCTTTGCGGTGCGGCAGGTGGAAATACTCGTCGCACCACTTCTTGTACTTGTCGTAATCGGCGATGCCGTTCGGCTGCGTGCAGGCCTGTTTCATTGCGGCGTGGAAGGCGATGCTATCGGCATCGTCCTGCGTGCGCCGGCGGTCGAGCACCGGCGTAAGATCGGCGCCGCCGCCGAACCAGGCTTTGGTGGTGACGACGAAGCGCGTGTTCATGTGCACCGCCGGCACGTGCGGATTGCGCAGATGCGCAATCAGCGAGATGCCGGAGGCCCAGAACTTCGGGTCGTCCGCCGCGCCCGGAATTTGCGCGCGAAACTCTGGCGCGAATTCGCCGTGCACGGTGGAGCAATGCACGCCGACCTTCTCGAACAGGCGGCCTGACATCATCGACATCACGCCGCCGCCGCCGGCCGCGCCGGTATGATCGGTGCGCTGCCAGGGTGTGCGTTTGAAGCGGCCGGCCTCACCGGGATAAAGGCTCTCGGGGGCATCGTCCTCCAGCCGCTCGAAGCTCGCGCAGATGTCGTCGCGCAAGGCTTCGAACCAGGCGCGTGCGCGCGTCTTGCGGTCTTCGATCAAGCTCGGGTCCAATGTGGATGTCATTTCGTCAGCCCTGCGGACCGTAATAGGTGCAGCTCTCGTTGCAACTGTCGCGGTGGATGCTGACGCGGGTGAGCTTGCCGATAGGAGCCAGCCGCTCCCAGACGAAGCGCGAGAGGTTTTCCAGCGTCGGTGTGCCCAGCGCCTCGATCTTGTTGAGGTACTTGTGATCCAGCGTCATGCGCACATCCTCGATGGCGCGCTGGACCAGGCCGAGATCGACCACCATGCCGGTTTTGGGATCGGGCGTGCCGCGCAGCGTCACCTCGGCGCGAAAGGAGTGGCCGTGGATCTCTTCGCTATCCGCGCCGAACGTCGTTCCCGACAATGAGTGCGCCGCCTCGAAGCGAAACGATTTCGTCAATTCCCACATCTGTTCGAAAACCAATCCTATCTGATACCAAGCGACTTATGCGTCTGCACGCTGAGCCGCCATTGCGGATGATTGAGGCAATAGTCGATGGCGCCCGCGGTGTTTTGGGCGACCTCGGGCCCGTCCATCGGCTGCAGTGAGAAGCGCTCGAAGGCGAGATCCGCGAAGGCCTCCGGCATGGCGAGCGGTTGCGGATAGACCAGCTTCAGCTCGTGGCCGCGCCGGATCACCAGATCGCTGCCGCCCTTTGGGCTGACGCAGATCCAGTCGAGCCCCTCGGGCGGGGCGATGGTGCCGTTGGTCTCGACGCCGATCTCGAAGCCGCGGGCATGGAGCGCGTCGACCAGCGCGGTATCGACCTGGAGCAGCGGCTCGCCGCCGGTGAGCACCACATAGCGGTCTTCGGTGGAGGCTGTCCATTGCGCGGCGATGGTGTCTGCGAGTTCCGCGGCCGAGCCATAGCGACCGCCGAGGGTGCCGTTGCTGCCGACGAAATCGGTGTCGCAGAATTTGCAAGTGGCCTCCTGACGGTCGGCCTCGCGCCCGCTCCAGAGGTTGCAGCCGGCAAAACGGCAAAACACGGACGCGCGCCCGGCATGGGCGCCTTCGCCTTGCAAGGTCAGGAAGATTTCCTTGACCGCGTAACTCAACCGTCTCTCCTCAACATACCTCAACATATTAAACTTGCGGGTTCCGGAGCTGCCGCAGCGCTTCGCCTGCGGCCATCGCCGCGGTCATGGCGACATTGAGCGACCTCAGCCCCGGAGCGATCGGGATCACCAGCCGCGCGTCCGCCGCCTCGACCACCGCCTCGGTGACGCCGGCGCTCTCGCGCCCGAATAGCAGGATGTCCGCCGTCTGGTAACGGAAATCGCGGTAGTCGGTCGCCCCCTTGGTGGTGAACAGCAGCAGGCGAGCGCCTTGCGCCGCCCGCCATTGCTCGAACTTTGACCAGGAGTCATGCCTGACGATGCTGACCTGATCGAGGTAGTCCATTCCCGCCCTGCGGAAATGCCGGTCGGAGACCGGGAAGCCCGCCGGTTCGATGATATGGGCGGCCATGCCCAGACAGGCGCAGAGCCTGAGAATCGTGCCGGTGTTCTGGGGGATGTCGGGTTGGAAAAGCGCTATCTGCATGGGCGGTGCCGGGTTCGGTGCGGGCCGGAAATGTCTCAATAAAACATCGCTAGCCGCGGAATTCGTGCATTGCACGCTCCCGCGCCGATAGCGGGCTTGCGCTCGCCCGGCAAGGGTGCCAATAGAACGATTCTGGACTGCTGTTTTCGCCTTGTTTTGGTGGGGGCACGCGAAGTTCTGCCGCCGCGGGGGGCCGCGGGCGCCGGCAGGCTGTTCTGGGGACCTTGGGGGCTCCCGGAGCGGTTCCGCCGGCTGCATAAGAAGAAAGGGTTGGAATCGTGACGACAGCGTCTTCGGCGGACCATCCGACACGCCGTGATTTCTTATTCGTTGCAACGGGGGCAGCTGCAGCAGTAGGGGGCGCAGCCGCGCTCTGGCCCTTTATCTCCCAAATGAATCCTGATGCGTCGACCATCGCCGCTGGTGCGCCGATCGAGGTCGATCTCAGCCCGGTTGCCGAGGGGCAGGACATCAAGGTGTTCTGGCGCGGCAAGCCGATCTATATCAGCCACCGCACCAAGAAGCAGATCGACGAGGCGCGCGCCGTCAACGTGGCGAGCCTGCCCGATCCGCAGTCCGACGAGGCCCGGGTCAAGTCCGGCCATGAGCAATGGCTGGTCGTGATCGGCATATGCACCCATCTCGGCTGCATCCCGATCGCCCATGAAGGCAATTACGACGGGTTCTTCTGCCCCTGCCATGGTTCGCAGTACGATTCGTCCGGCCGCATCCGCCAGGGGCCCGCGCCCGCGAACCTGCCGGTGCCGCCGTACCAGTTCGTTTCGGACACCAAAATCCAGATCGGCTGAGCTTCGGGCCCTCGTCCGAAGCTTCGCGCCGTCTCGTCGTATTATTTCCTCAGGATCGCATCATGAGCGGACCATCCGACTACCAGCCGAGCAATCCGGCCCTGCAATGGATCGAGCGACGTCTGCCGATCCTCGGCCTCATGCACTCCTCCTTCGTGGTCTATCCCACCCCGCGCAACCTGAACTATTGGTGGACCTTCGGCGCCATCCTCTCCTTCATGCTGGGGATCCAGATCCTGACCGGCGTGATCCTGGCGATGCACTACACGCCGCATGCCGACCTCGCCTTCAAGTCGGTCGAGCTGCTCGTCCGTGACGTCAATTACGGCTGGCTGCTGCGCAACATGCATGCCGTCGGCGCCTCGATGTTCTTCGTCGCTGTCTACGTCCACATGCTGCGCGGCCTCTATTACGGCTCCTACAAGGAGCCGCGCGAGGTGCTGTGGATCCTTGGCGTCATCATCTACCTCCTGATGATGGCGACGGGCTTCATGGGCTACGTGCTGCCGTGGGGCCAGATGAGCTTCTGGGGCGCGACCGTCATCACCAATCTGTTCTCCGCCATCCCCTATGTCGGCGAGAGCATCGTGACGCTCCTGTGGGGCGGCTATTCGGTCGGCAACCCGACGCTGAACCGCTTCTTCTCGCTGCACTATCTACTGCCGTTCCTGATCGCGGGCGTCGTCGTGCTCCACGTCTGGGCGCTGCATGTCTCCGGCCAGAACAACCCTGATGGCGTCGAGCCCAAGACGGAAAAGGAAACTGTTCCGTTCACGCCGCATGCAACCATCAAGGATATGTTCGGCGTCTCCTGCTTCATGCTGCTCTACGCCTGGTTCATCTTCTACATGCCGAATTATCTCGGCGACGCCGACAATTACATTCCGGCGAACCCGGGCGTGACGCCGCCGCACATCGTGCCGGAATGGTATTACCTGCCTTTCTACGCGATCCTGCGCTCGATCCCGAACAAGCTCGCGGGCGTGATCGGGATGTTCTCGGCGATCATCATCCTGTGCTTCCTGCCCTGGCTCGACGCCGCCAGGACGAAGTCGTCGAAGTACCGTCCGCTGGCCAAGCAGTTCTTCTGGATCTTCGTCGCGGTCTGCATCCTGCTCGGCTATCTCGGCGCGCAGCCGCCGGAAGGCATCTATGTGATCGCCGGCCGGGTCCTGACGTTCTGCTATTTCGCCTACTTCCTGATCGTGCTGCCGCTGCTCTCGCGGATCGAGAAGCCGCGTCCGGTGCCGAACTCGATCTCGGATGCCGTCCTGGCCAAAACCGGGAGCAGGTCGACGCCGATGGTGTCGAGCGCGATCGTGCTTGCGCTGGCGGGCGCGTTGTTTGCGGGCTCAGCCGACAGCGCGCGCGCCTCCGAAGGCAGCGACAAGCCGCCGGGCAACAAATGGTCGTTCGCCGGTCCGTTCGGCAAGTACGATCGCGGCGCATTGCAACGCGGCCTGAAGGTCTACAAGGAAGTCTGCGCCAACTGTCACGGCCTGTCCTACGTCGCCTTCCGCAATCTCGCGGAAGCCGGCGGTCCCGGCTATTCGGTCGCGCAGGCTGCAGCCTTCGCCTCCGACTACAAGGTCAAGGATGGTCCGAACGACGCCGGCGACATGTTCGAACGCGCGGGCCGGCCGGCGGATTATTTCCCCTCGCCATTCCCGAACGAGCAGGCGGCGCGTGCGGCGAACGGCGGCGCGGCGCCGCCGGATCTGTCGCTGATCACCAAGGCGCGTTCCTACGGCCGCGGCTTCCCGATGTTCATCGTCGACTTCTTCACCCAGTATCAGGAGCAGGGTCCGGACTACGTCTCGGCGCTGCTCCAGGGCTTTGAGGACAAGGCGCCCGAAGGTGTGACCATCCCGGAGGGCTCCTACTACAACAAGTACTTCCCGGGCCACGCCATCAAGATGCCGAAGCCGCTCAGCGACGGCCAGGTCACCTATGACGACGGCTCGCCGACCACTGTCGCGCAGTATTCCAAGGACGTCACCACGTTCCTGATGTGGACCGCCGAACCGCATATGGAAGCGCGCAAGCGCCTCGGTTTCCAGGTGTTCATCTTCCTGATCATCTTCGCCGGCCTGATGTACTTCACCAAGAAGAAGGTCTGGGCAGACTCGCACTGAGGGGCCCGAGGCGAGAATGAAGAGGCCCCCGCAAGGGGGCTTTTTTGTTGGGCACGAGAGTGTGTTGTCAGGCGCGATTGCCTATCGCCCGCTCAAACGCCAAAATGCCGCCAACCGCTCCCCAAAAACTCGTCGGAGGACACCATGGGAACCGCCATCACCTTCAAGCGCCCGGACGGCAAGGACGCATCGGGCTATCTCGCCAATGCCGCGCGCGGCAACGCGCCGGGCGTGGTGGTGATCCAAGAATGGTGGGGCCTTTCGGACCAGATCAAGGGCCTCTGCGACCGCTTCGCGCTCGCCGGTTTCGATGCGCTGGCGCCAGATCTCTACAAGGGCAAGGTGGTGCCGTATCACGACACCGACGCCGCCGGCAAAGAGATGAACTCGCTCGACTTCATGGACGCCACCACGCAGACGGTGCGCGGCGCCACGCAATATCTGTCGCGCAACGGCGCCAAGGTGGGCCTGACCGGCTTCTGCCTCGGCGGCGCCGTCACCATCATCGGCGCGGTGCATGTGCCGGAGCTCGCCGCCGGCGTGGTGTTCTACGGCATCCCGCCAGAGCAGGCGGCCAAGCCCGCCGACGTCAAGATCCCGCTTCAGGCCCATTTCGCCAACAAGGACGATTGGTGCACGCCGGAGCTGGTCAACGGTTTCGAAAAGGCCATGAAGGCCGCCGGCAAGTCGCTGGAGCTGTTCCGCTATGACGCCGAGCACGCTTTCGTCAACGAGCAGCGCCAGGCCGTGCACGACCGGGAAGCCGCCGAGCTCGCCTGGGGCAGGGCGACGGAGTTTTTCAGGAAGCATCTGGGGTAGGTGTGCTGCGCCAGTCGCGCTACCATTTCAGTGTCGCCCCGGCCTGGTGCGCAATTGCCCGGCCTTCGCCGGGACGACTGTGGTGATCGGCGTTGAGCAGCCAGCCCAGCCAGCCTTGACGTCGTCCCCGCGCCATGGTGAGTATCCGCCCATGAGCACCGCCGTCCGCCCATCCCGTCTTTGGTGGCGCACCTCCTGAGAGGTGGCCGGTGCGATTTATTCTCCCAAAATCGTCTGAGGTCGCCCACGCAGTGCGGCGGCCTGATCGTTTGTCCTGTGTGGCGTTCCCTCGACAAGTTTCGTAAGAGGACCCCATGAACAGGACCGTCTTTGCCCTTCCGGCTCGAAGCGACTACGTGACCCGCGCGGGGCTTGCGATCACGCGCGTGGCGGAACAGTTTTCCGGCGGCGCCAACCGGCTCGACGATCTCGTCAGCCTGCTCGACCGCCGCCGCGGCGTGGTGCTGTCGTCGGGCACGACCGTGCCCGGCCGCTACGAGAGTTTTGACCTCGGCTTCTCCGATCCGCCGCTCAAGCTCGAGACCACCGGCGTCAATTTCAAGCTGGAAGCGCTGAACGCGCGCGGGGAGGTGCTGATCGCCTTCCTCGCCGACGTCTTGCGCGAACCCTGCGTCGTGATCTCCGAGACGACGCCGACGCGCCTTGCCGGTCATATCATCCGCGGCGAAGCCCCGATCGACGAAGACCAGCGCACGCGGCGCGCCAGCGTGATGTCGCTGGTGCGCGATCTCGTCGCCGCTTTCTCCGCCAATGACGACGGCGTGCTCGGCCTGTTCGGCGCCTTCGCCTACGATCTCGTGTTCCAGATCGAGGACCTCGTGCAGAAGCGCGCGCGCGAGAGCGACCAGCGCGACATCGTGCTCTACGTCCCCGATCGCCTGCTCGCCTATGACCGCGCCACCGGCCGCGGCGTCGTGCTCACATACGATTTCGCGTGGAAGGGCAAGTCCACCGCGGGCCTGCCGCACGAGACCGCCGAGAGCCCCTACCTCAAGACACCGCGCCAGGGTTTTGCCGATCACGCCCCCGGCGAATATCAGGCCACTGTCGAGACCGCGCGCGCTGCCTTTGCGCGTGGCGATCTGTTCGAGGCGGTGCCGGGGCAGCTCTTCGCCGAGCCCTGCGACCGCTCGCCGGCGGAAGTGTTCCAGCGGCTCTGTGTCATCAATCCGTCGCCCTACGGCGCGCTGATGAATCTCGGCGAGGGCGAATTTCTCGTCTCGGCCTCTCCGGAAATGTTCGTGCGCTCGGACGGACGCCGGGTCGAGACCTGCCCGATCTCGGGGACGATCGCGCGCGGTACCGATGCGATCGGCGATGCCGAGCAGATCCGCCAGCTCCTGAACTCCGAGAAGGACGAGTTCGAGCTCAACATGTGCACCGACGTCGACCGCAACGACAAGGCGCGCGTCTGCGTTCCCGGCACCATCAAGGTGCTGGCGCGCCGGCAGATCGAGACCTATTCAAAACTGTTCCACACCGTCGACCATGTCGAAGGCATGCTGCGTCCCGGCTTCGATGCGCTCGACGCCTTTCTCACCCACGCCTGGGCCGTCACCGTCACTGGCGCACCAAAACTCTGGGCGATGCAGTTCGTCGAGGATCACGAGCGCTCGCCCCGCCGCTGGTATGCCGGCGCGATCGGGGCGGTGAATTTCGACGGCAGCATCAACACCGGCCTCACCATCCGGACCATCCGGATGAAGGAGGGCCTCGCGGAAGTGCGTGTCGGCGCCACCTGTCTGTTCGACTCCGATCCCGCCGCCGAGGACCGCGAATGCCAGGTCAAGGCCGCCGCCCTATTCCAGGCGCTGCGCGGTGATCCGCCGAAGCCGCTGTCGGCCTTTGCGCCCGATGCGACCGGAAGCGGCAAGAGGGTGCTGCTGATCGACCATGACGACAGCTTCGTCCATATGCTGGCCGATTACTTCCGCCAGGTCGGCGCCGACGTCACCGTGGTCCGCCATGTGCATGCGCTCGACATGCTCAAGCAGAAGCGGTGGGATTTGCTGGTGCTGTCGCCAGGGCCGGGCAGGCCCGAGGATTTTGGGATCAAGAAGACCATCGACGCGGCGCTGGAGGACAAGCTGCCGGTGTTCGGCGTCTGCCTCGGCGTCCAGGCGATCGGCGAGTATTTCGGCGGCGAGCTCGGGCAGCTCACGCATCCCGCCCATGGCCGGCCCTCGCGGGTTCAGGTACGTGGCGGGCGGCTGATGCGCAATCTGCCGAACGAGATCGTCATTGGCCGCTATCACTCGCTGTATGTCGAGCGCGACAGCATGCCGGAGGTGCTATCCGTCACCGCCAGCACCGAGGACGGCGTCGCCATGGCGCTCGAGCACAAGACCCTGCCGGTCGCCGGCGTGCAATTCCATCCGGAATCGCTGATGTCGCTGAGCGGCGAGGTGGGCTTACGAATTGTCGAGAACGCGTTCCGCCTGGATGCGTCGCGCTGATTGAGAGGCACCATGACTTTTGACCATGATCTGAAGGCGAGCGTCCGCACCATCCCGGACTATCCGAAACCCGGGATCTTGTTCCGCGACATCACCACGTTGCTCGCAGATGCGCGTGCGTTCCGCCGTGCGGTCGACGAACTCGTCAATCCCTGGGCCGGCAACAAGATCGACAAGGTCGCTGGCATGGAAGCGCGCGGCTTCATCATCGGTGGCGCGGTGGCGCACCAGGTTTCGGCCGGCTTCGTGCCGATCCGGAAAAAAGGCAAGCTGCCGCACACCACCGTGCGGATCGCTTACTCTCTCGAATACGGCATCGACGAGATGGAGATGCATGTCGACGCCATTCAGCCGGGTGAGCGTGTGATCCTGGTCGACGACCTCATCGCCACCGGCGGCACCGCGGAAGGTGCGGTGAAGCTGCTGCGCCAGATCGGCGCCAATGTGGTCGCCGCCTGCTTCATCATCGATCTGCCCGATCTCGGCGGCGCCGCCAAGCTGCGCGCGATGGACGTGCCGGTGCGCACGCTGATGACGTTCGAGGGGCACTGAGGGCACGGCACGGCTGGCGACGTTCAGATCGGCTCGGCCGTTAGCTCCGACAGCCAATGCAGCATGCGCTCTTTGAGGAGCGCATTCCTGACATAGTCGCTCGCCTCATCTTTCAGCCGCTCGCATTCGCCGAGTGTCAGGCCTGCCTCACCGTGCATGTTCCACGCAGTCTGGAGTCTACGGCAGGTGTGGCTACCCTGGCGCAGCGAGAACCAGATGCGATTCTGGATTGTCTCGAGGTTCGAGGCTTGGCCGACCCAGGCCTCGCCCGAGGCCGCGCAGCGGACGACGTAGATGCCGGCAACGGTCTTCCGCTCCTTATAGGCGGCGATTGCTGCTTTACGGTCGATGCTCACGGTGAAGAGGCCTTGCTGAGGAACGATGGTGCGTACACTCAGTAACCGCAACGTCGCTCGGCGTCAATATTATCCGGGTAAAATATTCAGGACCGTTGCAGGATCAGGCTGAGCTCGAGTTCGCGGAAGGCGAGGTAATTGCGCCGGGTCCATTGGTGCAGCTCGGTCGAGGCATCCTTCTCCTGGCGAAGATAGCCGGTGAAGGAGAAATTCAGGCGGCTGATATAGGTCTTCAGGAATCCGGGCAGCGCCGGCAGGCGCAGCAGCCGGCCGCCGGCCATCGCTTCCGGCAGCTCGCCGCGCACGATGTGCTCGTTGTCCACCGTGATCAGGTTGATCCGCGGGATCTGTTCGCGCAGCATCTCGTGGGCGCGGGCCGAGACGCGGTCGGTGTCGGCGACGAACAGGATCATCGGCGCGACGTGGCGGCGCGCAGCCTCTTTCAACAGGCCGATCTCCTCCGTCATCTTGAAGAACTCGTCAAAGGCGTGGAAGCCGAGGTCGATCACCTTGGCAAGCCCGTCATCGACGATGACGCGATCCATCAGCTGCATCTTGCCGTAGGTGTCGATCACGTCGGCGGTCTCGGTGATCGTTGGCAGATAGTCGAGCAGCGACGGCTCCTTCAGGTTGACGTCGAAGGCCACGACGTTGCCGTTCTTGAGCAGCAAAAATTCGCTCAAAAGCCGCGCCAGCAGGGTCTTGCCGACCTGCGGACGGGGCGAGCAAATGATGTAGAGGGGCGTTGCGGGCATCGATAGCTATATCAGTCGAACTTGGCGACCAATCCAGCCGTATCCGCCCGGCTTGCGCAACTATTTTTCGCTGTTGCGGGCCCCGGATTTCGTCGAGCCGACGATATCGGTCAGCCGGATCCGATCGAACTCACTCCAGACGTTCGCCAGCCAGTGTCGGACATAACCACGCAGCACGAAGGAGTAGTTGGCGGCCTCGTCGTTGACGCCCTTGTTGGCGACGAATTTCAGGAATGGGACGGAGGACACCTCGACCTGCTCATAGGCCATTTCGTTGAGCTTGGGGATGGTCAGCTCGGTCGCGTCCTTGATGCGGTTGAAATACGATTGGTAAGTCGACTGATCCCACTGGAAGAACTGAGTATCGTTGATGAAGTTCTTCACCAGGAAATATTTCGCGCCGCCCATGAAGCCCGCGGTCTCGGCGATCTCGTCCAGCGAGGCGATCGAGGGTCCGAGGATGTGGAACACGGCAAAGGTGATCTGGCCGGCCTTGGCGGCGTCGAGGAATCCGATGTCGCGCAAGGAGGCGAGCGCCGGCGAGAGCAGGCCGGCCCGGACGTCGATCACGGTGACCGACGGGCTCGTCGCGTTGAGCGTATCGAAGATCTTCATCTGATCCGACGTCGTCGTCATGTCGACGATCTCGGTGATGTCAGGATGGAAGCGCTTCAGGGTTCCGCGCGGCGATTCGGTGTCGAAGGCGCGCGTCGGCACGTTGTTGGCGGAAAAATAATCGAGCAGGGTGCGCGACACCGTGGTCTTGCCGACCCCACCCTTGTCCGCGCCCACCACAACCACTGCCGGCTTTGCCATTGCTGTCCCCTAACGCGCGCCCCCGATCGCGAGGTTGCAATCGGATGGGCCCCAAATCGATGTCGCAGACATGTCCCAAGTCTGCTGTTGGGCGCGAACATGGCAGAAACAAGGGAGAATTCAATTCCGCAGGGCCCAGTTACGGCAATTCCCGACGTTTTTCCCAAGCACGACGAATTCTGCCGGGCATGGCGTCAAATCACGCTCAATGGCGGCCCCAAGGACCCAAGGAATTGCCCAAGGGATTGCTTACTCGATTGCCTATCGGGTTGCTGCTGGCGGTTCCGGCGGAGCTGGGTGCGGGCAGGGGCGGCGGACTGGCCGCGCCGCCTACGTCGTTCCAGGGCCCCTGGCGCGGTGGCGGTCGGACGCCCTGCTGGTCGGCTTGCGTGTCTGGCTCCTCGGCCTCGTCGGCGGAAAGCGGCAGCGGGCCGGGATCATGGCCGTCGGCGAACTTGACCAACGCGTCGACCCGCGACTGCACCGAGGGGTGGGTCGCGAACAAATCGGCAAAACCCTCGCGCGGATTGTCGACGCAGAGCTCCATCACTGCCGAGGTTGCGCCCGGCAGCTCGCCGCGGTTCTCGATCTTGCGCAGTGCCGAGATCATGGCGTCCGGGTTTTTCGTCAGCTCGACGGAGCCTGCGTCCGCGAGATATTCGCGCGAGCGCGACAGCGCGAGCTTCACCACCTGAGACAACAGCCAGGCCACCACGATCAGCACGACCGCGATGATGATGACGATCACCGCGCCGCCGCCCGAACTCTTGCTGTCGCTCGACGACGAGGACGATCGTGACGAGGAGGAGCCCGACGACCACGAGCCGCCGGAGCCGGAGCTCCAGCTGAAATTCGTGAACAGGCGGAAGAACAGTTCGCCGAAGAATCCGACCACGCCCGCGATGATGACGGCGACCACCATGAGCTGCACGTCGCCGTTCTTGATATGGGTCAGCTCGTGACCCAGCACCGCCTCGATTTCCTGGTCGTCCAGCGCATTGAGGAGACCGGTGGTGACGGTGACCGAATATTGCCGCGGGTTGAGGCCGGTCGCGAACGCGTTCAGCGCCGGGCTTTCCATGATCTTCAGCTTCGGCATCGTGATGCCGCGCGAGATGCAGAGATTTTCAAGCAGATTATAGAGCCGCGGCTGCTCCTGCCGGGTGACGTCGTGGCCGCCGGTCACCGCATCGATCATCGACTGGTGGAAGAAATAGGCGATCACGATCCAGGTCGCTGCCACGACGGTCGCAACCGGTGCGGCGACTTTCAGATCATAGAAGGCGCGTCTCAGATAATGGAGGACGGTCTCGTCGCCATTGATGACGACTTCGGCGATCAGCGCGCCGGCATAGACCAGCACGTAGACCAGCGCGAACAGACCGGCGAGCAGGAGCATCGAACGAAACTTGTTCGAGGCGATGTGCGTGTAGAGACCATACGCGGCCATGACGCGATGCCCTGCCGGCCTATCGGCTCAACTCAGAATTTCACCTGCGGCGTGGCCTCGACCTCGGTGCGGCTGGCGCCGAGATCGAAGAAGTCCTTTTTGGTGAAGCCGAACATGCCGGCGAACAAGGCTGCCGGCATCTGCTGGATGCCGGTGTTGTATTCCTGGACCGCGCTGTTGAAGAAGCGTCGGCTGGCCGCGATCTTGTTCTCGAGATCGGACAGCTCGCTGGCGAGCTGCTGGAAATTGGCGTTGGCCTTGAGGTCGGGATAGGCCTCCGACAGCGCGATCAGTCGGCCGAGCGCGCCGGAGAGCTGGGTCTCGGCCGCGGACACCTGCGCCGGTCCCTGCGCCGACATCGCCGAATTGCGCGCCTTGATGACGTCGTCGAGCGTGCCGCGCTCATGCGAGGCATAGCCCTTCACCGTCTCGACCAGGTTCGGGATCAGATCGTGGCGCTGCTTGAGCTGCACGTCGACGTCGGCAAAGGCCTGGCCGACGCGCTGGCCCAGCGCCACCAGCCGATTGTAGGCGGCGAAGGCAAAGAACACGAGGACGACGATAACGCCGAGAACGATCCAGCCGGTCGACATGGAGAACTCCTGAAGGGGGAAGAAGGCGGGCGCTAGGGTAGACCAAATTGGCGCCGAGCGAGAGCCCGGTACAGAAGAGAGGTAAGACTTGGTCGGATGAGGGACTATCCCAGTTCAAGGCGAAAGCGCCGGAGCAGGTTAACTTTCGGACAGGATGGCATCACCCCAGCGCCAGCGGCGGGCGCTTGCATAGGCGACCTTGTCCCGCCGTGGGACCTTGGCGAGTTCGACGCCTTGCTCGGTGCAGAGCTTTGCCGTGATCTCGGGCTTGCCGAGATCCGGCGGCGCCAACACGCGCGCGGCGCGGGTGGCGGGAGGCCTACGGGTTAGCGCCACGTAGATGAATCGCTCGTCCTCGAACGGCACCTCGGCGCCCTTGATTTGGCGGTGAGCCTGCGAGCGCGGCAAGCGCTGGGAGAAATGGCACCAGTCGGGCGCCGTCAGCGGACACGGCTTTTCGTGCGGGCAGGGTGCGGCGACATAGGCGCCCGCCGCGATCAGTTGCTGGCGCAAGGTGAGGATGCGGGCGTAGCCGGCGGGCGTGCCGGGCTCGATCACGACCAGCACGTGGCGCGCTTTCGCCCACATCGCTTCCGCGAGCTTGCGTTGATCGCCCTCGCTGAGCTCGCCGATGACATAGCTCGCGACGACGAGATCGGCTTGCGAAACCTCAGCGAGGTTCGCGCCGGCATCGCCCGGCAGATAGCGGCAATTCGCCAGACGCGTGCTGTCGCGCGCCAGTTCGAGCGCGAGACGGCTCAGCGTGGCGTTGGCATCGAGCAGGGTGAAGGATTGCAGCGACGGAAAAGCTTCCGCAGCGGCCCAGCTCGCGGTGCCCGGACCTGCGCCGACGTCGAGCAGCGTTTCCGGACCGAGGTCCGGTGCGACCTCGGTCAGCGCATTCAGACTTGCCGCCACCGCAGCGTAGGTCGCCGGCATCCTCGCGAGCGCATAGGCGAGCGCATCGGCCTCGGATTTGATCGTGCCGGAGCCGCCCCCTGCACGATAGGTGGTCGAGATTTTCTGCGATCGCTGCGCAGCGTCGGCGCGCGAGAACCCCTGGAGCTTGCCGTCGAGGGCCGCTTTCAGTTCGGCGGGGAGGGTGGGTGAGATCATCATTCGTGGTCATCATCCGCTTGCGCGGATGACGACGTCAATAGGTGCGTGACGGGAGCGGACTCACGCCACGTTCTGGTCGAGAATGTCCACCGCCTCTTGCAGGTTCACCGACACCAGTTGCGAGACCCCGCGTTCGGCCATGGTGACGCCGAACAGGCGGTTCATCCGCGCCATCGTGATCGGGTTGTGGGTGATGATGATGAAGCGCGTGTCGGTCGAGGCGGTCATCTCGTGCAACAGGTTGCAATAGCGCTCGACGTTGTGGTCGTCGAGCGGCGCGTCGACTTCGTCCAGCACGCAGATCGGCGAGGGATTGGTGAGGAACACCGCGAAGATCAGCGCCATCGCGGTCAGCGCCTGCTCACCGCCGGAGAGCAGCGATAGCGTCTGCGGCTTCTTGCCCGGCGGCTTGGCGATGATTTCGAGGCCGGCTTCAAGAGGGTCATCGCTCTCGATCAAATGCAACGCGGCTTCGCCGCCACCGAACAGCTCGACGAACAGGCGCTTGAAGTGGTTGTTGACGACCTCGAACGAGGTCAGGAGCCGCTCGCGAGCTTCCTTGTTGAGGCTCTGGATACCCTGGCGCAACCGCTTGATGGCCTCGACGAGGTCGTCGCGCTCGGTGACCAGACCATTATGCTGGGTCTCGACCTCGCGCAGCTCTTCCTCGGCGCGCAAATTGACCGCGCCCAGGCGCTCGCGATCGCGGCGCATCTTTTCGAGGTCTTCCTCGATGTCGTGCAGCGGCGGCAGCTCGGCGCCGGGCTCGATCTCGGCGAGCCCGGCAACGGCCTGCGGCTCGACTTCGAGCATGTCGCGGATCTCGCGCTCGATGTCATCGAGTCGGCGCCGCGCGCTTTCCATGCGCTCCTCGGCGCGGGCGGTGGCCTCGCGCGAGCTGGAGAGCGCCTCGAGCGTCAGCTTGGCGACGCGATCGGTTTCGGCCATCGCGGTTTCCGCGCTGGCGAGCGCATCGGCGGCCATGCGGCGGTCGTTTTCGGCGTATTCGATCTCGGTGATCAGCGCGCTGCGCTTCTCTGCGAACACGGCTGGCGCGTTCTCGAGATCGCTGCGCTCGATCGAGACTTCGGCGATACGGGCCTGGATGGTGTCGATGTGGGAGGCCGCGCTCTCCTTGCGGTTCTGCCACTCGGTTCGTTCGGCGAGGATCGCCTGCACGCGGCGGTCGGCCAGCTCGGCTTCGCGCGCCAGCGCCTGTGCCTCGGCGCGGACCTGAGCGGCCATGCGGCGATGGCCTTCGATGTCGCTGCGGACGGCGGCGAGACGGGTTTCGGTGTCCTCGCTCGACGGCAGCTCGGAGATCCCCGCTTCGGCGTATTCGTAGGCGGCTTCGGCCTCGGCGCGGTCGGCGGCCAGACGGCTGTGCGCTTCCGACAGCGTCGCCTTGCGCGCGGCATGGCGGCTGATCTCGCGTTCGACCGTAGCATGGCGTTCGCGCGCGACGTTGAGCTCGCGTTGCGCGGCGCGCCAGGCTTCGCGGCTCGCACCTTCGGTGCTGGCGGCCATCTGCAGCTCGGCCTCGGCGTTCTCCAGCGCCTGGCGCTTGATCTGCGCGTCGATGCGGGCCTGCTCCAGGTCGTTTTCGATATCGATGAGGCGGGCGCGCTCGGCAAGCCGCCGTGCTGCGCCGGTCGGCGCGTGGGCGGCTGCGACAAAACCATCCCAGCGCCAGACGTCGCCTTCGGGCGAGACCAGCCGCTGGCCGGTCTTGAGATGCGAGACCAACTCGGCGCCGCGCTCGCGCGGCACCACGCCGATCTGCGCCAGGCGGCGAGTCAGCTCGGCCGGGGCCTGCACGTGGTTGGCGAGCGGCACCACGCCTTCGGGGAGTTCCGGATCGCCGTCGGTGACGCCGGAATTGGTCCAGCGCATCGGCGCGGACGGATCGACCGGGGCGTCGAGATCGTCGCCGAGGGCTGCGCCGATCGCTTTTTCGAATCCCTTGTCGACGGTGATGCCGTCGATGATCGGCGGCCACAGATTCTTGGTCTCGCCGTTCAGGATCTTGGAGATCGTGCGCGCCTCGGTATCGAGCCGCTGCACGCGCTTGTCGGCTTCGACGAGCGGCGAGCGCGAGGATTCCAGCGTCTGCCGCGCGGCGACGTGCGCGGCTTCACTGGCCTGAGCGGCGGCTTCCGAGGCCGCCAGCGTCTGCTCGGCGCTCTCGACCGTCGCGGTCAGCTCGTCGAGATCGCCGAAGCCGCCGGTCTCCTCGGTGAGCTTCTGCTCTTCCGCCGCGACGTTCGAAATCTCCTGGTCGAGCCGGGCGAGCTTGTCGCGGTGGGTGCGAACGTTGGCTTCGAGTTGGTTGCGCTTGGCGGTGAGGTCTGCGAGCGCGGTGGTGAGCTCGGCGAACTGCTGCTCGGTTTCGGTCAGCACCGCCTCGGCTTCGGCGACACGCTCGTCGACGCCGGAGCGCTTCTCAACGCGCGACTTGATCTCTTCCTTCAGCTCGGCATCTTCGGCGTCGAGGCGCTGCAGCGCGATATCGGCGTCCATGGTCTGCTGCTGGGCGCGCGAGATGTCGCCTTCGAACTGCGCGAGGCGCCGCTCGAGTTCCGCGACGCGCTCCTTGGCGCGCTCTTCCTCGCGATCGAGCAGCTCGCGGGCGTTGGTCAGGCGCTGCAGCCCCGCTGCGGCGCGCGCTTCGGCATCGCGCAGCGCCGGCATTTCGGCGGCGCGAATCGCCTGGATGCGAGCGGCCTCGGCCTGGTGCTGGGTCCGCTCGGCCATCTCGCGAACCGCGAGATCGTGGGTCTGGCCGGATTCGTTGACGTCGGCATGGGCGCCGATCCAGCGCAGATGGAACAGGGTTGCCTCGGCCTTGCGGACCTTGGCCGCAACTTCGCGATAGCGCACGGCCTGGCGGGCCTGCTTCTTGAGGCCTTCCATTTGCCCCGCGAGCTGGCCGATCACGTCCTCGACGCGGGTGAGGTTTGTTTCAGCCGCTTTGAGCCGCAGCTCGGCTTCGTGGCGGCGGGCGTGCAGGCCGGCGACGCCGGCGGCGTCTTCCAGCACGCGGCGGCGCTGCTCGGGCTTGGCCTGAATGATCTCGCCGATCTTGCCCTGGTGGACCAGGGCCGGCGAGCGCGCGCCGGTGGCGGCGTCGGCGAACAGAATCTGCACGTCGCGGGCGCGCACGTCGCGGCCGTTGATGCGGTAGACCGAACCGGCTTCGCGCTCGATGCGGCGGGAAATTTCCAGAAGCTGGCTGTCGTTCATCGCCGCCGGCGCTGTGCGATCGGAATTGTCGATCGTCATCGTCACTTCGGCGTGGTTGCGCGCGGGGCGATTGCCGGAGCCGGCGAAGATCACCGCGTCCATGTCGGCGGCGCGCAGCGACTTGTAGGAGGTCTCGCCCATCGCCCAGCGCAGCGCCTCGACGAGATTCGACTTGCCGCAGCCGTTGGGGCCGACCACGCCTGTCAGGCCGGGCTCGATGACAAAGTCGGTGGCCTCAACGAAGGACTTGAAGCCGTGAAGGCGCAGGCGGGTGATTTTCATAAGCACGCATCTCTGTTGGCAGGCGCGAATCCCCCTGCCGGGACAATACCATGGAAGGCAATGTCGGTATCCGGGCGAGTCGCGCGAGGCGCCTCATGCGGCTGGACAATGGCCGCGGTGGGCTGCGAGGGCAACCGGCGAAAGCCGCTTTTCCCAAGGGATTTGTGCCGGGAAAGATACGGCTATCGAGATGCGAATCAGGATTGTGCCGTGCGAATCAGCTCTTGAGCAGCGGATTGATCTTCTTGGCGAATTCCTCGAACGAGGTCTCGCCCTTGATCTTCTCGCCGTTGACGAAGAACGTCGGCGTCGAATCGACCTTCAGAACGTCGCTGGCATACTTCTGGTCGGCGGCGATCTTGTCGAGCAGCGCCTGGTCCTTCAGGCAGGCCTCGACCTGCTGCTGGGTGAGACCGGCCTGCTTGCCGATCCGCGTCAGGGTCTCCGTGGTGTTCTTCACGACCCAATCGTTCTGCTGGCGGAACAGCATGTCGGTGACGGCAAAGTATTTCGGCGCGTCGCCATTGGCGATGCAGCGCGACAGCATCGAGCCGGCGGCGGCTTTGATGTCGAGCGGGAACTCGCGGAAGACGTAACGCACCTTGCCGGTGTCGATGTATTCCGACTTGATCTTGGGAAACACTTGCTCGTTGAAGGCCGCGCAATGCGGGCAGGTCATCGAGGCGTATTCGGTGATGGTGACGGCGGCGTCCTTCGGGCCGAGCGCCATGTCGGGCAGCGACACCGGCTTGGCCACGTCGCCAGCCGCCGGCTGCGCCATGGCTTCAGGGATCATGGCATCGGAGATGAACCGCAGCGGCGAGAACCCGGCGAGCGCGGCAAGCCCGGTCAGCGACAGCATCGAGGTGAAGGCGCGGCGGGTGATGATCAAGGTCGGCTCCCGGATTGGCGTGGTCTCGCCCGAAATTCCCGTTCAGGCGGCCTGTCGCTAGCTTGAAACGTCGTTTGAGGCAATGGCGAGCGGCCAGGACAGGTCCAGTTTGGCCGCAGAATAAGGCTCAATTTCGCTTGATGGCGGCCCCGAGGCGCGCCAGCGCCGACTTCAATTGTTCATCTTCGATGTCGCCCAGGCGCTCAGCCACTTCGGCCACCGATTTGGCGTCCGGCGGGCCGGGCCGGGTCGGCCGGCGGGCGCGCGATAGCGGAGCCTGGCGGAAGGCCAGCTTGCCGACCGCGCTCCAGCCGAAGAAGCGATTGACCCGCTGCAGGATCACATCGGCGGAGTGCTGGATCTCGAGCGCCATCGGCCCCTCGACCCGCAGCACCAGCGTCGCCGGCTCCTGCGGCTGGCCCTCGACCGGCCGCGGCCATTGCATCTTCAGTGGCTCGGCGTGGGCCGCGATCTCCGGTCCGGCAATCTGCGCCCACCGCGTCACCAGCTCGCGCGCGGCAAATCCCTGCTTGGCATAGGCCTCGGCGAAGACGTCGTTGAGCAGGAGCGACAGCGGCTTGGCGCTGAGGGGACCGGGTTTGATGGGGCGAAGCTTGGACATGGGACCTTATAGCACTCCGGGGCGTCGGCCGCAGGCTCTTCACCGCGAAGAAAAACGTGGATGCCCGCGACAAGCGTGGGCACGACGTGGAGAGATCGACGCATTGCCGTTACAGTGCGGACATGAGCCCCAAATCCGCCCTCAAGGCGAAATCGGAACCAGTTCCGCCGGAGACCCCATCGCGTCCGCTCGCGCTGCTCCAATGGTATGACCGCCACCGCCGCCGATTACCCTGGCGGGCTCCGCCCGGCGAAGCATCCGACCCTTACCGCGTCTGGCTGTCCGAGATCATGCTGCAGCAGACCACAGTGAAGGCGGTCGGGCCCTATTTCGAAAAATTCGTCTCGCGCTGGCCTGATGTCACCGCGCTCGGACGGGCCTCGCAGGAGGACGTGCTGCGGATGTGGGCCGGGCTGGGCTATTATTCTCGCGCCCGTAATCTCCATGCCTGCGCGGTCGCGGTGACGCGCGAGCATGGCGGCACCTTTCCCGACACCGAAGTGCGTCTGCGCGCGCTGCCGGGCGTCGGGCCCTATACGGCGGCAGCGATCGCGGCGATAGCGTTCGATCGACGCACCATGCCGGTCGACGGCAATATCGAGCGCGTGGTCTCGCGGCTCTTTGCAGTTGAGGAAGAGCTCCCGCAGGCCAAGCCGCTGATTCAGGAGTTGGCTGCGACGCTGCTTGCCGATTCTCGCGCCGGTGATAGCGCGCAGGCGCTGATGGATCTGGGCGCCTCGATCTGCACGCCGAAAAAGCCGGCCTGCTCGCTATGCCCGCTGAACGAGGGCTGCACGGCGCGCGCGCTGGGAACGCAGGACACGTTTCCGCGCAAGGCCGCGAAGAAGAGCGGCGCGCTACGGCGCGGCGCCGCTTTCGTTGTCACGCGCGGCGACGAGCTTCTCGTCCGCACCCGTCCCGAAAAGGGGTTGCTCGGCGGCATGACCGAAGTACCGGGGTCGGACTGGCTGGCCGGGCAGGACGACGCCAAGGCAAAACGGCAGGCGCCCGAGTTGAAGGGGCTGTCGCGCTGGCAGCGCAAGGTCGGCGTGGTCACCCACGTCTTCACGCATTTTCCGCTGGAACTGGTGGTCTACACGGCGAGGGTGGAAGCGCGGACGCGGGCACCCGCCAGCATGCGCTGGGTGCCGATCGCCACGCTCGCCGATGAAGCATTGCCCAACGTCATGCGTAAGGTGATTGCGCATGGATTGGACCCTAGCAGCCCATCCTGCTGACAAAATGCTGGCAGCAGGCCTGCGTTAGCTGTGGTAGGCAACGGAGGCTCGCATGATCAACACCGCGCTCGACAACTTTCCCAGGCCGCCCTGTGCCGAGCTATTGGGGTGGCGCCTGCTCGATGCCCGACCCAGGGAAGGCTGGATCAAGCTCGCCTTCGACGGCAAGCCGGAGTTCTGCAATCCGGCCGGCTTCATCCAGGGCGGCATGCTCTCGGCCATGCTCGACGACACGATGGGCCCCGCCGTGCTGGTGATGAGCGAGGGCAGGCTCTACACCACCACCATCAGCATGACCGTGAATTTCCTGGCGCCCGCAAAGCCCGGACCGATCATCGGCGAGGCCAAGGTGACGCAGCTCGGCAAGACGATTGCGTTCGTCGAGGCAAAGCTGATGGCAGAGGACGGAACGCTGCTGGCGACGGCGACGGCGAGCGAGCGGCTGCTGGAGGCGGCGAGGGTGGTGGGCAAATAGCTGCCGGGCAGTCTTTTTTCCTTCTCCCCTTGCGGGAGAAGGTGGCGCGAAGCGCCGGATGAGGGGTTTGTCTCGGCGAGTTCAAATGAGAGTTAGACTCGCGGAGACAGACCCCTCACCCGAGTGAGCTTGCGTCTAGCGGCGTCGCTGCCCTCTCCCGCAAGGGGCGAGGGCGCATCAACGTGCGTCTCGCTTCGTGCGAATACTCATTTCGTCGCGCGCGCGTCCTTGCTCACGATCGGCGGCTTCGCATTCAGCGCTTCCACCTGGAAGCCGGCGACGCGCTTGTAATTGGCGGCAACATCCTCGAGCTCCTGTTGCGACAGCACGTCAGTGACGACCTTGTAGCCGTCGGGCGCGCGCTCCTCGACCAGCTGCATCACCTGCTCGGGGCCGTTCTTGCGGTTGAGCAGGACGAGACTGGTGGTTGCAGGCCGCCGCTCGGCCTCATAGGCGAGCAGGGCCGCTTGCGTCGGGCCGTGCGCCAGGATCTCGCGCGTGATGGTGCGCGCATCGAGGATCGCCTGCGAGGCGCCGTTGGATCCGATCGGATACATTGGATGTGCGGCGTCGCCCATCAGCGTGACGCGGCCGAAAGTCCATTGCGATACCGGATCGCGGTCGACCAGCGGATATTCATAGGCGTGCGGGCAGTTCTTGATCAGGCCGGGCACGTCGAGCCAGTCGAACTGCCAGCTCTCGAACCAGGGTAAGAACTCCTCCAGCCGCGCGGTGCGGTTATAGTCCTCGCGCCGCCATTGATAGGTCGGCGGCATGTGGCGCTCGGCAACCCAGTTGATCAGATGGTTGCCCGCGGCGTCCGGTTCCTTCGAGATCGGATAGCAGACGAATTTCAGGATCTCGTGACCGGCCATGATCATGGTGCGGCCGCTGAGGAAGGCTTTTGCGGGCGTGACGCCGCGCCACAGGATGCGGCCGTTCCAGATCGGCGGGCCTTCGTCGGGATAGAGTTTTTCTCGCGCGGCGGAATGGATGCCGTCCGCGGCGATCAGGATCGTGCCGTCGTAAGTCCCCGCGGCCTTGCCGGTGGCCTTGTCGACGAAATCGGCGCGCACGCCGTCGGCGGTTTCGCTCCAGCCGGTCAGATGATGGCTGGTGAGGATGTTGTCGCGGCCGAGGCGCTCGATGGCGGTGTCGAGCAGCAATTGCTGGAGCGTGCCGCGATGGATCGAAAACTGCGGCCATTTATAGCCGGCCTCCAGCCCGCGCGGCTCGCTCCAGATCGGCTTGCCGTGCTTGGAGAAATAGGCAAGCTCGCGGGTGCGCACGCCCCTGGCATCGAGCTTGTCCATCAGCCCGAGCTCGATCAGCTCGCGCACCGCGTGCGGCAGCACGTTGATGCCGACACCGAGCGGCCGCAGTTCGGCGGCGCTCTCGAACACTTTCACGGGAACGCCGACTCCGTGCAGGCTGAGCGCAAGCGTCAGCCCGCCGATGCCGCCACCGGCGATGAGTACGGTCATGGGAAAGCCCCTCCAACTCGGGGCGTCTTGGCACAGCCGGGCGCCGGTGGGCAACTGCGAAGAGAGGTTCGTGCTATGGACCTCGGGGCCCGCAGCCGTTACCTTCCGGCTTTCCCATGAGGTCCGACATGCTCAAGCTCTACTACGCCACCGGCACCTGCGCGCTCGCCACCTACATCACCCTGGAAGAAGCCGGCGCCGACTACGCGGCGGAGCGGCTGAGCTTCAAGGACAACCAGCAGAACAGCGTGGAGTACCTCGCGATCAACCCGAAAGGCCGCGTCCCCGCGCTGGTGACCGATCGCGGCGTTTTGACCGAGACCCCGGCGATGCTCGCCTATCTCGCGCAGACCTTCCCCAAGGCGAAGCTCGCGCCGCTCGACGATCCCTTCGACTTCGCCCAGGTCCAGTCGTTCAACTCCTACCTCTGCTCGACCGTGCACATCAACCATGCCCACAAGATGCGCGGCGCACGCTGGGCGAGCGAAGAGAGCTCGTTCGCCGACATGAAGGCGATGATCCCGAAGACCATGGGCGCCTGCTTCGCCCTGATCGAGCAGAAGATGTACAAGGGGCCCTGGGTGATGGGCGAGCAGTTCACGATCTGCGATCCTTATCTCTACACCCTGTCGACCTGGCTCGAAGGCGACAGCGTCGACATCAACGCGACGCCGAAGATCGCCGATCATTTCAAGCGCATGTCCGACCGCCCCGCCGTGCGCAAGGTGATGGACGCGCAGAAGGCGTAGGAGCGCGGCAATATATTCCCCTGTCGTGCCGGGCAAGCGTCAGCGCAGACCCGGGACCCATAACCACAGGGAGAAGTTGTGACGCAAGCTGACAATCACGAGTCTTCGCCAAACCACGTCCTGTGGTTATGGGTCCCGGATCGGCGCTCCGCTTCGCTGCGCTTGTCCGGGACGACACCATTTGCTTTGAAGTTGCGTCCTATCCAGCGCGCCCTTTCTTCTCCAAATCCCGTCCCGTCTCCAGCATCAGCCGCCTGAGCCAGATCGAGCCTGGATCCATCTGCGCGCGGGTCGGGTAGAACATGAACTGCTCATCGATGCCGGGGTCGAGCGGCGGCGTCACCGTGACGAGGCCGAGCTGCTTGGACAGCGCCGCGATCAACCGGCGCGGCACGAAGGCGACGAGGTCGGTACGGGCGGCGACGTGCAGCGCTTCGAGATAACCCGGGACGACGAGAGCGATATGCCGGTCTATGCCCTTGGTGCCCAGCCAAGTGTCGATGAGGTCCTCCGGCTGGCCGCGGATGATTACGCCGACATGGCGTGCAGCCAGGAACGTCTCGCGCCGCTTCAGCTTCGCAGCCACGGGGTGGCCGCGCCGCACCGCCAGCGCGTCGCTGTCGGTGTAAAGCAACTGGCGGTGAAATCCCTTGAAGGCGTTGCCGATCGAGATCACGAGATCGATGGTGCGGGCGAACTCGGCGTGGAAAATAGCCGGTCCTCGCCACGGCACCACGTCGATGCGGACGTTGGGGGCGGCCTGCGTCACCTTTTCCATCAAGGGCGGCATCAACAGCTCGACCGCGAGGTCCGGCATCATCAGTCGGAATTGCCGCTCGCTGCGCGCCGCATCGAATTCATCCGATACGAACAGCCCGCGCACCTGGTCGAGCGCCTGCGCCAGCGGCGCGCGCAAGGCTTGCGCCCGCGGCGTCAACTCCATCCGCGCGCCTGTGCGTACCAAGAGCGGATCGCCAAGGATGTCGCGCAGACGCTGGAGCGCATGACTCGCCGCCGGCTGCGACAGCCCGATCCGCAATGCGGCGCGGCTGACGCTGGCCTCGCGCAGCAGCGCGTCGAGCGCGGTCAGGAGATTGAGGTCGAGCGAATTCAAATTCATGAGGCGAATAGATATCATATCCACTATCGATTTGAAGAATTTAGCACCGGCGGCGATGATTTCCGTGTTCTCACCAAAGGAGATGCCGCCATGAGCGCGAGCGCCAACAAGAAACTGATGCAGGATATCTTTGCAGCCGCCGCCAGCCCCGATCCGGCTGCGCGCGACCGTGGCTTGTTCACCGAAAGTCTTGCCGACGACGCCAAATGGATCGTGACCGGCCAGTATTCCTGGTCGCGCACCTTTTCGGGCAAACAGGCGATCCTCAACGATCTGCACGGCTATGTGCGGACCCGCCTTGTCGACCGGACGCGGACGGTCGCTCATCGCTTCATCGCCGACGGCGATATCGTCGTCATCGAAGCAAAGGGCGACAATGTCACGCCAGAAGGCGTGCGCTACGACAACGACTATTGTCTCGTGTTTCGTCTCGAGGACGGCAAGATCAAGGAGATCCGGGAATATTGCGACTCGGTGCTGACCGAGAAGGCCCTTGGTCCGTTTCCACAAACGGCCGTGAGGGCCGCGAGCTGAGCGGATCGAGCAGCGTCGCCTCCGTCGACCGGTGCCGTCCGCCGCGGTCGGCGAGGGGCGTGTTGGTCTGGCGCAGGCCGGACCAGCTGCAGCGGCCTGCATGCCGCTGCGGGCTTCTCGCTAAAACCTTGCTCACCTGCCGATAAAATCAGCAGATGTTGTACCATCCGACGGATGCGCGCGCGAAAAATTTGAAGGTTCAATTAACGAGTGTCCCCCATTGTGTCGCGGTGCAGCGTGGGTCGCGAACAACGCGACGCGCGGCTGCCAGAGTGGCCGGTGACGATCGCCGGATTAGGCCGGCCGCTCGAATTGACATGCATCTGGGTGGACAGTGGGAATGCCGAGTTTTCGTTTGCGGATCAGGGGACGCCTGTACGCAGGTTTCATGGCCTTGGTGGCGGTTGGTCTTGTGATGGCGGTGGTCGCCATCTGGAATTTGCGATCCGTCCAGGATCAGGTCGCAAAACTCTCCGCGTTGTCGGACAGCACGGCGCGCGTCCTGGAGATATCGACCCATCTTCAGGCCATCCAGCGGGCCAATCTGCGCTACATTTACGACGCCAACGAGCCTGCGATGCGGGAGGCTGCCGAGCGAGAGGCCGCGGCGACCGGGCTGTTGCAGCTGGGAGCAAAGGGCACCCTCTCGGAGGAGCGGCGGAAGCTCTACGACGATCTGATCGCCGACATCGCCAAAATGAAAAGCCTGCGTGACAGTCTCGGCGACGCCGTCAACGAGGCGCGGACCGGCAAGGCGACGCTGTTGCCGAGTGGCGAAGAGCTGACCGTCAAGATGGCCAAGCTGGTCGATGTGGCCCGTGCCGCCGCCGACGACGACACGGTGTCGCTCGTCGCGGACCTCGAGTCCCGGGTCCTGCTGGTTCGAATCGCGAACTGGCGCTTCCTCGCCCTGCGCGACGCCAACGGGCCCACCGCCTTCAGAACCAATGTCGACAGGGCGGTGCAGCGGCTGGCGGCCGTCGAAAGGAGCCCGCAGGCGGCGGACCTTCGCTCGTCTTTGACGCCAGTGAAGACCGCTCTCGGTATCTACAAATCCGCGTTCGAAACCACCTCTGCGGCGATGCTGCGGTCCGACGAGATCTACCACAAGGATCTCGCACCGCTCATCTCCGCGAGCATCGCCAAGCTCAAGGTCGCGGAAACCGCCTTGAAGACGGATTACAAGGATTCGCGCACCGCGGCCGATGCTGTGATCGACGGCACGACCTCGCTGCAGGAGATCGCGGGCGGCCTCGCCGTCCTGTTCGGACTGATCGTCGCCTTCCTGACCGCCCGCAGCATCGTGCGGCCGCTGACCTCGATGACGCGCGCAATGGGGCTGCTTGCCGGCGGCAATCTCGCCGTCGAGATCCCCTCGCGCGGCAAGGTCGACGAGATCGGCGACATGGCCAAGGCGATCGACGTCTTCAAGACAAACATGATCGAGACCGAACGGCTGCGCCAAGAGCAGACCGCAACCGAGGCCCGGCAGGCCGAGAGCCGCAAGGCCGACATGGCCCGGCTCGCCAGCCAGTTCGAGCAGGCGGTGGGCGAGATCGTCGATACCGTATCCTCGGCATCGCACGAGCTCGAGGGCTCGGCCGGCACCCTGACCGCGACCGCGAGGCGCGCTCAGGATCTCTCCACCGAAGTGCAATCCGCCTCCCAGGAAGCCTCGGCCAATGTGCAGGCGGTCGCCTCCGCGACCGAGGAGTTGTCCTCCTCGGTGACGGAGATCGCGCGCCAGGTGCAGGAATCGGCGCGCATAGCGGGCGAAGCCGTCGGTCAGGTGAGCAAGACCAACGCGCGCGTCAGCGAGCTCTCCAAGGCTGCAGCCCGCATCGGCGACGTGGTCGAGCTGATCAGCACCATCGCCGGCCAGACCAACCTCCTGGCGCTGAACGCCACCATCGAGGCGGCGCGCGCGGGTGAAGCCGGCCGCGGCTTCGCCGTAGTCGCCTCGGAGGTCAAGGCGCTCGCCGAGCAGACCGCGAGGGCCACCGGTGAGATCGCCCAGCAGGTCTCGGGCATCCAGGCTGCGACGGAGGAGTCGGTCGGCTCGATCAGGGAAATCAGCGGCACCATCGAGCGGCTGTCGGAGATCTCGTCGACGGTCGCCGCCGCCGTGGAGGAGCAGGGTGCGGCGACGCAGGAGATCTCCCGCAACGTCCAGCAGGCGGCCCAAGGCACGCAACTCGTGTCGTCCAACATCGGCGACGTGCAGCGCGGGGCGTCCGAGACCGGCTCGGCGTCTTCGCAGGTGCTCTCGGCGGCACGCTCGCTGTCGGCCGACAGCAATCGCTTGAAGCAGGAAGTCGCCAACTTCCTGAGCTCGGTCCACGCCGCCTGAGCCTCAAGAAGCAAAAGGCCACGCGCATGCGCGTGGCCTCGCATTGTGACCTGAGACGATCAGGCGACTTTCGTCGTCATGTGCTTGAACATGTTGCTGCGCGCCTCGTCGTCCATTTCCGCCTTGAAGGTGAACTTGTCCTTCAGCGCGATCGCGCGCGTCGCCGCAGGCCGCGCCGAGATCTCGTCCACCAGCCGCTTCACGTTCGGGTATCGCGCGAAGGCATCGTCGCCGAGCTTGAACGGCACCATCCGCGCCCACCCCCACAGCGCCATGTCGACGATCGAATAGCTGTCGCCGACCATATAGCGGCGGCCTTTGAGGTGGCCGTCGAGAATCTTGTAATGGCGATCGGTCTCGAACTGATAGCGGTATGCGCGTAGTCGTGGTTCTGGTCTTTCGGCGCAAAATGCTTGAAGTGCACGGCCTGGCCCGAATACGGCCCGACGCCGGTGGCGACGAACATCAGCCATGACAGCATCTCGCCGCGAACATTGGCGGCCGGCAGGAATTTGCCGGTCTTCTCGGCGAGATATAGCAGGATGGCGTTGGAATCGAACACGATGGTGCCGTTGTCGTCGATCGCCGGCACCTTGCCGTTCGGATTGATCTTCAGGTAGTCCGGCGTGAACTGCTCGCCCGTGCGGGTGTCGATCTTCACCGGCTCGAAGGGCAGGCCGGCCTCTTCGAGATAAAGCGCGACCTTGGTCGGGTTCGGCGAACCGTTGAAATAGAATTTGAGCATCGGGCATCTCCCCTGTGTTTGTTGGCTGAGAGTGGAGTCAGCAACATGTCCGCAAGCGGCCTTGTCTTGCCTGAACCTTATCGGGGAGGGCAACCGGCGAGTTTGCCGGGCGGCGTCTGCGCGTCACGCAGATCAGCCGGCGTAACAAAGGCCGATCGCCGCCGTAATGACCATGGCCGCGCCCACGACCTCCAGGCGCAACCCGAGCCGGGTAGCGATATGCATGTCGGAGGCCCGCGCCGCGCGCTCCGATCCGCGCGCGTAGCCGTGAACGATGACGTCGTGATTGAAGCTGTCGTGGGCCTCGTTGCTGCTGGCGAGCCCGACACAGACCACGAGCACGCCGAACAAGGCGAGGCCGAAAAATCCCAGCAGCGCGATCAGGAACATCGGAAACATGCCGACCAGAAAGATCGGCAGCAGCGGCACCAGCAGCAATGTCTCGGACTGTCGTCGCATGGCTCGACCGGTCAAGACGGGGCGTAGGCGGTCAATCTAGTCCCGCCGGCCGCTGTATTCAACCAGTCTCGTCATTCCGGGGCCGCGCCAGGAGGCGCGCTCCGGGACGACGAAAGGAAGGCTACCCCGCCGCCATGCCGGCGCGGATCTCGGCGCGCAGCTCGTCGATCAGCTTAAGACCCTTCTTGGTCTCGATGTGCCAGAAGGTCCAGCCGTTGCAGGCTTGCGCGCCCTGCGCCACTGCGCCCATGCGGTGGATGGAGCCGACCTTGTCCCCGAACATGATGGCGCCGTCGGCACGCACCAGCGCGCCGAGTTTCTTCTTCGCGTCGAACAGCTTGGTGCCGGGCATGATCATGCCACGCTCGATCAGCTCGGAGAACGCCACACGCGGCGCTTCGCGCGCCGTCATGAACGGGGCGAGGCTTGCCTCCGGAAGCGGCTCGATCGCGGCGATGCGCGCTTCGGCCGCTTTCGCATAGGTCTTGTCGCGCTCGAAGCCGATATAGGAGCGGCCGAGGCGCTTTGCGACCGCGCCGGTGGTGCCGGTGCCATTGAAGGGATCGATCACGAGATCGCCGGGTTTGGAGGACGACAGCAGCACGCGCGCCAGCAGGCCTTCCGGTTTCTGCGTCGGGTGCACTTTCTTGCCGTCGGCGCCCTTGAGGCGCTCCTCGCCGGTGCAAAGCGGGATCAGCCAGTCGGACCGTGCCTGCACGTCCTCGTTGGCGGCCTTCAGCGCCTCGTAGTTGAACGTGTAGCCCTTGGCCTTCTCGTCCCGCGCGGCCCAGATCATGGTCTCGTGCGCATTGGTGAAGCGGCGGCCGCGGAAATTCGGCATCGGGTTGGTCTTGCGCCAGACGATGTCGTTCAGCAGCCAGAAGCCGAGGTCCTGCATGATCGCGCCGACGCGGAAGATGTTGTGATAGGAGCCGATCACCCAGATCGTCGCCGACGGCTTCATCGCGCGGCGGGCGGCGAGCAGCCAGGCGCGGGTGAAATCGTCATAGGCGGAGAACGAATCGAACTTGTCCCAGTCGTCGTCGACCGCATCGACATGAGATTCGTCGGGGCGCTTGAGATCGCCCTTAAGCTGGAGATTGTAGGGTGGATCGGCGAACACCAGGTCGACCGAACCAGCCTGAAGCTTCGACATCTCGGCGACGCAATCGCCGAGGACGATGCTGTGCGAAGGAGACTCAAAATTTGTGCGGGGCGCCCTTGCAGACGCCCCGCGACGCGACTCTACCATGACTCAAGAACTCTGACTCAGGCGACGCTGTCGGCGACGCGGGACCAAACAACCGACTGACCGTTACATTGAAGCGGCAAAGTAAAAATCGACTTAACCCGTGGCTTTCGTGAACAGCCCTCACATCGCGCCTTGCACGCGGCTCGCTCCGCGCATTCTCCATGTTTTGCAGTGTATTTCGCGTTTCTTCGCGTTGCGGCTGTGATCGGAGCGCAAAAAGACTCAAAATTCCTCTCGGAAAAAATTGCTCGATGCCCGGAAAAAATTGCTGGCATTGCCATGCTGTCGCACTAGGCAATAATTGCCGAGCGGGATATTGATTAACGCAACGGAAACGTATGTGGCGCGTTGAGCTTTCGCGCTTTCGCGCCGAATTGAGCTAGGACCGAGGGAAGCCGCCATGCGCTACGATGATTTCCGCCGCAGCGACGACATCGAGGATCGTCGCGACGATGGTGGCGGCGGCGGTGGAGGAGGCGGGTTCGGCCTCCCCATGGGCGGCGGCGGGCTTGGGATCGGTACCATCATCGTGCTCGGCCTGGTCGGCTACGCCTTCGGCATCGATCCGCGCATCCTGATCGGCGGCGCCGAGATACTCACCGGCGGCGGCCAGGCGCCGTCCTACCAGACCGATCGCCAATCGTCGTCCAACGCCAAGCGCGGCGCGCCGACCGACGAGATGGGCAGCATGATCTCCGGCATCCTCGGCGAGATCGACGATCGCTGGAGCGAGATCTTCCAGGCCTCCGGCCAGTCCTTTACCGGTCCAAAGGTCGTGCTGTTCCGCAACGTCACCAATGGCGGGCGCTGCGGCCGGGCGGAGTCGGCGATGGGACCGTTCTATTGTCCGCCCGACAGGACCATCTTCCTCGACACCGGTTTCTTCCGAGAGGTCGAGACGCGTTTTCGCGGCTGCTCCGGCAAGTCGGCCTGTAACTTCACCACCGCCTACATCATCGCCCATGAGGCCGGCCATCACATCCAGAACCTGCTCGGCATCATTCCGCGCGTGACGCGGCTGCAGCAGCAGGCCGGCAGCAAGGCGGAGGCCAATGCGCTGCAGGTGAAGGTCGAATTGCAGGCCGACTGCCTGTCCGGTGTCTGGGTCAATCGCGAGGCGAAGAAGCGGCCGAACTTCCTGGAGCCGGGCGACATCGACGCCGCACTCACCACGGCGAGCGCGATCGGCGACGACACGCTGCAGCGCCAGTCCACAGGCCGCGTCGTGCCCGATTCCTTCACCCACGGCTCGGCGGCGCAACGCAAACAATGGTTCATGACCGGCTACCAGCAGGGCACCGTCCAGGCCTGCAACACGTTTGGGGGCGGACAGTAGGGGTTATCCGTCATCCTGAGGTGCTCGCCAATTGGCGAGCCTCGAAGGATGGCGAGCCCGTGGCCCATCCTTCGAGGGCGCAAGAGCGCGCACCTCAGGATGACGTCTGTGGTCTGTGAAGAAGGTGCGTTGCAATGACCTCCATCGACGAAACAAAACAGTTCGTCCCGCTCAACATCGCGGTGCTCACCGTGTCGGACACGCGCGCGCTGGCGGATGATAAATCCGGCCAGACCCTGGCCGACCGTCTCACCGCTGCCGGCCATCATCTCGCCGCGCGCGAGATCGTCACCGATGACGTCGAGGCGATCCGCACCGTCATCCGCCGCTGGATTGCGGACGCAGGTGTCGACGTCGTCATCACCACCGGCGGCACCGGTTTCACCGGGCGCGACGTCACGCCGGAGGCGATCGAGCCCTTGTTCGAGAAGCGCATGGACGGTTTCTCGATCTCATTCCACATGCTGAGCCACGCCAAGATCGGAACGTCGACGATCCAGAGCCGCGCCACGGCCGGCGTCGCGGGCGCAACCTACATCTTCTGCCTCCCAGGTTCGCCCGGTGCCTGCCGCGACGGCTGGGACGGCATCCTCAAAGCCCAGCTCGACTACCGCACGCGCCCCTGCAATTTCGTCGAGATCATGCCGCGGCTGGACGAGCACCTGCGCCGGCCGAAGGCCCAGGGCGCGACGGTGTAGTTGGACATTTCTTCTCCGCTCATGTCGGCCGAAGCTTTAGCGAAGGCGGATGCGGGAAAGGTGGCATAGGCCGCCTTCGGCCGCCCGTCCTTAAAGAATGCCGAAGCGAAGCTTGGGTATCTATCGGCACGGAGTGCTCGGAGACATACCCCTCGCCCTAGTGAGTGTGCGTCTGGCAGCATCGCTGCCCTCTCCCACAAGGGGCGAGGGCGCATACATGCGCCTCTCGCTCGTTGCGAGAGTTCTACAGATCCCGCTCCCACGTTTCCCCAATCAGATCCTGCCCGAAGCTGTGATGCGGCTCGCTCTTCACGAGCTTGAAGCCTGCGCTTTGATAGATGCCACGCGCGGCGACCAGGATGCTTTGCGTCCACAGCGTCATCTTGCTGTAGCCCCTCTCGCGCGCACCCTGGATGCATTGGTCGACCAGCGCGCGGCCGACACCGAGTCCCCGCGCTTTCTTTTCCACCTGCAACAGGCGCAGCTTGGCGATCTGGTCCGTGGCCTTGACCAGAAAGATAGAGCCGACCGGCTCTCCGCCCACTTCCGCAATCCAGCAGTGCTCGCGGGCGGCGTCATAGTTCTTGATGAACTGTGCGCAGATCTCGGCGACCAGGGCCTCGTAGCTGATATCCCAGTTGTAGTCGGCCGCATAGGCGGCGGCCTGCCGGGAGATGACCCAGCCCATGTCGCCGACGCGATGGCTGCGCAGCATGAAAGCCGCGGGGTGGCTTCGATGCTCCAGCACGGCCTCGATGGTCGCCATAGCCTGCGTGAGCCGCGTTGCATCGCTGGTCGAAAGCTGAGCCAGCATTGCGGCGACCTCATTTTGCGAGCCCAGGTTCAGCTTGGCAAAGGCCTGGCGCCCCTTGGCGGTGAGGCTGAGCTGGTATTGCCTGCGATCCGCGGGCAGGGCCCTGCGGGTGATCAGGCCCTTTTCGTCGAAGCTTTGCACGATCCGGCTGAGATAGCCGGGGTCGAGGCCAAGCTCGTTGCCGATCTCCTTGGCGGCAAGGTCGTCCCGTTGCGCGAGCTCGTAGAGCACGCGGGCCTCGCTGAGCGAGAACGGGCTCTTGCCAAGGTGCTGGTCGAGCACGCCAAGCTTGCGGGTGTAGAAGCGGTTGAAGGCGCGGACCGCTGCGATGTGGTCGTCGGTAGGATTGAACGACATGGGTCACCTCCGATATTTGCCATTGTCAAATAATTATTTGACCTTGGCAAGTATCGAAGTGCCTCAGCCGACCATGACGATCCGGCTGCGCAGCATGATCCGCGACGAGCGGCCGAGCCGCCGGAGCAGCCGTGCCTCGGAGTGGCGGGCTTGGGGCGGGTAGCCGCCAATGCGGTCGTAGTGATCACGCGCGATCAAAAGTCCCTGATCGCCGAAGGGACCGACGAGCTTGCGCATCAGGGCCCGGAGGATGTGGCGGAAGCCGGCATCGGCGTAGGGCGAGCGCGCATAGCGGAAGACGGCCGCACGATCCCGGCCGCTGGTCGAGACGGACTGGATGAACTGGGTGGTTTCCTCGATCCAGCCGGTTTCCAGCACGGCGCCCGCGGGCAGGAACATCAGCCAGGACGAACGGGCCTGGAGTGCGCCGGCGGCGAGCGCGGCGCCTTGAGTGGATCCTTCGAAGCCGATGAAACGGCAGCCCGCGACGTCGGCAACGCGCTCGATGACGCCATTGCGGGTGCCGTCGACCAGGAGCACTTCCCGGATGACGCCTGCGGCGGCACCGGGTACCAGCGCGGCCAGAGTTGCGACGGCCGTCTGCTCGACGCCTTCGGTCGGAATGATGACACTCAGCATGATGGAAGCTTCACTGTCCACACTTCGGGAGAAGCGTAGCTCATTATGAGGGCGTCATAAAACATGGCGCTGCCGAGTGCAACTTTCCGGCCGCGCCTCGGCAGACGATGGTAAACCGCTGCAGCCCTCGCATCCAAATATGTCCCGTACGGGGCGGCGATATTGCCGAATGTGTCGCCCCAGCCTGTCCTGTCCGTATTAATCCGGAGGTGAGCCGCAATATTGCGCGGCGCGCCGGCCGTTCGCAATCATGCAAGAGGAGGATGCGATAGCGGACGAGCGCGAGGACGGGAAAACGTGCAACCACGCTGCTGACGAGGGCTTCGAATGAACGCCGGTCAACTCGCTGTTCGCAGCACCGCCGCACAATGTCGTGCGATCATCAGTTCCTCATTCGTTGGAATGACGAAGACATCGACTGCGCTATCGCCATCGTTGATGCGCTCGCGCGCCGCATCATTCGCAGCGGCATCGATGCGCACGCCGAGCCAGTCGAGACGCTCACCGATCGCGCTGCGGATTTCGCTGGCATGCTCGCCGATGCCGCCGGTGAAGACCAGGCAGTCTAGCCCTGCAAGCGTTGTCGCCATCGCCGCCACCTCCTGCGCGGCGCGGAAGGTGAAGAGCTCGACCGCCTCCCGCGCCGCAGCTTCGCGGCTCGCAAGCAGCATGCGCATATCCGACGCGATGCCGGAGACGCCGAGCAGGCCCGATTCGTGGTAGAGCAGGTGCTGGACATCTTCGACCGACATCTTCTCGTGCTGTTGCAGATAGAGCAGCACGCCCGGGTCGAGCCTGCCGCAGCGCGTGCCCATCACCAGCCCGTCGAGCGGCGTCAGTCCCATCGTGGTGTCGATGCTGCGGCCGTCGCGCAAGCCGCACAGGCTCGCGCCGTTGCCGAGATGCGCGATCACAGTGCGCTTCGCCACGAGCTGCGGCGCGATTCGGGCGAGCCGTCCCGCGACATATTCGAACGAGAGGCCATGAAATCCGTAGCGCCGGATGCCGCGCTCTTCATAACGTCGCGGAATGGCGAAGCGGCTGGCGGGCGGCGCAATGCCGTGGTGGAAAGCGGTATCGAAGCAGGCGATCTGCGTCAGGTCGGGCCTGATCGCCGTGATAGTGCGGACCGGAGCCAGGCAGCGCGGCTGGTGCAGGGGCGCCAGCGGCGTCAGCGCTTGCAGCTTTGCGGTGACATCCTCCGTCAGCTCGACCGGAGCGGAATAGTCCGGACCGCCATGGACGACGCGATGGCCGACGGCGCGCAAGCGATGGTCGCCGAAACGATCCTCGATGAAGCCGAGCACGTCGGCGAACAGATGATCGCTGGCCGCATCCGATGCTTCCCTCCGTTTCTCGAACAGGTCTTCGCCCGCGGGACTCTTCACGACGAGCCGCGGCTTCGTCTCGTGCTCGTCAAGCAGGCCCTTGCAGAGCAGGGCGGGCTCGGCCGCCGAGATATCGAACAGGCCGAATTTGATGCTCGACGATCCCGAGTTGAGAACGAGAACCGTGTTCGACATGGCTCTCCTCAGTCGCCTGCCTCTGCCGGCGTGTTGCCGCCGGCGCTGTTCTGCCAGACCCATTCCTGGATTTCCGGCATGTCCTCGCCGTGTTCGCGCACATAGCGCGAATGCTCGATCAGCTTGTCGCGGAATTGCTGCTTCACCTGCGCCGCCCTGGTCGCGAGCCCCGGCACGCGCTCGATCGCCTCGATCGCGAGGTGATAGCGGTCGAGCTCGTTGAGCACGACCATGTCGAACGGCGTCGTCGTGGTGCCTTCCTCGGCAAAGCCGCGGACGTGCATGCCGGCGTGGTTGGTGCGGTTATAGGTCAACCGGTGGATCAGATAAGGATAGCCGTGATAGGCGAAGATCACCGGCTTGTCGCGCGTGAACAGGCCGTCGAAGTCGCGGTCGGACAAGCCGTGCGGGTGCTGCTCCCTGGGTTGCAGCGTCATGAGGTCGACGACGTTGACGACGCGGATCTTCAGCTCGGGCAGCGCCTTGCGCAGCAGGTCGACGGCAGCGAGCGTTTCCAGTGTCGGCACGTCGCCGGCGCAGGCCATCACGACACCGGGCTCGCCATTCGCATCTTCCGTGCCGGCCCAGCTCCAGATGCCGATGCCGGCGGCGCAATGCGTGGCTGCCTCCTGCATCGACAGCCATTGCGGCGCCGGCTGCTTGCCGGCGACGATGACGTTGATGCGGTCATAGGTGCGCAGGCAGTGATCGGCGATCCACAGCAGCGTGTTGGCATCCGGCGGGAAGTAGATGCGGACGATGTCGGCCTTCTTGTTGGCGACGAGATCGACGAAACCGGGATCCTGATGGCTGAAGCCGTTGTGGTCCTGACGCCAGACATGCGAGGTGAGCAGATAGTTGAGCGAGGCGATCGGTCGCCGCCACGGCAGATGCCGGGTCACCTTCAGCCATTTGGCGTGCTGGTTGAACATGGAATCCACGATGTGGATGAACGCCTCGTAGCAGGAGAAGAAGCCGTGTCGGCCCGTGAGCAGGTAACCCTCTAACCAGCCCTGGCAGAGATGCTCGCTCAGGACTTCCATCACGCGTCCGTCCTGGGCGAGATGCACGTCGTAAGGTTTTGTCGGCTCCATCCAGACGCGTTCGGTGGCCTCGAACACCGCATCGAGCCGGTTCGACGCAGTCTCGTCCGGGCCCATGATGCGGAAGTTGCGGGCCTCGGTGTTGAGGCGGATGACGTCGCGCAGGAATTTCCCGAGCTCGCGGGTTGCCTCCGCCACGACGCCGCCCGGCTGCGCTACTTCGACGGCGAAACTGCGGAAGTCCGGCAGCTTCAGCTCCTTCTTCAGAAGGCCGCCATTGGCGTGCGGATTGGCGCCCATGCGGCGATTGCCTTCGGGCGCGAGCGCCTGGAGCTCGGCAATGAGCGCGCCGTTCGCGTCGAACAGCTTTTCCGGCTCGTAGCTGCGCATCCAGTCTTCGAGAATCTTCAGATGCGCCGGGTTCTCGCGACAGTTCGCGACGGGCACCTGATGCGCCCGCCAAAAGCCCTCCACCTTCTTGCCGTCGACTTCCTTGGGGCCGGTCCAGCCCTTCGGGCTGCGCAGCACGATCATCGGCCAGCGCGGACGTTCGACGCTCTTGCGGCCGTCGCGGGCGTGCTGCTGGATCGACCGGATGCTGACGAGCGCGACGTCGAGCGCGTCTGCCATGGCCCGGTGCATCAATTTGGGATCGTCGCCCTCGACGAACAGCGGCTCGTGGCCGAGCCCGCGGAAGAGATCGCGGATCTCGTCGTCGCGCATCCGGCCGAGCACGGTCGGATTGGCAATCTTGTAACCGTTGAGATGCAGGATCGGCAGCACCGCGCCGTCATGCGCAGGATTGAGGAATTTGTTGGAGTGCCAGGACGCGGCGAGCGGGCCGGTCTCGGCCTCGCCGTCACCGACGACACAGGCGACGATCAGGTCGGGATTGTCGAAGGCCGCGCCATAGGCATGCACCAGCGCGTAACCGAGCTCACCGCCTTCGTGGATCGAGCCCGGCGTTTCCGGCGCCGCGTGACTCGGGATGCCGCCGGGGAAGGAGAATTGCCTGAACAGCTTGCGCAACCCCTCGGTATCGCGCGCGATATCGGGATAGAGCTCGCTGTAGCTGCCTTCGAGATAGGTGTTGGCGACCATGCCGGGGCCGCCGTGCCCGGGACCGCAGACATAGATCACGTTCAGGTCCAGCGCGCGGATGATGCGGTTGAGATGGGCATAAATGAAGTTCAAACCGGGCGTCGTGCCCCAATGGCCGAGCAAACGCGGCTTGATGTGCTCGGGCCGTAAGGGCTCGCGCAGCAGCGGATTGTCGAGGAGATAGATTTGCCCAACGGAGAGATAGTTCGCGGCGCGCCAATAGCGGTCGAGCAGATCGAGGTTGCTGCTCGCTGCGGCCAATTGTTGTTGATTTGTCATGTTCTTGCCGACCTTCACCCAACGATCGTCATCAACCATGTTCCGCGACGATCGATCCCTCCCGTGATCAAACGGAATCGTGGTCACGCTGGTGTTGCGTGAAGTCAAAAACCCCCGCCCGAAATTTGGGCAGCTCGACTGTGCATGGGGTTGTTTTCACGTTTTTTGTTTGTGTTCTTGATTTGTTCCTTTGGCATGCTATCTTGGCTTCATGAGTCCAGCATCCTCTCATGCTCTCAAGCACCCGCCGGTCACGGCGCCCTCCGAGCCGGCGGGTGCGCCTTCTGACTTCCCTGAGCTGGCGGTCGCCATCGACCGCCAGCGCAGGCGAGGCCGGGGCGCGCAGTCCAACGCCAGCGGCCGGTTTGAGGCCGAGGCGCGCGTCGCATTCGACGATGGCTGGCAGAGCCTTGAAGAACTGCCCCCGTTCAAGACCACGGTCGGGATCGACACCTCGCGCAAGGTGATCACCCGCAACGAATCTCCCGACATCGGCTTCGATCGTTCGATCAATCCCTACCGCGGTTGCGAGCACGGCTGCGTCTATTGCTTCGCGCGGCCGACGCATGCCTATCTCGGCCTGTCGCCGGGGCTCGACTTTGAGTCGAAGCTGTTCGTGAAGCCCGAGGCGCCGGCGTTGCTCGAGAAGGAGCTTGCGGCGCCGGGCTACGAGCCGCGGATGATCGCGATCGGCACCAACACCGATCCCTATCAGCCGATCGAGCGCGAGCGCAAAATCATGCGCGGCATTCTGGAGGTGCTGGAGCGCGCCGGCCATCCCGTCGGGATCGTCACCAAGTCGGCGCTGGTCGTGCGCGACATCGACATTCTCGCGCGAATGGCCAAACGCAACCTCGCCAAGGTCGGGATCTCCGTGACCTCGCTCGATCCGAAACTAGCGCGCACCATGGAGCCGCGGGCGTCCACGCCGCCGAAGCGGCTGGAGGCACTGAAGCAGCTTTCCGAGGCTGGCATTCCGACCACCGTCATGGTCGCGCCCGTGATCCCCGCGCTGAACGATTCCGAGATCGAGCGCATCCTGGATGCCGCCGCCCATGCCGGCGTCAAGGAGGCCTCCTACGTGTTGCTGCGGTTGCCGCTCGAGGTGCGCGATCTCTTTCGGGAATGGCTGATGGCGAACTATCCGGACCGGTATCGCCACGTCTTCACGCTGATCCGCGACATGCGCGGCGGCCGTGACTACGATGCGAAATGGGGCGAGCGCATGAAGGGCACCGGCCCGATGGCCTGGACCATCGGCCGCCGCTTCGAGATCGCTTGCGACAGGCTCGGGCTGAACAAACGGCGCGCCAAGCTGACGACGGATCATTTTGCCAAGCCGAAGCGGAACGGCGATCAGCTCAGCCTGTTCTGAGGGACGAAGTGAGAGAGGCGTCTATGAGTAAGGAACCGCCAGCTCCTATCCCGCGGCTGACCGTCATCACGCTGGGCGTGAACGACATCCGCGCCAGCATTGCCTTTTACGACGCGCTCGGTTTCTCGCGCCGGCTCAAGGTAACCGGCGAGACCGTTGCGTTCTATGACACCGGCGGTCCGGTGCTCGCGTTGTTTCCCTGGGATCAACTCGCGGTCGACGCCAAATTGCCTGATCATCCGAGGCCATCGACGTTCCGCGGCATGACGCTCGCCTGGAATTGCCGCGCGCGTGAGGAGGTGGATGCGGTGCTGGTCTTCGCCGTCAGCAAGGGAGCCGCGTTGCTGAAGGCAGCACATGAGACCGACTACGGCGGCTATTCCGGCTATTTCGCCGATCCTGACGGCCATCCCTGGGAGGTCGTGGTCGCGCCCGGCATCGACGTCGGCGAGGACCGGCGGGTGCATCTGGCGGAATAGGGCGGCTGGCTTGAATAACGGGAATTGTTCGAGGTTCCCGATTGCGCAGGCCATGCCGCTTGCGCACGATCCCGGCCATGATTCGGGATCAATCCGCCAAGAAGCCGGCCAAAGGCGCGCCCAAAAAGGCTGCGCCTAAGAACGAGAAGGCTGCGCCTGAGAACAAGAAAGCTGCGCCCAAAAAAATCGCCAAGGCGCTGGCCGGCACAAAGAGCGCCATCATCGTTGCCCCAAGCTTCCGCCGTGAGCGCGCGCTGATCAAGCGCGGCGTTTGGCCGGTAGCGGGCTGCGATGAGGCGGGCCGGGGGCCACTGGCCGGTCCGGTGGTGGCGGCGGCGGTGATTCTCGATCCCGACCGCATCCCGCGCGGCATCGACGATTCCAAGCGCCTGACGGCCGAGGAGCGCGAAAGGCTGTTCGGCAAGATCTGCGCGACCGCCCAGGTCTCGGTGGCCGTCGCCTCGCGCTCCCGCATCGACCGCGACAACATCCTGCGCGCCTCGCTGTGGGCGCTGAAGCGCGCCGTGGTGGCGCTGCCCCAGCAGCCGCGGCACGTCTTCGTCGACGGCCGCGACCGGCTCGACACGGAATGCGATTGCGAAGCCGTGATCGGCGGCGACGGCATCGTCCTGTCGATCGCAGCGGCCTCGATCATCGCCAAGGTAACGCGGGACCGCCTGATGTGCGCGTTGGCGCAGGACTGTCCCGGCTACGGTTTCGAGCAGCATAAGGGCTACGCCGTGCCCGAGCACCTCGACGCGCTCAACCGCCTCGGTCCCACCGTCCACCACCGCAGCTTCTTCGCCCCCGTCGCCGCCGCACGCGCCAAGCACATGCCCTGGACGGTCGAGCCGGCGCAGGATCTGTTTGCGGTGACCGAGATCGAGTTGCAGGTGGACACGAGCCTGGAAGTCGACGCGTCGGCAAATCTCTAGACGAGACTCAGTTGCCACGACGCGTCACGCCCTTTATCAAAACAGTCGTGAGCGAATAGGGCCGGCTTCACGGGTTGGCTGCATCTTTCGGACGTTGCATGCGGTTTACCTCCCTGGTCATCGAGCTCATTCGCGCGCGGCCGCGGCTGATCGTCTGGATCGCCGTGCTGCTCCAGGCCGCGATGTGGCTGTTCGTGGCGCTCGTGTTTTATCGCAGCCCGCCCGGCAGTCTCGCGACCCTGCTGGCCTTCGGCCGCGAATACCAGGTCGGCACCGATCTCGGGCCGCCCTTGCCGGTCTGGCTCGCCGACATCGCCTATCGCGCTGCCGGCGGCCACCTGTTCGGTGTCTACGTGCTGGCCGAGCTCTGCGGGATCGCGACTTTGATCACGCTCTATCATCTGTCCCGCGCGGTGGTCGGTCCCCAGCAGGCAGTGCTGGCCGTGCTGCTGACCATGACGCTGCTGGCCTTCTCCTCGCCCACACTCGACTTCGGCCCTCTGGTGCTGGCGCGACCGCTCTGGGCGCTGCTGCTGCTGCATTCCTGGCAGATCATCGGACAGCGCCGCGGCAACGCCTGGTTTGCCTGGTCGATCGAGGCCGGCCTCTTGCTGCTGACGACGCCGGCTGCGATCTTCCTGCTGCTGCTGATCGTCGTCTTCGCGCTCGCAACCGCGGACGGCCGCCGCACGTTGCGTGCCTTCGACCCGCTGTTTGCGCTGGTGGTCGTCGCCGTGCTGGCATTGCCCTATGCCGTCTGGCTGATGCGCGCCGAGGCGCTCGTCCTGCCGGCCTTGCCTGCGGTCGCCCAGCTCAATGCCCGCGCGCTGCACGCGGCCTGGCTGCTCGGGGGGCTCCTGCTCGGTGCGGCGGCGATCCCGGCGCTGACCGTCCTCAACACCGGCCTGTTCGTGCCCAAGAGCGAGGAGGCGCCGATCATCTACCGCCCGCCGGTCGAGCCGCTCGCACGTAATTTCGTCTATTTCTTCGCGCTGGCGCCGGCGCTCGGCGCGGTGCTGATCTCCGGCCTGCTGGGCCTCGACGCCGTCGTCGGCGGCGCCGGCGTCGTGCTGGTGTCGTCGGGGCTTGCCGTGGTCGTGGGGGCCGGCGATCTCATCGCGATGCGCCGCGCGAGGATGCTGCGGATGGTCTGGGCGGCTGCCGTCGTGGCGCCCGCAATCGGCGTCGTGCTCGCCGTCCTGCTGCTGCCGTGGACCGGTGCCAACGAGATCGCGACCTCGATGCCGGCCCGCGCGATTTCGGACTTCTTCGACGAGAGCTTTGCCCGCCGCACCAATCATCGCCTGCGCGCGGTCGCCGGCGAGACCCAGCTTGCGAGCTTGATCACGCTGCATTCCGGCCGGCCGCATCTCTTCATCGATGCCGAGCCCGCGCGTACACCCTGGATCAATCAGGCCAAATTCAGCGAGACCGGCGGCGTCGTGGTCTGGCGCGCTTCCGATACCGCCGGCACGCCGCCGCCGGACATCCTCGCGCGCTTTCCCGGCATCGTGCCGGAAGTCCCGCGCGCCTTCGAATGGCTGGTGACCGGACGCCAGCAACTCCTGCGCATCGGCTGGGCCATCGTGCGGCCGAAGGGGACTTAGTTGCTCGCTCTTTCGGTCGTCATTGCGAGGAGCCCTTGCGACGAAGCAATCCACAGCCCCTCCGCGGAAAGATTCTGGATTGCTTCGCTGCGCTCGCAATGACGGCGAAAGGCTGTACGGCCCCTCACGCCTCCGCCAGCACCTTCGCGATCGCGCGCAGATCCTGCCAGGCCAGCCGCTTGTACGACGGCGAGCGCAACAGATAGGCGGGATGGAAGGTCGGCAGCGCGCGAATGGTGCGCCCGCCCGTCTCGTAGTCGAACCAGCGGCCGCGGGTACGCATGATGCCTTCGCGGGTCGACAGCAGCGTCTGCGTCGAGGGATTGCCGAGTGTCACCAGCACATCCGGATTCACCAGCTCGATCTGGCGCTGGATGAACGGCAGGCAGATTTGCGTCTCCTGCGGCGTCGGCGTGCGGTTGCCGGGCGGCCGCCAGGGAATCACGTTGGCGATGTAGGCCGTGGTGCGGTTGAGGCCTATGGCTCCTATCATCAAATCGAGCAGCTTGCCGCTGCGCCCGACGAAGGGCAGCCCCTCGATGTCCTCGTCGCGGCCCGGTGCCTCGCCGACGAACATGATGCGTGCCTGCGGATTGCCGTCGGCGAAAACCAAACGTGTCGCCGTGTGCTTCAGCGCGCAGCCGTCAAAGCTCTGCATCAGCTCGCGCAGCGCCTCCAAGCTTGGCGCGGTGCGTGCGGCCTCGCGCGCCGAGGCGATCGCGATGTCGGGCGCAGGTGCCGCCTCGCCGCGCATCACCGCGGGCGCGGCGACCGGCCGTGGGGCCTCGACTGGAGGTGGCGCGCGCGGGGCCGGAGGTGGAACATCCAATTCCGCCAGGCGGTCGATCGGTTCCTCCGCGAGCGTGCAATCGACTCCGGCCTCCAGATAGAAGGCGAGCAGCTCTCGGACCGTGGGTGCGGGTTCTGGGATCATCGGAAAGTCTGACTATTAGTCCAGTTTGGAGCGCCTTGCACCCCGGCGAAACGCATTTCCGAGGTTGTCCTACCCGGAAAAATCGGAAACAAGAGGGCGCAATCGACCAAGGACCGTCTCAAGGGCTGAGATCAGATGAGCACCGAAGAACTTCCCCCGCGCGAATCCATGGAATTCGACGTCGTCATCGTCGGCGCCGGTCCCTCGGGCCTGGCTGCGGCGATCCGGCTGAAGCAGATCAATGCCGATCTCAATGTCGTGGTGGTGGAGAAGGGCTCCGAGGTCGGTGCGCATATTCTCTCCGGCGCCGTGATCGATCCGGCCGGGCTCGACAAGCTGATCCCGGACTGGCGCGAGGATTCCGATTGTCCGCTCAAGACGCAGGTCAAGGACGACCGCTTCTTCTGGTTCACCGAGACCAGCGCGATCAAGCTGCCGAACTTCATCATGCCGCCGCTGATGGACAATCATCACTGCTATATCGGCTCGCTCGGCAATGTCTGCCGCTGGCTGGCGCGCAAAGCGGAAGCGCTAGGCGTCGAGATCTATCCCGGTTTTGCCGCGGCCGAAGTGCTCTATGACGACAATGGCGCGGTGCGCGGCATCGCCACCGGCGACATGGGGATCGGCCGGGACGGCAAGCCGAAGGACTCCTTTACCCGTGGCATGGAATTGCTCGGCAAGTACACGCTGTTCGCCGAAGGTGCGCGCGGCAGCCTGACCAAGCAGCTGATCTCGAAATACGCGCTCGACACCAAAAGTGAGCCGCCGAAATTTGGCATCGGGCTCAAGGAAGTCTGGCAGATCGATCCGGCCAAGCATCAGAAGGGCCTCGTGCAGCACGCGGTTGGCTGGCCCTTGAACAACAACACCGGCGGCGGCCTGTTCTTCTACCATTATGACGAGAACCTGGTGTCGATCGGTTTCGTCGTTCATCTCAACTACAACGACCCCTATTTGTCGCCATTCGACGAATTCCAGCGCGTCAAGAACCATCCGGCCGTCCGCGCGACGCTTGAAGGCGGCAAGCGGCTGGCTTACGGCGCGCGCGCCATCACCGAAGGCGGGTACCAGTCGGTGCCGCGGCTGAGCTTCCCGGGCGGTGCGCTAATCGGCTGCGCGGCCGGCTTCGTCAACGTGCCCCGGATCAAGGGCGTGCACAATGCCATGGGCACCGGCATGCTCGCGGCCGAACATGTTAACGTGGCTCTCGCTGCGGGCCGCGCCAATGATGAGCTGGTCGAATACGAGAACGGTTGGCGCGATTCCGTCGTCGGTAAGGACCTCTATCCTGTCCGCAATGCCAAGCCGTTGTTGTCGAAGTTCGGCACCTTCATCGGCGCCGGGCTCGGCATCTTCGACATGTGGTGCAACACGCTGTTCGGCGGCTCGCTATTTGGCACCCAGTCGCACGCGAAGCCCGATCGCGCGACGCTCGATCCGGCCAAGACCCACGCGCCGAGAACCTACCCGAAGCCGGACGGCAAGATTTCCTTCGACAAGCTCTCGTCGGTGTTCCTGTCCAATACCAATCATGAGGAGGACCAGCCGGTCCATCTCAAGGTCACGGACATGAACCTCCAGAAGACCTCCGAGCACGACGTGTTTGCCGGTCCCTCGAATCGCTATTGCCCGGCCGGCGTCTATGAGTGGATCGAGGAAGGTTCGGGCCCGCGCTTCCAGATCAATGCCCAGAACTGCGTTCACTGCAAAACCTGCGACGTGAAGGACCCCAACGGCAACATCACCTGGGTTCCCCCGGAGGGCGGCGGCGGTCCGAACTACGAGGCCATGTAGGCTGGGGTCAGCAAGTCACGATCCATGTGACCGAGGCCAATGTGACCAGAGTTGCGTGATCTTCGCCCTGTGACGCACGTTCGCGTGAGAACCCGGCCGCGGTCCCCGTGGTCACGATAAGGCCATACTGGCGGCGTCTTGGGGCGCTCTTGACGGGTCACTTGGCCGATTTGTGCCGTGCGGAGGGGATCGCCCGGCCCGAATCCTTGCGGTGAAGCGCCAAAAGCGGCATTGTCGGCCTGACGGTTCCGGGTCCCCATGCCACCGGCCGCGTTCGCTTGCGATACGGCCTTCTGCAAACCCAGGCACTACCAACTCAAGGCGAGCCCCGATGCTTTCAAATCGTTTCAACCGTTGGACTGTTGCCGCCATTGCCCTCATGGGCTCAGCGATGGCGACGGTCCCCGGCGCGGTCCGGGCGCAGACGCCGGACCATCCGTCCGACACGGCGGCGCAGTTTCCGACCCGAAACGATCTGAAGGCGCTGACCACCTCCGGCAGCTATCTCGCCGCCCGCCACGCCAGCGTCGAGCGCGACGCGGCCTCCGCCGCCGCATTCTATCGCTCGGCCCTGCGCACCGACCCCAAGAACAACGAGCTGCTCGATCGCGCCTTCATCTCCTCGGTCGCCGACGGTGACATCGACGAGGCTGTCAAGCTCGCCGAGCGCATCCTGACCATCGACAAGACCAACCGCGTTGCACGGCTCGTCGTTGGCGTGCACGATCTCAAGTTCAAGAAGTACGCGACCGCGCAGACCAACATCAACCAGTCGATCCGCGGTCCGATCACCGATCTCGTCGCCACGCTGCTGTCGGGCTGGGCCGCCTATGGTGCGGGGGATGCCAAGGGCGGCGTCGCCACCATCGACAAGCTGGCCGGTCCTGAATGGTATCCGCTGTTCAAGGATCTCCATGCCGGCATGATCCTCGAACTCGCCGGCAAGGAGAAAGACGCTGGCACCCGGTTCGAGCGTGCCTACAAGCTCGACGATTCCATGTTGCGTGTCACCGAGGCCTATGCGCGCTGGCTATCTCGCAACAAGGACTCGGCCGCCGCGACCACGGTCTACCAGGCTTTCGACAAGAAGCTCGCCCGCCATCCGCTGATCGTGGAAGGGTTGCGCGACACCAAGGCCGGCAAGAAGATGCCGCCGCTGGTCGATAGCGCGCAAGCCGGCGCCGCAGAAGCACTCTACGGCATCGGCGCCACACTGACCCGCCGCGGCGGCGAGGATCTGGCGCTGGTCTACCTCCAGCTCTCGCTCTACCTGCAGCCCACCCATCCCCTGGCGCTGCTCTCGCTCGCCGATCTCTATGAATCGGTGAAGCGGCCGCAGATGGCGATCAAGGTCTACGAGCGGGTGCCGTCGTCCTCTCCACTCAAGCGCAACGCCCAAATCCAGCTCGCCATCGATCTGGATTCCGCCGACCGCACCGACGAGGCGATCAAGATCCTCAAGGGCGTCACCACTGAGGATCCCAAGGATCTCGAAGCCATCATGGCGCTCGGCAACATCGAGCGCGGCCGCAAGAAGTTCGGCGAATGCGGCGCGACCTATTCGCAAGGCGTCGACGTGCTGCCGGCCGGCAACGATAAGGCCAACAGCGTCTGGTATTATTATCGCGGCATCTGCGAGGAGCGCTCCAAGCAGTGGGGCAAGGCCGAAGCCGACATGAAGAAGGCGCTCGAGCTGCAACCCGACCAGCCGCACGTCCTCAACTATCTCGGCTATTCCTGGATCGACCAGGGCATCAATCTCGACGAAGGCATGAAGATGATCAAGCGGGCAGTCGAGCAGCGCCCGGATGACGGCTACATCGTCGACTCCCTTGGCTGGGCCTATTACCGCATCGGCAATTACGAGGACGCGGTGAAGAACCTCGAGCGCGCCATTGATCTCAAGCCCGAGGATCCCACTATCAACGATCACCTTGGCGACGCCTATTGGCGCGTCGGCCGCACGCTGGAAGCCAAGTTCCAGTGGGCCCACGCCCGCGATCTCAAGCCCGAAGCGGATGAGCTTCCGAAGATCGAGGCCAAGATTGCAAACGGTATGACCGACGACAATTCGAACTCCTCGGCTGCGCAGGCGGAGAAGGAGAAGAAGAAGGACGACGGCAAGGGCGGCTGAGTGAGTTGAAGTTGGGGGCGTGTCGTCAATGCCGGCGTTGATTGAAGAAGGGCGCGCGAAGGTCAATCTGAGCCTTCGCGTGGTGGGCCGTCGTGCCGACGGCTATCATGATCTCGAAAGCGTGGTCGCCTTTGCCGACTGCGCCGACCGGCTCACGCTGGAGCCCGGCGGCGAGCTGAAGCTCACCACGACGGGGCCGCTCGCCGCGGCCTGCGGCAATATGGCCGACAACCTCGTGTTCAAGGCGGCCAAGCTCCTGGCCGAAGCCGTCCCGAACCTGAAGCTGGGCGCCTTCGCGCTCGACAAGGTGCTCCCGGTCGCCGCCGGCATCGGCGGCGGCTCGGCCGACGCCGCGGCGGCGCTGCGGTTGCTGGCGCGCCTCAACGATCTGTCGCTCGACGACGCCCGCCTCCAGAAGGTTGCGCTTGCGACCGGCGCCGACGTGCCGGTGTGTCTGTTCTCGCGCGCCTGCGACATGACCGGTGTCGGCGAGCAGCTGCTGCCCTTGATGCTGCCGAGCATGCCCTGCGTGATGGTCAATCCACGCGTGCCGGTCGCGACAAAGGACGTGTTCCAGGAGCTGGGCCTGCGCAACGGCGAACTCCTGGTCGGCGCCACGTCCGTCTTCGACGGCCCGGCCTGGCCAGGCGAGGGCGCCTCCATCGCCGACTGGATCGATACTCTCGAGACCGTCGCCAATGATCTCGAAGCGCCTGCGATGCGCATCAAGCCGGTGATTGGCGACGTGCTGGAAGCCTTGCGTGGCTCCGCCGGCGTCAAGCTCGCCCGCATGTCCGGCTCGGGGGCGACGTGCTTTGCGATCTATGGCGCATCTGCCGAGGCGCATGCCGCCGCCGAGAATATCCGCAGGGATCATTCCGGCTGGTGGGTGCACTCGGGAACGCTGAGCTAGATCTGCAATGACGCGGATGTTGCGGAGCTAGCCCGCAGCGTCCTCGCCAAGCCCGAGAAACCGCCGGATCTCACCCAACACCTCCTGCGGCTTGTCATGCTGCAGCCAGTGTCCGGCCCCTGCAATGGTCTCGACGCGCGCCTGCGGAAAGTAGCGCTCCAGCCCCGCGGCCCTCGCGCCAGCCAGAAAGCTTTCGCCGGCATTCAAGAGCAGCGTCGGACAGGTGATGCGCGACCACAGCGCGATGTGATCGTCCGGCCAGAGCCGGTGCGGCGCAGAGGCGCGCTGGTAGGGATCGAACTTCCAGCTATAGGTGCCGTCCTCGTTCTGCCGCGCGCCGTGGGTGGCGAGGTGCAGCGCGAGCTCGCGAGACAGCCGCTTGTTGTGAAGGACCATCTGCGCCGCCGCGTCTTCGAGGGTCGAATAGCGGCGCGGTGCGCGGTCGTGCAACTTGTCGAGCTGACCGATCCACTTGCCGATCCGCTCATGCACCGGCGGTTTTGGTGTATCCGGCAACATCGTCACGCCGTCGAGCACGACCAGCTTCGAGACCTGTTCGGGGAATGCCCCTGTAAAGATCAGGCTGACCATGCCGCCCATAGAATGGCCGATGAGAGTGACTTGAGGCGCCGCGATGGCACGGACGAGCTGGGCCAGATCGTACACATACTCCGTCAGCGCGTAGCTGCCGCCCCTGGTCCAGTCGGAATCGCCGTGACCGCGCAGGTCCGGTGCGAGCACGTGAAAATGCGGCTGCAGCGACCGGGCGATGACGTCCCAGCTCCGGCAGTGATCGCGGCCGCCGTGAACCAGGATGGCGACCGGCGCGCCGTCGTTGCCCCAGTCGGCATAGTGCAGCCGCAGGCCGTGAGACTCGTAAATGCGGCTTTGCGGGGCGGGCATGGTGGCGCTATCCATTCACGGGCCGCCGCGCCAGTGCGAGCGACAGGCCGAGCCCTGCGATGAAGACGCCGGAGCCCTGGGTGAGACGTCGCATCAAATGCGGGCGTCCGATCAACTGCGTACGTGTCGCGGAGGCCATCAGCACCACCACGATATCGGCGAGCGTGTTCAGCGTCACCGAGAGCGCGCCCAACGTGATGAATTGCAGTGTCGGGTTCGATCCCGCCGGGTCAAGGAACTGCGGAATGAAGGCGAGGAAGAAGGCGGCGGTCTTCGGGTTCAGCGCCTCGACCAGCACGCCGTCGCGAAAGGCGCGCTTGTCGCCGACGGGCTTGCTGTCGAATGACGGCGCGCGGCTGGCGCTGCGAAAAGTCCTGATGCCGAGCCAGACGAGATAAAGTGCGCCGACGAATTTCACGGCGGCAAACAGCTCGGCGCTGGCAAGAATGATCGCGGAGATGCCGAAGCTGCCCGCGACCACATGAACCAGCCCGCCGAGTGCGGTGCCCGCGGTCGATGCAAAACCGCTGCCGCGCCCTTCCGATAGGGTCCGTGCCGCGACGTAGAAAATGCCGGGGCCGGGAACGGCGGCGATGAGACAAGCGGCGGCCAGGAACAGCCAGAAATTCGTGTTGATCATCCTGCTTTGGTAGCGATGCTTGCCGCGATTGCAAGGCCCGTCGACTAAGGCCCGTCGTTCAGCCCATCCGGCGGAAGATCACGCTGGCATTCACCCCGCCGAAGCCGAACCCGTTCGAGATCGCGTGCTGCATCGGCATCGGTCGCGCCACACCGGCGACGATGTCGATGCCGTCAGCGGCGGGATCAGGGTTTTCGAGATTGAGCGTCGGCGGCGCGATCTGGTCGCGCAGGGCGAGCGCGGTGAAGACCGCTTCGAGGCCACCGGCGGCGCCGAGCAGATGCCCGGTGGCCGATTTGGTCGCGCTCACCGCGATGCCGCGGTGGCGGCCGAATAGCGCGGCGATGGCGCCAAGCTCGCTCTCGTCGCCGGCCGGCGTCGACGTCGCATGCGCGTTCAGGTGCTGTAAATCCGCGGGCGCAAGCTTGGCCTGCCGGAGCGCGATCTCCATGGCGCGCCGGGCGCCGTCGCCGTCAGGCGGACCCGATGTCATGTGATAGGCGTCCGCGGTCGTACCGTATCCGACGATCTCCGCGATCGGCCTCGCGCCGCGCGCCAATGCATGCTCCAGCTCCTCGATCACCAGGATGCCGGCGCCTTCGCCCATGACAAAACCGTCGCGGTCGCGATCGAACGGGCGCGAGGCGCGGGCGTCATTGAATCCGCTCGACAGTGCGCGGGCCGCCGCAAAGCCGCCGAGGCTGACGATGTCGATGCAGGCTTCCGCGCCGCCGCAGATCGCCACATCAGTCTCGCCCGCGCGGATCATGCGCGCGGCATCGCCGATCGCCTGAACGCCGGCAGCGCAGGCCGTGACCGGTGTGCCCAGCGCTCCCTTGTAGCCGTATTTGATCGAGACGTGGCCGGCGGCGAGATTGGCGAGGAAGGAGGGGATCGTGAACGGCGACAGCCGGCGCGGGCCGCGCTGTTCGGTGATGCGCACCGCCTCCGCCATTGCCGGAAAACCGCCGACGCCGGAGGCGATGATCGTCGCAGTTCGTTCCTGCGCCGCCGCGTCCTGCGGCGTCCAACCGGCCTGCGCAACCGCTTCCGCGGTGGCGAGCAGCGCGAACAGGATGAAGCGGTCCATCTTGCGCTGGTCTTTCGGCGCGGCGGCCTGCGCGGGATCGAAGCCGCCCTCCGCGTCATCGGCCTTGTCGGGCACGAGGCCGGCAATACGTGCGGGCAGCGCCTGCGACCATTCCGGCAGCGGGCGCAGCCCGCTTTGGCCGGCCAGCAGCCGGCGCCACGAAAGTTCGACACCGCAGCCAAGCGGCGACACCGCGCCCATTCCCGTCACGACGATACGACGCATGTCAGTCTCCAGCCGGCGCGACGGCCGGGTTCATGGCTTTGAGCGAGGTCAGCCGTTTACGCATTACACGGCTGGCGCGGGGGCCTGCGACGACGACCGCATTGGTGAGCGTGATCGGCTGCATGTCGGCGGCATCGACCACGACCGGATTGAACGGACGACAATCGTGCCGGTTCGCGAGCAGGATCGCTTCGCCCATCGGTGCGAGATGCTTGTTGCCCCAAGCGAGCAGGGTTGCGACCACGGGGAAGAAGTCCCGGGCCTTGTCCGTCAGCACATATTCGTAGCGCGGCGGCCGTTCATTGTAGCGGCGGCGGACGAACATGCCGCTTTCGGTGAGATGGGCCAACCGCCGCGACAGGATGTTCGGCGCGATCCCGAGGCTTTGCGAAAATTCGTCGAACCTCGTTGCGCCCTGGAATGCATCCCGCAGGATCAAAATGCTCCACCATTCGCCGACCGTCTCCACGGCGCGGCCGACCGGACATTCCTGAATGGAGGGGGATTTGGGCTGCATGAGGGGAAGGTAGGTGAGTAGCTTGCAAAATGCAAGTTAGTAGGCGAACCGTTAGAACACTCCGACGGAGGTGTGCCGCAAGATGGCGCACAGGATTTGAATGCAAGTTGGAAGGCGGCCCTCGCACACCTAGCTCGTCATTGCGAGCGAAGCGAAACAATCTAGAGTCCCTTTGCGGGAAGATTCTGGATTGCTTCGCTGCGCTCGCAATGACGCTGTTAATGCGGTGGTGGCGCGTATCTCAACGATGTCGTCCCGGCGAAGGCCGGGACCCAATAGCCACGACTGTTGTTGTGGTGCACGATGGTTGCTACAGGCGCTAAGACAACGCTGACCGAGGTAATGGGTCCCGGCCTTCGCCGGGACGACACTGAGGGTGTGGCTACCAGCAAGCGCTAAGGATGCAGGTAGCTAATGCGACCGAGCCAGGCAGAACGCCACGACCTGCTCCAGCGCGCTCTTCATCGGCGAGGACGGGAACAGCGCCAGCGCGTCCACGGCCATGGCGCCGTAGTGCTGGGCGCGGCTGCGCGTGTCTTCGAGCGCGCGATGCTTGTTCATCAACCCGATGGCGTGGTCGAGGTCGGTGTCGCCGATCTCACCGCGCTCCAGCGCGCGGATCCAGAAGGCGCGCTCGGTGTCGTTGCCGCGGCGGAAGGCGAGCACGACGGGCAGCGTGATCTTGCCCTCGCGGAAATCGTCGCCGGTGTTCTTGCCGAGCTTGGCGCTCTTGCCGCCATAGTCGAGCACGTCGTCGACGAGCTGGAAGGCGATGCCGAGATTCATGCCGACCGAGCGGCAGGCGGTCTGCTCCGCCTTCGGGCGGTTGGCGATCACGGGCCCGACCTCGCAGGCGGCCGCGAACAGCTCGGCGGTCTTGCCGCGGATTACGGCGAGATATTCGTCTTCGGTGGTCGCGGTGTTCTTGGCGGCGGCAAGCTGCATCACCTCGCCCTCGGCGATGGTGGCGGCGGCCGCGGAGAGAATGTCGAGCGCGCGGAGCGAGCCGACCTCGACCATCATGCGGAAGGCCTGGCCGAGCAGGAAGTCGCCGACCAGCACGCTCGCCTCATTGCCCCAGAGCATGCGCGCCGACAGCTTGCCGCGGCGCATCTCGCTCTCGTCGACGACGTCGTCATGGAGCAGCGTGGCGGTATGCATGAACTCGACGCTGGCGGCGAGTTTGATATGGCCGTCGCCGGTGTAGCCGGCGAGGTTGGCCATGGCCAACGTCAGCATCGGACGCAGGCGCTTGCCCCCGGAGGAGATCAAATGGTTGGCGACCTCCGGGATCATGGTCACGTCCGAACCGGTCCGCGACAGGATCGTGGCGTTGACGCGCTCCATGTCACCGGCGACAAGGGCAACCAGCTCTTCGATCGACGCGCCGGGGGTTTCGAAAGGTACGATGACGGCCACGCCGGTCTCCAATATTTGCCCCGGAAGGGCTATTCTGATGGAAAGACAATAGAAACTGGACGGGGATGCGGCAAGGGCCGTGGAACCATTGACATTTGGCGCTTAATCCCCGTCAGGCAGGAGGCTGTGTTTTGCGAGAACTGGTTCGGACCAACGATATGGTGCTGGTGTCGGCGATCGGCGCGCTGCTCGACGGCGCCAACATCCATCATCTGGTGCTGGACCAGAACATGAGCATCATTGAGGGCTCGCTCGGCATTTTGCCGCGGCGGATCCTGGTCCACGAGGACGACGCCATCGAGGCCCGGCAGCTTCTGACCGAGGCCGGCCTCAGCCACGAACTGCGCGGCGATGAGTGAAGCCCTGACAGACCTCACCGAGGACGCCTTTCTCGGCGGGCAATTGCGGCTGAAGCAGAAGCGGTCTGGCCATCGCGCCGGGCACGACGCCATTCTGCTCGCGGCGGCGACGGAGGCGAGGGCGGGCGACCGTGTCGTCGATCTCGGCGCCGGCATCGGCACGGCGGGCCTTGCGTTGGCTCGGCGCGTCGCCGGGATCAGGCTCGGCCTGCTCGAGATCGATCCGGAGCTGGCGGAGCTTGCGCGCGCCAATGCGGCCGCGAATGCGATTGCCGCCGAGACGATCGTGCTCGACGTCACCGCGGACGCGCAGGCCTTCGCAGCCAGCGGGCTCGCGCCCGACAGCGTCGACGTCGTGCTGATGAACCCGCCCTTCAACGATCCCGCTCGCCATCGCGGTTCGCCCGATCAGGCGCGCCAGATCGCGCATGTGGCGACGGATCAGACGCTGAATGCCTGGGTGCATGCGGCGCGGCGCATCCTCCGATCGCATGGCGCGCTGACATTGATCTGGCGCGCAGATGGGATCGCGGAGGTTTTGGCGGCGCTGTCTCGCGGCTTCGGCAGTCTCGCGATTCTGCCGGTTCACGGTGAAGCCGGGCGGCCCGCGATCCGCGTGCTGGTGCGCGCAATCAAGGGCGGGAGGGCACCGGTACGATTGTTGCCGGGCCTCATGCTCAACGAGGAGTCACGCGTGCCCAAAATAGAGGTGATGGATATTCTGGAGGGAAGGGCGGTTCTACCCCTGGTGGAACCGTGCTGAGCTATCGCGGAAGCGATTCCGACTGCTGCTCTTGCGGAGTCGTCAGGCGGATCGCCATGAACAGCGCACCGATCAGCAGCATCAGCAGATAGATTTTCATGGTGTTCTCCGCTGGCCCATTGCAGCCTCTCAACGGCGTTTCTGCAAAACACGTTCCGGGCCCTTCCAATGACAGTCGCGTGATAAGAAACGGTTAATCAGAGGTAACGGCATGGCCGAAAAATTGAACGATCCTGAGAGTTCCGGCCTGGCCGACAAGCTCATGCAATATCTGCCGGCGCGCTTCCGTCCCGGCACGGCCGTGGTGCCGGTGGTGCGGCTGTCCGGTGTGATCGGCGCAGTGACGCCGCTGCGCCCGGGCATGACGCTCGCGACGGTTTCGCGGGTTCTGGAGCGGGCGTTTTCGACGCGCAACGCCAAGGCGGTGGCGCTGGTGATCAATTCGCCCGGCGGCTCGCCGGTGCAGTCGCGCCAGATCTACCTGCGCATCAAGCAGCTCGCGGCGGAGAAGAAGCTGCCGGTGCTGGTGTTCGTCGAGGACGTCGCGGCCTCCGGCGGCTACATGATCGCGTGCGCCGGCGACGAGATCATCTGCGATCCGTCCTCGATCCTCGGCTCGATCGGCGTGGTCGGCGGCAGTTTTGGTTTCCAGGAGGCGATCAAGCGGCTCGGCATCGAGCGGCGCCTCTACACCGCCGGCGCGCACAAGGCGATGCTCGATCCGTTTCTCCCTGAAAACCCCGACGACGTCGCCAAGCTCAAGGCGCTCCAGCGCGAGATCCACCAGATCTTCATCGCGCTGGTGAAGGAGAGCCGCGGCGCGCGGTTGAAGGGCTCCGACGACACCCTGTTCACGGGCGAATACTGGGCCGGCGAGAGTTCGATCGCGCTGGGGCTCGCCGACAGCATCGGCGATCTCCGCTCAACTCTTCGTGCCCGCTATGGCGAGAAGGTTCTCACCCCCGTGATTGCCCAGCCGACCGGTCTGCTCTCCGGCCTTTTGGGCCGGAAATCGCCCGGCGCGGGGCAGCTTTCCGCCATGGAATCAATGGCCAGCCTGCCGGACGACCTGATCTCGGCGGTCGAGACGCGCGCGATCTGGGCGAAATTCGGGTTTTAGACGGAGCCCCTCCGCGCCATTTGGCCCCAAGGAGACTTGAAGCCGTGCCAATTGCGGCGCGGCCCGGTCTGCGCAAGAATGCGCGTGGGGGCTGAGCATTGTGAACAAGGAACGACCGATGCCGCCGTTCGTCGCATTCGCGGGCGTCCTGGGCGGGCTTGCCGTGGTCCGCTGGGCTTACAAGACCGCCGTCAGGATCAACCAGGAGCTGGAGGAGATGCGCCTCTCGCGCGTCGCCGAGGCCGCCCATATGGGGGCCGTCCAGACGCTGAAGCAGGATCCCGTCACCGGAGCATATCGGCCGGGTTAGTTGCTGCAGACGTCATGGCCGGGCTTGTCCCGGCCATCCACGCCTTGTCTCACCGCACGAAGAACGTGGATGCCCGGGACAAGCCCGGCCATGACGGAGAACTAGGCCCGAATCCACCCCCTTCACCTTGATTCCCACCCCTGCCGTCGATACGGTCCCGCGCGATTCAACCCCCCGCGAGAGCCCGATCTGACGATGGACGCCTCCTTGCCCGCCCATATGCGCCCGGAACGCTCGTTCCAGGGCTTTATCCTCGCGCTCCAGCGGTTCTGGGCCGAGCAGGGCTGCGTGATCCTGCAGCCCTACGATATGGAGATGGGTGCGGGTACCTTCCATCCGGCGACCACGCTGCGCGCGCTCGGGCCAAAGCCCTGGAATGCGGCCTACGTGCAGCCCTCGCGGCGGCCCAAGGACGGCCGCTACGGCGAGAATCCGAACCGGCTGCAGCACTACTACCAATTCCAGGTGATCATGAAGCCGTCGCCGGCGAACCTTCAGGAGCTGTACCTGAAGTCGCTCGCCGCGATCGGCATCGATTCCGCCGTGCACGACATTCGCTTCGTCGAGGACGATTGGGAGAGCCCGACGCTGGGCGCCTGGGGCCTCGGCTGGGAGTGCTGGTGCGACGGCATGGAAGTCAGCCAGTTCACCTATTTCCAGCAGGTCGCGGGTGTCGAATGCGCGCCGGTCGCGGGCGAACTCACCTACGGGCTCGAGCGCCTCGCGATGTACGTGCAGGGCGTCGACCGGGTCTACGACCTCAACTTCAACGGCCGCGACGGCGACGCCAAGGTCACCTATGGCGATGTCTTCCTGCAGGCCGAGCGGGAATATTCGAAGCACAATTTCGAAGTGGCCGACACCGCGATGCTGTTCGAGCAGTTCAAGATGGCGGAAGCCGCCTGCCGGAAATACCTCGATGCGGGTTGGAAAGATGGCAAGCGCGAGGCGCATCTGATGTCGCTTCCGGCCTATGACCAGTGCATCAAGGCAAGCCATGTGTTCAACCTGCTCGACGCGCGCGGCGTGATCTCCGTGACGGAGCGGCAGAGCTACATTCTTCGCGTGCGCGAACTGGCAAAAGCTTGCGGCGAGGCCTGGATACATACTGAAGCGGGCGGAGCGACCTGATGCCCGATCTTTTGCTTGAACTTTTCTCGGAAGAAATCCCCGCGCGCATGCAGGCCAAGGCGGCGGACGATCTGCGCCGCATGGTCACCGACAAGCTCGTCGCCGAGGGTCTCGTCTACGAAGGCGCGAAGGCGTTCGCGACGCCGCGCCGCCTTGCGCTTACCGTGCACGGCATCCCTGCGCGCCAGCCTGACCTGAAGACCGAACGCCGCGGACCGAAGATCGGTGCGGCCGACGCGGCCGTGCAGGGTTTTCTGAAAGCGACGGGTTTGACGTCGCTGGACGAGGCCAAGATCCAGCGCGATCCGAAGGGCGACTTCTACATCGCGCTGATCGAGAAGCCCGGCCGCGACGCCATCGACGTGCTCGCGGAAATCCTCCCCGTGATCATCCGCACTTTCCCTTGGCCGAAATCGATGCGCTGGGGCGCGCGCTCCGGCAAGCCGGGCTCGCTGAGCTGGGTGCGTCCGCTGCACGCGATCACCGCGACGTTTGGGCTCGAGACCGAAGAGCCCGATGTCGTCAAATTCTCGGTGGACGGCATCGAGGCCGGCCAGACCACTTACGGTCACCGCTTCATGGCTCCTAGCGCGATTTCCGTCCGCCGCTTCGAGGACTACGAAGCGAAGCTGAAGGCCGCAAAAGTCATCCTCGATCCGCAGGCGCGCAAGGACATCATCTTTGCCGACGCCAAGGAGCTGACCTTTGCGCAAGGGTTCGAACTGGTCGAGGATCAGGTGCTGCTCGATGAGGTTTCGGGTCTCGTCGAATGGCCCGTCGTCATGATGGGATCGTTCGAAGCGGAGTATCTCGCGATCCCCGACGAGGTGATCCGCGCCACCATCCGCAACAACCAGAAGTGCTTCGTCGTCAAAGATCCCAAGACGGGCAAGCTGACCAACAAGTTCGTGCTCACCGCCAACATCGAGGCGCCTGACGGCGGCAAGACCATCGTCGCCGGCAACGAGCGTGTGATTCGTCCGCGCTTGTCGGATGCGAAATTCTTCTACGAGACGGACCTGAAGACGAAGCTGGAAGACCGGCTGCCGAAGTTCGAGCAGATCGTGTTCCACGAGAAGCTCGGCACCCAGGCTGCGCGCATCAAGCGAATCGAGCGTCTCGCCGCAGAGATCGCGCCGCTCGTCGGCGCCGATGTCGCCAAGGCGACGCGCGCCGCGCATCTGGCGAAGGCGGATTTGCTGACCGAAGTCGTCGGCGAATTCCCCGAGGTGCAGGGCCTGATGGGCAAGTACTACGCGCTGGCCCAGGGCGAGGACGCCTCCGTCGCTGCCGCCTGCGAGGAGCACTATAAGCCGCAAGGGCCTGCCGATCGCGTGCCGACCGATCCGGTCAGCGTCGCAGTCGCGCTCGCGGACAAGCTCGACACGCTTGTCGGCTTCTGGGCGATCGACGAAAAGCCGACGGGATCGAAGGATCCGTATGCGCTGCGCCGCGCGGCGCTGGGTGTGATCAGGCTGATCGGTGAGAACGCACTGCGTATGTCGATCATGAAGATGGCGGCGTCCGCACTCGCCGGCTTGTCCTTGAAGCCTGCCGATGCGCAGAAGCTTCCGAGCGACCTGCTCGCCTTCTTCGCAGACCGGCTGAAAGTGCAGCTCCGCGAGCAGGGCGCGCGGCACGATCTGGTCGACGCCGTGTTCGCGCTCGGTGGCCAGGACGACCTTCTGATGATCGTCCGCCGCGTCGAGGCGCTTGGAAAATTCCTCGAGTCCGAGGACGGCAAGAATTTGCTCGCCGGCATCAAGCGCGCCAGCAATATCCTCGGCATCGAGGAGAAGAAGGACAAGCGCGCGTTCGAGGGCGCGCCCGATGCTGCGCTCTATGGCCTCGACGAGGAGAAGGCGCTGGCCAACGCGATCGGCGAAGTGAAGGCGGAGGCAAGCGCTGCTGTCGCGAAGGAAGACTTCGCTGCCGCGATGAGTGCGATGGCCAAGCTGCGTCCGCCGGTCGATGCGTTCTTCGAGAAAGTTCGCGTCAACGACGAGGATGCGAAGGTGCGTGAGAACCGGCTAAAATTGCTCAACGAGATCCGCAGCGCCACGCGTGCGGTGGCGGATTTCTCGAAGATCCAGGATTGAGCGCGTCTTGGCGCAACTGGACCCCGTCATGCCCGGGCTTGTCCCGGGCATCCACGTCCTTCTTCGCTCGCGGAGAGGCATGGATGGCCGGGACAAGCCCGGGCCATGACGACGGAGTTGGTGGCCGCAATTGCTGTGCGCGAAGAGTGCCCACACAAAAAGCCCCGCCCGGCGGGGGGAGGACCGGGCGGGGCCTGATGTCCGACTATACTGCTCGCGTCAGCCTGATTGATGTGACGCGCCGGACACCTAGTTGATACCGGAAACGTTAGTCCATCACCTCGACGATGCGCCGCGAGCGCGGCTCAACCAGCACGGTCTCGCCGTTTACGACGGTGTAGCGATAGGTGGTGGCGCCGAAACGTTGCGGCACGTCATAATAGGTGACGCCGCTTTCAGGTAAGGTGGCACCGACCACCACGCGATCCGGGATGCGGAAAGCCGGCACACGTTGTTCGACGACATAGTCGCGGAAAGCCGGCCGCTGCTCGACCGCAATGGTCGGGCCGCTCTCGACGACGACGGGCGCGCGTCCCACGGTGACGCTGCTTTGCGCCTGCGCCGCAAGGGGCGAGCCGATCGAGGCCGCGAGCGCTGCAAGAGCAAGAATCCTGTTCCGCATGGGCAACTCCTTCGAGAAGGTTTTCGGGAAGCGCCACTGGCGCGACCGGTTGCCAATGCATGCGTCTCCGCGATGTTCCGGAAAACGCCCGCCGCATTCGCGGCATTTTCGGGCAGTTTTCGCGAAGCCGGGAACTCGCGCGCCCCCGGTGCGTCTCTACCCGCGGAACCCAGTCCGCTATGATCCCGCCGCGATTCGCCCCACCCACGGAAAGAAAATTCATGCACATCACCGTCGCCCACATCTCGCCGATCCTGTCGCTGCTTGCGGGTGTGCTCATCCTGATCATGCCGCGCCTCCTGAACCTGATCGTCGCGATTTTTCTCATCATAAATGGTGCGATCGGGCTCGGATTGTTGAAGTGGCTCCATCTCTAGGCCTTCATTCTAGGGAACTCTTCGACTTGCGCGGACCTGCCCAAAGTGGTGTAAGGCGCGCAATTACCCATTCCTCTCGCAGGTTGTGTGCAAGCTATGGCCAAAGCCGCCTCGAAAACTCCAGCGAAAATTCCAGCGAAATCAAAGTCCTCCGCCAAGGCGAAAGCCGCGCCGGCGGCCCGCAAGGCACTTGCCAAGCGCGCCCCGAAGCCCGTGGCCAAGGCCGCTGCCAAGCCGGCTGTGAAGCCTGCCGCCAAGTCGGTTTCCAAGGCTGTTGCAAAGGCAGCGACGAAGCCGGTTGCGCCGAAGGTCGCCGCGAAGCCGGTACCGAGCAAGACTGCTTCAACCAAGGCTGCGCCTGTTGCGGCCAAGGCCGGCAAGTGGGTGTTCACCTTTGGGGACGGCAAGGCCGAGGGCAAAGCGGAGATGCGCGATTTGCTCGGCGGCAAGGGCGCCAACCTCGCCGAGATGGCCAATCTCGGCCTGCCGGTGCCTCCGGGCTTCACCATCCCGACCTCGGTCTGCACCTATTTCTACGCGCATGACAAATCCTACCCGAAGGAATTGAAGTCGCAGGTTGAGAAGGCGCTCGATCATGTCGGCAAGTTGACCGGCAAGATCTTCGGCGATTCCAGGAATCCGCTGCTCGTTTCCGTGCGCTCCGGCGGCCGCGCCTCGATGCCGGGCATGATGGACACGGTGCTCAATCTCGGCCTCAACGACGAGACGGTGGAAGCGCTGTCGGAACTGTCGGGCGATCGCCGCTTCGCCTATGACAGCTATCGCCGCTTCATCACCATGTATTCGGACGTGGTGCTCGGCTTCGAGCATCATCATTTCGAGGAAATCCTCGATACCTTCAAGGACAGCCAGGGCTACACGCTCGACACGGATCTCACCGCCGACGACTGGGTCGATCTGGTCGGCAAGTACAAGGACGCGGTCGCGCGCGAAACGGGCAAGGATTTTCCGCAGGACCCGCACGACCAACTCTGGGGCGCGATCGGCGCGGTGTTTTCATCCTGGATGAACGCCCGCGCGGTGACCTACCGCAGGCTGCACGACATTCCGGAATCCTGGGGCACCGCGGTCAACGTGCAGGCCATGGTGTTCGGCAACATGGGCGAGACCTCGGCGACCGGCGTTGCCTTCACGCGCAATCCCTCGACCGGCGAGAGCAAGCTCTACGGCGAGTTCCTGATCAACGCGCAAGGGGAGGACGTGGTGGCGGGCATCCGCACACCGCAGGACATCACCGAGGAAGCGCGCAAGGACTCGGGCTCCGACAAGGCATCGATGGAATCGGCGATGCCGGAAGCCTTCAGGGAGCTGACGCGGATCTACACGCTGCTCGAGAAGCACTACCGCGACATGCAGGACATGGAGTTCACGGTCGAGCAGGGCAAGCTCTGGATGCTGCAGACCCGCGGCGGCAAGCGTACTGCCAAGGCGGCGCTGCGCATCGCGGTCGAGCTCGCCAATGAAGGCCTGATCACCAAGAAGGAAGCAGTGACGCGGATCGACCCCGCCTCGCTCGACCAGCTGCTGCATCCGACCATCGACCCCAACGCCAAGCGCGACGTGATTGCGACCGGCCTGCCGGCCTCGCCGGGTGCGGCCTCCGGCGAGATCGTGTTCTCCTCGGACGAAGCGGCCAAGCTTCAGGCCGACGGACGCAAGGTGATTCTGGTCCGGATCGAGACCAGCCCCGAAGACATCCACGGCATGCACGCCGCCGAAGGCATCTTGACCACCCGCGGCGGCATGACCTCGCATGCTGCGGTCGTCGCGCGCGGCATGGGCAAGCCCTGCGTCTCCGGCTGCGGCACCATCCGCGTCGATTACGGCCGCGGCACCATGAGCATCGGCTCACGCACCTTCAAGACCGGCGACGTCATCACCATCGACGGCTCGCTCGGCCAGGTGCTCGCCGGCCGCATGCCGATGATCGAGCCCGAGCTGTCCGGCGAGTTCGGCACGCTGATGAAATGGGCCGACCAGGTCCGCAAGATCGGCGTGCGCGTCAACGCCGACACGCCGGAGGACGCGCACACTGCGATCAAGTTCGGCGCGGAAGGCATCGGCCTCTGCCGTACCGAGCACATGTTCTTCGAGGAGACGCGCATCCGCACGGTGCGCGAGATGATCCTCTCCGAGGACGAGCAGTCGCGCCGCGCTGCGCTGGCAAAACTGCTGCCGATGCAGCGCGCCGACTTCGTCGAGTTGTTCGAGATCATGAAGGGCCTGCCCGTCACGATCCGCTTGCTTGATCCGCCGCTGCACGAGTTCCTGCCGCACACCCATGCCGAGGTCGAGGAAGTGGCGCGCGCCATGAACACCGACCCGCGGCGCCTGGCCGACCGCGCGCGGGAGCTGTCGGAGTTCAATCCGATGCTCGGCTTCCGCGGCTGCCGTATCGCGATAGCCTATCCCGAGATCGCCGAGATGCAGGCACGTGCGATCTTCGAAGCGGCGGTCGAGGCCGAGAAGCGCACCGGCAAGGCCGTCGGCCTCGAGGTGATGGTGCCGCTGATCGCCACCAAGATGGAGCTCGACCTCGTCAAGGCGCGCATCGATTCCACCGCGAAGGCGGTGATGCGCGACACCAACACCAAGCTGACCTATCAGGTCGGCACAATGATCGAGCTGCCGCGCGCCTGCCTGCTCGCGGCCGAGATCGCGGAGAGCGCCGAGTTCTTCTCATTCGGTACCAACGACCTCACGCAGACGACGTACGGCATCAGCCGTGACGATGCCGCAAGCTTCCTCGGCACCTACGTGTCCAAGGGCATCCTGCCGATCGATCCCTTTGTCGCGCTCGACCAGGAAGGCGTCGGCGAGCTCGTCAAGATCGGCGTCGCACGCGGTCGCAAGACGCGCCCCTCGCTCAAGGTCGGCATCTGCGGCGAGCACGGCGGCGATCCCGCCTCCGTCGCCTTCTGTCACGCGATCGGCCTCGACTACGTCTCCTGCTCGCCCTACCGCGTCCCGATCGCCCGCCTCGCCGCCGCGCAAGCCGCGCTCGGCAAGGCGATCGCGAGCCAAGCGTAAGGTAAGCGGCGAGTTGAATGTTGAGAGCGAAAGAGGCGGGGCCAAAACCCCGCCTCTTTCTTTTGAGGCGACGTTCTTGCCACACATTCAGTGTCATCGCCCGCGTAAGCGGGCGATCCAGTATTCCAGAGGCGGTGACGTGATAGGGAAGGAGCCGCGGCGTACTATGCCCCGCCTTCGCGGGGCATGGCGGCTATGGTCGAAGTGGCGATGGAACCGCGCGCATCCCGTAATGACACGTGCGCGCAAGAGTTCCTTCACCATTCGCGTTGACCAGTTGTTTACCCCTTCGCGTGAGGGCGCATTTACCAAGGCGCATCATCGCCCCGTGAGAACACCTGCGATTGCTTGCGTGTGCCGCATGCGCAACGCCGATTAACGCCCCAGCAACCTAAATTAGATACTCACGATAAAGATCGAATTGCACGGATGTACTGCGGCTCGATTTTTCTAGCGTAAGCGTAGCGTGAGCGTATCGATGTTTTTGTTGCGTACCCATCCGAAGGGCGCGCGGTTCGCGTCCTTCGGCATCGGTCTCTGCATCTTCGCATTGATGCCGAGAGAGACCGGCTATCAGGACATTGCCTCGCTGTTGGCGCGCCAACCCGGGGTCGCGGAGCGTTGGCAGAAGCAGGTATTCTCTGCTGCGTCCTCCATACAACTGGCCACTTACAGTTTTTCCCGGCCGATCGGCACTTCGGCTCCGCAGAGCGCGATGGTTCGTCTCGCGAGCCTCGACAGCCGCGACGTCACCGGCGCGATCAGCCGCAATCCGGCGCTGCAGGCGCCGCCCCGCTACCAGGCCGCCGATTTTCCCAAGGTCGATCGCTCGATGAAGGGTGATCGCCTCGCAACGGTCACGCCGACGCAGGCTCCCGAAGCGGGCGCGCCGACGGCAGTGCCGACGCAGGAGGATCCCGCGACGTCGAACAGCTCGGTGTTCGGCGCCAAGACCGTCGCGCTGCCGCAGGCGATGTCGCCGGAATCCGCGGCCGCGCTGGATCCCGAACTCGCGGAGGCGCTGCGTGCGCCGCCGCTGCCGCAATACACCAATGCGCCACAAGCCAGCGACGCTGCGCGCTCGCTCGCGCTCCAGCCGCTCGAAGCGCTGAAGCAGGCCACCATTCCGGCTGCACCGCCGCGCGATCCGTTCCGGGTCAAGACCTCGAGCCTGTTCTTCGGCAGTTCCTCGCTCGGAGGCAACGTCGAGAGCATCGAGAGCTGGCAACCCGGTGCGGAGCCGCTGATCGTGATGCCCGACCCCGACATGAAGGTGACGGCGTCGCTATCGCCGCCGTCGGAGGATATTGCGAAGGATATCGAAAGCGGCGAGAGCGTCGCGCCGAAGGGTGAGGTCAACGTCGACAATCAGCGCGCCAGATCGCCGGCGGAACGGCTCGCGCTCGACGACAAGTCGCGCGCGAAGTCCGAAAAATGCCTCGCGGAGGCCGTCTATTTCGAGTCCCGCGGCGAGGCCGTGCGCGGTCAGATGGCGGTTGCGCAGGTGGTGATGAATCGCGTGTTCTCCGGCAAATACCCGGACACCGTGTGCGGCGCCGTCTATCAGAACAAGCACCGCCATCTCGCTTGCCAGTTCACCTTTGCCTGCGACAACAATGCCGACGTGATCCGCGAGCCCGAGATGTGGGACCGTGCGAAAAAGATCTCGAAGGCCATGCTCGACGGCCAGATCTGGCTGCCCGAGGTCGGCAAGTCCACGCACTACCACGCCTATTGGGTGCGCCCGTCCTGGGTCGCCGAGATGAAGAAGATGTACAAGACCGGCGTCCACACCTTCTATCGCCCACGCGCCTGGGGCGATGGCAGCGAAGAGCCGAGCTGGGGCACCCCGGCGCAGACCGCCGCGCTCTCCGCCGAGCTCACTCAGCAAGCCAAGAGCTCCGCCGAGATGGGCGCGACCGAGCGGCGGTAGCGCCTCACGCCTCGATATCCAGCGCGCAGTCGAAATTTGGCGCCGAATGCGTCAGCGCGCCGGATGAGGCGTAGTCGACGCCGGTCGCAGCGATGGCTGGGATCGAGTCCAGGGTGACACCGCCGGATGCCTCCAGCTTGAGGCGTCCCTCGTTGAGCCTGACGGCTTCGCGCAGCGTCGCAATATCCATGTTGTCGAGCAGCACGGCGTCGGCAAGGCCGGTGTCGAGCACCTCGCGCAACTGCGGAAGCGTGTCGACCTCGATCTCGATCTTGACGAGATGGCCGGCCTGGGCGCGGGCGCGCTCCAGCACGGGACGGATGCCGCCGGCGACCGCGATGTGGTTGTCCTTGATCAGGATCGCGTCGTCGAGCCCGAAGCGGTGATTGAAGCCGCCGCCGCAGCGTACCGCGTATTTCTCCAAGGCGCGCAGCCCGGGCGTGGTCTTTCGCGTGCAGCAGATTCTCATCCGGGTGCCCTCGGTGCGCGCGACATAGTCCGCCGTGAGCGTCGCAACGCCCGACAGGCGGCCGACGAAATTCAGCGCGGTCCGCTCCGCCGTGAGGATGGCGCGTGCCGGCCCCGAGATCGTCAGCACCTGCTGCCCGCGGGCGACGCGCGCGGCGTCGCGAACATGTGCGCGTATCTCGATGTCGGGCGAAAGCTTTTGCAAGGTGGCGAGCGCCAGTGGCAAGCCGGCGATCACGCCGGACTGCCGCGCGACCAGGATTGCTTGCGCCTTCGTTGCTTCGGGGATCGTCGCAAGTGAGGTGATGTCGCCGGCGCGGCCGAGATCCTCATCGAGCGCGCGCAGCACGGCCTCGTCGATCGCGAGCGGGGAGAGGAAGGCGTCGGGATAAAGCAGAGAATTCGGGGTGATCATGGCAGACTCCGTCAGGCGGTCATCGGTTGCGCCGTGCGCGGTGTCGGGCGTTCGCTCAGGCTGTCCGCGATCTCGCGCACTGCTGCGAGCGTCGTCATCGTGCGTTGCGCGAGGGGGGGCACGTCCGCGGCATGGTCGGAGCGGAAGTGCGCGCCGCGGCTCTCGCGCCGGTTCCAGGCTGACGCCACCACGAGCAGGGCTGCCGTTGCCATGTTGCGGACCGCGATGCTCGTGGCCTCGCGTTCGAGCGCGGAGAAGCTGCGAACCGCGTCCGCAAGCCCGTCACCATTGCGGATCACGCCGACATGCGTGCTCATCAGCATCCGCAGCCGCTTCACGGCCGCAGCATCCGGCGCGCCGTCCCCCGGCGTCGGCACGTCCGCAAGACGTGCGGGCGAGGGAGTGGTGCGGCCGGCGATGTCGTCGGCGATGCGCGCGGCGTAGACCACGGCCTCCAACAGCGAATTCGACGCAAGCCGGTTCGCG